>JACRDA010000071.1 GCA_016212965.1 Myxococcales bacterium
CGGCCGCGGCGCGCTCGCCGGAGGCCGCGAGCGCGCGCGCCAGCACCCCGAGGGTCGGGTCCCACGGGACGGCACCGCTCAGCCAGCCGAGCGCGCCGAGCTCCCTCGGGCGCTCGGCGCGCCGGAGCAGCGCGCTCAGCATGGCGCCGCCAGCGGGCCGCCCCGCGAGGCGCTCGGAGGCGGCGGCGCGCACCGCCTCGGGCACGGTCTCGCGCGCAGCCACCGCGAGCAGCGCCTCGGTCGCGTCCTCGCCGGGCTCGGCGGCGAGCCCGTCGCACAGCTCGAGCTGCAGCGGCAGCACGCGGCGGTCGGCAACCGAGAGCGCCCGCACCAGCTGGGTCGTGCGCGGCTCGGGCGCGCTCGCGGGATCCTCGCTCCTGCCCGGCTCGCGCGGCTCGGGCGGGCGCGCCGAGACGGCGCACGCGACGAGGGAGGTCCCGAGCGACCGCGCGGCGACGACCCGCCCGTCCTGCGCCGACAGCCAGCGCGCCTCGCCCCCCGCGTCGCACAGGGCGAAACCGTCCGCCGACGCCGCGCCGCCGAGCAGATCGTGGCGGCTCGTGACGACCCAGCCCACCGGCCCTCCCTGGACTGGGAAGACGGCGGCGATCCGGTAGTACGCGAGCAGCGCACCGCCCCCGGTCGCCGCGGCGTCCCCGTCGAGCGCTCCGGGGTGCGCGTGCACGCGCGCTCCGGTCCCGCGCTCGATCCAGCGCCGCGGGTCGCGGCCGAGCGCGTCCTCGTCCCGGAGGCCGAGCCAGGTGGGCGCCTCGGGCAGGCGCGGCAGCCGCACCGCGACATCGCGGCCGCCACCCTGACGCGCCGCGACGGCTGCGGCGTCGAAGCGGAGCGCCCGCGTGCCGTCCCCGAAGTAGAGGACGCCGTCGACCGCGCGTGCCTCGGTGACGGGCTCGCGCCGCACGACGCGCGCCGTCTCCCGCCCTTCGAGCAGATCGAGCACGACGACGCCCTCGCCCTGCCAGGGCAAGAAGGCGAGCTCGCCGGCCACCGCCGGCACGCCGACCTGCGCCGTGACGTCGAGCTGGCGGCGCACGCTCCCGGACCGGTCGAGCGCGAGCACGATGCTGCGCGCGCCGCTCAGGGAGCCGAGCGACACGAGCGTCGTGGCGCCGTCGTCGGCCGCCCCGCGCAGTCGACCGCCCACCCGCCGCGACCACAGGGGCTCGCCGCTCGCGGCGTCGAGCAGGAACAGCTCCCCGCCCCCGAGCCCCACCACCACCGAGCCCGCGAGCCACGGCGGCGACTCGAGCGGATGCTCGTAGGCCCAGCGCCTGGCGCCCGGCTCCGCGCGCCCGAGGACCGTCGTGACCTCGGCGTCCTCCCGCAGGACGAGGGACACGCCGACGAAGACGCTCGGCTGCTCCGCCTCGATCGCGGCGCGCGCCGCAACGCGCGCGGGCGCGTCGAAGGCTCGCTCGAAGGCGGCCAGCTCGGCACCGTCCTCGTCGGCCCACCCCATGTCGAGCGGGTGCCCGCGCGTCGGCCCACCCCCGCAGGCGCCCACGATCGCGGCGCTCGACGCGAGGACCGCGAGCGCGCGCACGGCGCGCCCCCGTCGGGCCAGGCATGGGCGTTCGGCCACGGGTGCAAGCCTGGCGCCGGGAGCCCCTGCGGCGCAAGCGCCGCCACCCGCCCGGACGGAGCCGGCCCCCGGAGCGACCACGGCGAGGTGTAGCCTTCCCGTCGCTTCCGCTATGCTCGCCGGGCCGCGCGGCCGCTCGCCGCACGCCGCACGCCCATGCTGCCCCCGTTGCCCGTCATCGAGCTCGTCGAGCTGGAGGATCTGACGCCTCCCGCGGCGCCCGGCGGCTTCTTGCGCCTGCGGCGCCAGCGCTTCCGGGTCCGCGATCCCGAGGGGCGGCTCGGCGACCCCTTCGTGTACGACCGCGTCGAGCGGGCCGCGCTCGACGCCGTGGTGGTCGCGGCCCACTACCGCGACGCCACGGGCACGCGCCACGTCTACGTGCGGAGCGCGCTCCGCCCGCCGGTGCACCTCCGCCCGCTCGCCAGCCGGCCCCTGCCGGAGAAGGCGACGCTCGGCGCGCTGTGGGAGCTGCCCGCCGGCCTGGTCGAGCCCGACGAGTGCAGCGCCGAGGGGCTCCGCCGCTCGGCGGCGCGCGAGCTCGGCGAGGAGACGGGCTTCGTGGCGGACGCGGCAGAGCTGCAGGGGCTCGGCCCCGCGACCTTCCCGTCGGCCGGGGTCATCGGCGAGCGCCACCATTTCTTCCACCTCGAGGTGCGCCCGGCCGAGCGCGGCCACCCGAGCGAGGACGGCAGTGTCCTCGAGCGCGGCGCCCTCGTGGTCGCCCTGCCCCTGCCGACCCTGCTCGCCGCCGTGCGCGCGGGCGACATCGAGGACGGCAAGACCGAGATCGGCCTGCGACGCCTCGCGGAGCTGCCGTGACGGCGCGACGCGCCCCCGGCCGCGAGGGCCAGAGCCATGGCTAGTCCCCGTCCCCGCGTGGCCCTGGTGGTCAAGCGCTCGGCCTACGCGAAGCACCTCGAGCGCGGCGAGAAGCTCATGGGTGAGCTCCTCTCGCGCGGCGATCCCTCGGTCGCCCACGTGGTGCCGGCGCACGCGGAGCACGAGGCGGCGGTCCGCGAGGTGGAGCGCGCGGTCGCGGCGTGCGGCGCCGCGGCCACGCGCATTGCCGGCCGACGCCGCTTCGACGCGCAGCGCTTCGACCTCGTGGTGACGGTGGGCGGCGACGGCACGCTGCTCCACGCCTCGCACAACGTCGGCGCGACGCCCGTGCTCGGCGTCAACAGCTCGCCGAGCTACTCGGTCGGCTTCTTCTGCGGGGCGCAGAAGGGCAGCGTCGCCGAGGCCCTGCGCGCCGCCCTCACCGGCCGACTGCCGAGCGTGAGCCTCACGCGCATGCAGGTGAGCCTGAACGGCCGCGTCGTGTCGGCGCGCGTCCTCAACGACGCGCTCTTCTGCCACATCTCCCCGGCCCAGACCTCGCGTTACATCCTCGAGCTCGGCCACGTGGTCGAGGAGCAGAAGTCGAGCGGCTTCTGGATCGGACCGGCCGCCGGCTCGACGGCGGCCCAGCGCTCCGCGGGCGGACGGGTCCTGCCCTTCGCCTCGCGCGCACTGCAGCTCGTCGTGCGCGAGCCCTACACACCCCACGGCGAGAGCTACGCGCTGCGCCGCACGCTCGTCCAGCCGGGGCAGGTCCTGCGCGTGCGCAGCAAGATGCGCGAGGCGGGGCTGTTCCTCGACGGCCCCGACGACGTCGTGCCCGCCGGCCTCGGCGACGTGGTCGAGTTCACGCGCGCCCCCGATCCCTTGTGCCTGCTCGGCCTCACGGCGCGGCGCAGCTGGGGCGCGCTCGGGCGCGGCCCGCAGCGCCGGCGCCCGGCGAAGTGAGCGCGAGCGCGGCAGGGCTCAGGTCCCCGCGCTCTCGTCGAGCAGCGCGGTGAAGCGCTCGATCACGGCGACGGCCGCCGCCGCCTCGGCGCGCGGGCTCGCCCGGAGCAGCTGCTCGACCGCCGCTTCGACGGTCCCCGCCGTGGGTGCGTCGAGCGCGCGGCCCCGGCGCGTGAGCCCGAGGCCCACCCTGCGGCTGTCCAGGTGATCCCGGCGCCGCTCGACGAGCCCGTGCCGCTCCAGGCGTCGCAGCGCTGCCGACACCGTGCCGGGGTCGACGTGCAGGATGGCCGCCAGCTGGCCCGGCCTGATGCCCGGGTACGTGCCGACGCAGCGGATGACGAGGCGCTGCTGCGCGGTGATCCCGAGCCGCCGCTCCATGCGTCGCGACAGTCGCCCGAGGGCGTGCTCCAGGCGCCACAGGCGCTGCAGGAAGTCGAGCGCCGGCCCGAGCGGGAACTCCGAGGCTCCGAGCGGGCGCGCCGTCACCGGGGCCCTCGCGCGCGCAGCTCGACGAGCTTCGCGAGGAGCGCGTCCACCTCGCGCTGGTCGCGCAGGAAGTACCTGGCCGCCGAGGCGCGCGACGCGCCGACGCGCACGGTGAACAGGCGCCCCGGCTGGTCGAGCGCGAAGACGTCCTCGTCCGTGACGTCGTCGCCGACGTAGAGCGCGGTGCTCGCCCCCTCGAGCGCGCGCAGCCGCACGAGCGCCGTCCCCTTGTTCGGCGCGCGCTCGGGCAGGACGTTCACGACGAGCTTGCCGCTGACGACCCGCATGCGCACCGGCAGCGACGCGACCGCGCTCGCGATGGCCACCCGGGCCGCGCGCTTCTGGCGCGCGCGGCGGTAATGGACTGCCAGGGTGTAGCGCTTGTCCTCGATGTCCACGCCGGGCACGCCGGCGAGCGCCGCCGCGAGCAGCGCGCGCGCCCGCGCGATCTTCCGCTCGAAGGCACCGAGCTCGGCCCCGGGCTCGAGCCCGTGGTTGCCGATGACGTACTTCACCGGCGCACCCCCGAGGCGCGCCGCCACGTCGGCGTGCCCGCGCCCGGAGATGACGGCACACGGGTAGCGCTCGCACACCCGTGCGAAGAGACGCGCCGTCCGGCCGCGCATCGCGGCGCGCTCCCGGTCCGCGACGATCGGCGCCAGGGTGCCGTCGAAGTCGAAGGCGCACAGGACCCGCGACCACGCGAGCTGCGCCAGGAGCTCGACATTCTCGCGCGCGAGCAGGCGCCTCATGCGCCCTCGACCCCCCAGGCGGCGCGCCCCGCACCGAAGCGCCCGGTCATGCGCTCCTTGCGGCGGATCTCGGCGGCGTCGACCAGCATGCGGCCGGCCCACCGGTACACGTTGAACTCCGACAAGAGCCGCCGCATCGACCGCATGCGCGCCCGCTGCTCGTCGGCGGGCATGTGCAAGGCCGCGGCGAGCGCGTCGCTCGCCTGGCGGAGGTCGTAGGGGTTGACGATCAAGGCCTCGGTGAGATCGCGCGCCGCGCCCGTGAACTGGCTCAGCACGAGCACGCCGCGCTCGTCGTCGCGCGCGGCCACGAACTCCTTGGCCACGAGGTTCATCCCGTCGTGCAGGCTGCTCACGTAGCAGAGGTCCGCCGCGCGGAAGTAGCGGTACACCGCCGTTGGCTCGTGATGGGTCCGCAGCAGAACGATGGGGTGGTAGCTCTCCGTCGACCACCGGGCGTTGATCTCCGCCGCGAGCGCCTCCACGCGCTCGTTGAGCTCGCGGTAGCGCTCGATCTTCGTCCGGCTCGGCGCCGCCACCTGCAGGAACGTGAAGCGTCCGCGAAACTCGGGGTAGCGCTGGAGGAGCTGGTCCACCGCGGACAGGCGCTCCTCGATGCCCTTCGTGTAGTCCAGGCGATCGATGCCGACGCCGACGAGGGCGTCCGGCGCGAGCCCGAGCTCGACCCGCACCTCCGCCCGGGCTTGCGCCACGGGTGGCACCTCGGAGAGCCAGTGCACGGGCCACTCGATCGAGATGGGGTACGGCCGCACGAGCGTGCGCCGCTCGCCCTGCACGACGGCGGTCGCCTCGCGATCGATGCGGCTCTCCATGAAGGCGTCGACGCCGTCGATGAAGTTGCTGCAGTGCTGCCGCGTGTGGAAGCCGACCACGCTCGCCCCGAGCAGGCCGGCGATGAGCTCCTCCCGCCACGGGCAGATGCCGAAGCGCTCCGCGTTCGGCCACGGAATGTGCCAGAAGACGATGATGGTCGCGCGCGGCAGGCGCTCGCGGATCATCTTCGGCGCGAGCGCGAAGTGGTAGTCCTGCACGAGCACGATCGGGTCGTCGCCCTCGACCTCCTCGCACACGGCGTCGGCGAACTTGCGGTTCACGCGCACGTAGTGCTCCCAGTCCTCGGCGCGGAAGACGGGCCGCGTGTGGGCCAGGTGGCAGAGCGGCCACAGGCCCTCGTTCGAGAAGCCGTAGTAGTAGCCCTGCTCTTCCGCCTCCGACAGCCACACGCGGCGCAGCAGATAGGACTCCTCGCCCGGCGGCACGCGCACGCGATCGTCACCGTCCACGGTGTCGCGATCGGCGCTCCCGCTGCCGTGTGCGACCCACACGCCGGAGCAGGCCCGCATGACGGGCTCGAGCGCCGTGACGAGACCGCTCGCGGGATGGAGCACGCGGACGCCCTCGGCGCCCCGGTCGTGGCTGTAGGGCTCGCGGTTCGCGAGGATGACGATGCGCTCGCCGTGGAGGTACTTCTTCAGCGTCGCGTGCAGGCGCTCCGCGCTCCACGCCCCGGCGCGGCCCTCCTGCTCGCGTTCCTCTGCCAGGCGCTGTGCCAGGGCCCGCACGTCGCGCACCAGCGGCTGGAACTCGTCCGTCCCTTCGCCGCCGAGCGCGCGGCGGAGCTCGAGGTTCCAGCGCTTCCAGGCGAAGCGCGCCGCGAGCAGCGTCACGACCGAGGCGCCGAGGGACAGGACGAAGAACGCGACGAGCAGGATGTTCCGCGTCGTCGCCTCGCGGCGCTCGAGGAACCGGAGGTCGTGCACGAGCACGACGGCGCCGAGCGGCTCCGGATCGCCGTCGAGGAGGAAGACGCCCACCTGCACGGGACCGGCCGCGAGGTCGGAGGCCATGGTCCACGACGTCGCGTCCTCCGGCGCCGCGTGGCGCATGCGCTCGAGCAGCGACCGGCACGGGAACTCCGCCGGGTAGCCCTCCGTCGCGGCCAGGAGCTCACCGTGGAGCGAGCACGCCGCGGCCGCCATGATGCGCTCGTCCCGCGCGATGTTCGAGAGGATCGCCGTGAGTCCGGCGCGGTCGGAGGTCCAGCGGCCTGCGAGACTGTCGTGCGCGGCCCTCACCGCGAGGCTCGACCGGAGCTCGAGGTCGCGCTCGAACCAGCCGCTCGTGATGCGCGCGAGAACCGCGTACCCGAGGCCGGCGAGCAAGCCGAGGGCGGCGAGCAGGACCACCAGGAATCGGAGCGTCCGGCCCATGGACTCGCTTTAGCACCCGACGATTGGAGGTCCAAGCATCATGTGCTAGAGCGGTGCTCATGTCGCTCTCCGACCTCGGCCTCGTCGGCAACTGCCAGGTCGCGGCGCACGTACGTCGGGACGGGGCCGTCGTGTGGTGCTGTCTGCCGCGCTTCGACTCGGCGCCCGTCTTCGGCGCGCTCCTCGACGAGGCCGAGGGCGGACGCTTCTCGATCGGGCCCGCCGGCACCGCGCCCGGCGAGCAGCGCTACGTGCCGAACACCAACGTCCTCGAGACGCGCTTCGACACGCCGGACGGCTCCTTTCGCGTCCTCGACTTCGCCCCGCGCTTCGTGCAGTACGAGCGCAGCTTCCGGCCGACCAAGCTGGTGCGCATCGTCGAGCCCCTGTCGGGCACGCCGCGCATCCGCGTGCTCTGCGATCCCATCCTCGGCTGGTCGAAGCGCCGGCCGCGACGCGAGAGCGGGTCCCATCACGTCGCGTTCCACGGCTACGACGCCGAGCTCCGCCTCACGACGGACGCCCCGCTCGCCTACCTCGACGGCGAGCCCTTCGCACTCACGGGGCGGCGACACTTCGTGCTCGCGTGGGGCGCGCCGGTCGAGGAGCCGCTCGAGCCCCTGTGCGACCGCTTCCTGCGCGAGACGACGCGCTACTGGCAGGAGTGGGTCAAGCACTGCGACATCCCGTCGCTCTTCCAGGAAGAGGTCATCCGCTCCGCCCTGGCGCTGAAGCTCCACTGCTTCGAGGACACGGGCGCCATCGTGGCCGCCTTGACGACCTCGATCCCCGAGGCGCCGGGCTCGGGTCGCACCTGGGACTACCGCTACTGCTGGCTGCGCGACGCCTACTACGCGCTCGGCGCCTTCCGCCTGCTCGGGCACTTCGAGGAGCGCGAGCAGTTCCTGCACTACCTGCTCAACGTCGCCTCGTCGGCGCCCGACCTCGATCTCGCGCCGCTCTACCGCATCGACGGCAAGAGCGACCTCGAGGAGCAGATCCTCACGGCGTGGCCGGGGTTTCGCGGCGAGGGGCCCGTGCGCGTGGGCAACGGCGCGGCCCGGCACAAGCAGCACGACGTGTTCGGCGAGATGGTCCTCGCGCTCACGCCGCTCTTCCTCGACGCCCGCTTCCGCGATCAGGCCACGCCGCCGGTGCTCGATCTCGTCACGCGCCTCGCGCGCCGGGCGGTCGCCGTCGCGGGGCAGCCCGACGCCGGCATCTGGGAGTTCCGCTCCGGCTGGCGACCGCAGACCTTCAGCTCGCTCATGTGCTGGGCGGCGGCCGACCGCATGAGTCGCATCGCGGCGCAGCACCGGCCCGCCGACGCCGAGGAGTTCGCCGCGGCTGCGACCCGGATCCGCGAGGAGATGCTGACGCGCGCCGTCGACGCCACGCGCGGCTGCCTCGTGGCGGACTACGGCGGCACCGAGGTCGACGCGGCGCTGCTGCAGGCCGTGACCCTGCGCCTGTTGCCGAAGGGCGACCCGCGCACGCGCGCGACCGTCGAGGCCATTCGCCACGATCTCGAGCGCAACGGCTGGCTCATGCGCTACCGCAGCGACGACGGCTTCGGCGTACCCACCGTGGCCTTCACCCTGTGCACCTTCTGGCTCGTGGAGGCGCTCGCGCGCCTCGGGCAGGAGGACGAGGCGCGGGCCGTGATGGAGAGGCTCCGCACCGTGGTGTCACCGCTCGGCCTCCTGGCGGAGGACGTCGAGCCCGCGAGCGGCACCATGTGGGGCAACTTCCCCCAGGCGTACTCGCACGTGGGGCTGATCCACGCCGCCTTCACGGCGTCGCCGCGCTGGTCGGAGTTCGGGACGTGAGCGTCGCGCAGAGCCGCGCACGCGACGCGGTGCGCGGTCTACAGGACTGGCTAGCCGAGCATCTGGGCGTCGCCTCGAGCGATCGCCAGGCGACCCTCGAGGCGCTGCTCGCGCGCGGCGAGAAGGGGCGGGCAGCGTACTGGCTGCAACTCGTGCTCGCGATGGGCATCGCTACCATGGGCCTCGCGCTGAACAGCAGCGCCGTCGTGATCGGCGCCATGCTGGTCTCGCCACTCATGGGCCCGATCGTCGAGCTCGGCATGGGGCTCGCGATCGGCTGGCCGTTCTTCGTCGTGCGCGCCCTCACCCGCACGATCGTGAGCGTGGTCGTCGTCGTGGGGGCGGCCGCCGTCCTCACGCTGATGCTGCCCTTTCGCGAGGTCACCGCGGAGATCGCGGCGCGCACCACGCCCACATTGCTCGATCTCGTGATCGCCGGGCTGTGCGCGCTCGCGGCCGCCTTCACGACCATGCGCAGCGGGTCCGACACCGCTGCGGCAGCCGCGGGCACCGCCGTCGCCATCGCGCTCGTGCCCCCGCTCTGCGCCGTGGGCTTCGGGCTCGGCGCAGGAGCCCGCGAAGTGGCACTCGGCGCCGGTCTGCTCTTCAGCGCGAACTTGAGCGCCATCGTGCTCGTCGCAACGGCGAGCTTCCTCCTGCTCGGCTACAACCAGGTCGATCGCGCCGCGCTCGAGGCTCTCCGCAGTGCGCTTCCCGACGCGCGGGGCGCCTCGCACCGCATCGCCCACTGGCTTCGGCCCGCCTTCGCCTCGCGCTTCGGGGCGCTGTTGCGCCTCACCATGCCCGTGCTCCTCGTCGGCGCCGTGGCATTCCCCCTCGGCCGTGCGCTCCGCGAAGTGCGCTTCCAGATGGACGCGCGTACCGCGGTCGACCGGGTGACGAGCGGGCTCTCGCCCGAGACGGTGCGCGCGAGCTTCGGTATCGTGGGCCGTGTCGTGAGCGTGCGCCTCGTGGTGCTCGGCAGTGCGCACCACGCCACGGCGGTGCGCGCCGAGCTCGAGGAGGCCATCCGCGCGCTGCCCGGCGCACGCCCTGCGGTGGTCGTGAGCGCGGTGGCGAGCGTGGACGCGCTGCGCGAACTCGCCGCGCAGGTCGAGCGCACGGCACCACAACCGCCCGTGCCGACCCCAGCTCCGCCGTTCGCGAGTCCCGCCGCGGCGGACCTGGCCCTCGATGTCGCCGGAGCGCTCGCGGCACGCTGGCCAGCGGCGGCCGCCGGAGAGCTGCTCGGGACCGACGTTCGACTGCGCGACGCCGGACTCGAGCTTCGGTTGGTGCACCGCGGCGAGCCCCTCGGACCAGCAGCCGAGGACCTCCTCGGCGCGGCCCTCGAGGAGGAGCTCCGCGTGCCGGTCCGCATCGCAGGGCTCACCCTGCCGACCGAACCCATCGAGGCCCCGGCGGAGGAGGGCGCGCGGTGGGCCCCCCTTGCGGCCCTGGCCCTCGAGCGCCTCGCTGCCGTCCCGGGGTGGCGAGCCTGCGCGGTCGTGCCCGAGACCGGGGACGCGGCGCCGGTCGCGGCGCTCCTGCGCGCGTCGGAGGTGGCGCGCCAGGGGCGGCTCGACCTGCGGCTCGGATCCGCGTGGTTCCTCGACGTCCGCGCGGAGGCCTGCCCCGCGCCACCGGCACCCTCCGACGCTGCCGGCGGCAACGGCGGAGCCGCAACCGGCGGCGGGGGCGCAGCCCCGATCGCGCCGGCGGGAGGGACGGCGGCAGCGGCGGGAGGCGCCGGTCCGTGACGCTGCCGCCAGCACGCGCTGCGCCGCTCACGCTGTCCCGCCCCGGCGGCTCGCGCCCGCCTCGGGTGTCGCCAGGAAGCTCCGCACGGCCTCCTGGTCCGCGGCGTCCCCGGGCTCGCGCGTGAGCGCCACTTCGACGACGTCCCCGGGCGCGAGCTGCAGGTCGTCATCGACGACGACAACCGCCTGCGACCGGCGCACGAGCAGGGGCAACACCCTGCCGCGCGAGGCTCGCGGGAAGGCGTCCGCCGCGAGAACCTGCCGGGTGACGGTCCAGCGCTCCACGCGAGCGTCGTCGTCGGCGAAGAGCTGCAGCCAGGTGCCGAGGTTCTGCTCCCCGCCGAAGATCACCTTGTAGCCCTGCCGGCGGGCCATCTTCTCCGTCACCCCCCCTCGCGCTCGTCGAGCGCGACGTGCAGCGTCGGGCCGCGAAAGTCGTCCTTGAGGCGCCGCGCGAAGAGGCAATTGACGCTCTCGGTCGGCGTGAGGCCGATGCAGTGGGCGCGCTGGGCGGCCTGAGCTTCGCCGAGCACGTCGGGGTCTAGGCCGTTGGCGCAGAAGGCATCGAGGCCGGCGGCCCGTGCCCGCTCGCATGCATCGCCGTTCGTGTCGATGACCGCCACCTGCTCGCCGGCGTCGCGCAGCGAAGTCGCCAGGTGCCGTGCGAGCGCGTTCGCGCCGAGCACCAGGTAGCCCGCTCGAGGCTCGCGCAGCACGCGCAGGAGGCGCCCCACGAGCCGGCCGCTCAGCCCCTGCAGGGTGACCGTGATGGCGATGACGAGGAAGACGAGCGCCTCGAGCTGCGGGCCACCCTCGACCCCGGCGTCGTGGAGGTCCACGGCGAACACCGAGGCCACCGCGGCCGCGACGATGCCGCGCGGCGCCACCCAGGCCATGAACAGGCGCTCGCGAACCGTGAGGTCGGTCCGCCACGCGCTGAGCGCGACGTTCAGGGGTCGCACGACGAAGATGAGGATCGCGACCACGCCGAGGCCCGGCCAGCCGAGCGCGAGCACGTGGCTCATCCGCACGGCGGCCGCGAGCAGGATGAACAGCGTGCCGATGAAGAGCACGCTGAGCTGCTCCTTGAAGCTCGCCAGATCGGCGAGCTCGCGGCTCTGCACGTTGCCGACGACCAGACCGGCAACGATCGCCGCGGCGATCCCGCTCTCGGCCGCCAGTGCGCTGCTCAGCTGGTAGGCGCCCACCGCCGTTCCAAAGGCGAGCACGTTGGTGAGCCCCTCCGGCACGAGCCGGCGCGTGAGCGCCAACGCGAGCCCGGCGCCGCACGCGAGCCCCACCAGAGCGCCGACGCCGAGCCGGCCGAGCGAGCCTCCCACGGCGGTGCCGACCAGCCCGTGGGACGGTTCGACGACCACCTCGAGCGCCACGATCGCAATCGTGGCGCCAATCGCGTCGATGAAGACGCCCTCCGCCTCCAGGATGGTCGCCAGGCGGGCCTTGGCGCCGATGCGCCGCATGAGCGGAGCAATGACCGTGGGCCCGGTCACGATGACGAGCGTCCCGAAGAGGATGGAGAGCGTCCAGGTCCACGCCATCACGAGGCGCGCCGCCAGCATGGCGCCTGCCGCCGTCACCACCGCGCCGACGGTGACGAGCCGACGGATGACGAGCGCCTGGGCGCGGAGCACCTTGAGCTTCAGGTTCAGGCCGCCCTCGAAGAGAATCACGGCAACCGCAAAGCCGATGAGCGCCGGCCTGGCCGCCCCGAGGGACTGAGGTCGGATGACGTTCGCCGCATCGGGTCCGAGCAAAACGCCCGCCGCCAGCAGCACCACGATGCCGGGGACGCCGGCGTGCCGTGCCCCGATTTGCGCCACGACACCGACGAGCATGGCGAGCGCGAGGCACAGCTCGGGACGCTCGAAGATCGTGCCACTCACGCCCCCTCCATCGCATGGGCGCGCCCCGCCCACCAGGTGCTCGCAAGCCAGCGGCCTCCCGCCGGGCGCCTATGGCGCGATCAGCGCGTACCCGAAGGCCACGCACTGGATCACCGCGAATCCGACGAGCCCCACGGGCAGGAACTGGAAAAAGCCGAAGCGCACGGGCCGGTCCTGCACTACGAGCGGGTGAAGCTCCGCGTGCCGCTCATCGCCACGAGGTCCATCTCGTCCGCGAGCGCTCGAGGCGCCGGTGCGGCTCGAGCTCATTGCTGACCGGCCTTTCGGTCTGCTGCCTCGAGCGACGGCGCCGATCCGGGAGCTTCCGCGCGGTCGATCGCCGTGAGGTAGATCTGCGCGATCTGTGCCTCGTCGAGGAAGCCCACGACTCTACCGCCGTCGATCACGGGCAACTGGCGCAGGTCCCGTGACACGAAGAGCTGGGCGGCGCGGCGCAGGTCGTCGCCGGGGCCGAGGTCACCGGCCGCGCGCATCGCGTCGGCGGCCAGCGCCCAACTGATCGCTTCCCCGCCGAGCGCCAGCGAGCGCAGGGCCTCGGCCGACACGAGGCCGACGATGCCGCCCCCGTCCTCGACCACCGGGAACACCTCCTGCCAGTCGGCGTCCTCGACGTACCGCAGCATCTCGACAGCAGGCGTCTTGGGACGAAACGACACCCAGGAGCCGTCGGCGCGCATCAGCTGGTCGACGTGCATGCCGCGGAGTGCGTCGGCCAGAGCCGCGTCGCGGTGGACTGGCGAGTCCTGCACCGTCGGGACCTGGGCCTCGTAGAGGGAGCTCTTGCGCAGCGCGATGAACGCGATGCCCCCGCTCAGCATGAGCGGGACAAGGAGGTCGTAGTTCCCGGCGAGCTCGCACACGAGCACCAGCGCGCTCAGTGGGACGTGGGCGATGCCACCATAGAAGGTGCCCATGCCGACGAGCGCGAAGGCTGCCGGATCGATCGCCACCCCCGGGAACACCGACTTGGCGGCATGGCCGAAGGCGCCACCGAGCACGGCGCCGATCGCGAGGGACGGCGCGAAGTCGCCGGCGCTGCCACCCGAGCCGATCGTGAGAGACGAGGTCACCATCTTGCCGAGGGCGAGCACGAGCAGCATGCCAGCCGCGCCGATGCCGGTCGGCAGCCAGTCGGTGCCCGAGACCACGGCCTGCACGGCTCCGTAGCCGCCGCCGAGCAAGCCCAGGCCCTGCCCCGCGCCGCCGACATGAGGGGCTGCCAGCGCCAGCACGCCGACGGCTACCGCCCCAAGCATGAGGCCACCGAGCCCGGGGCGAAGCCACTCGGGCCCGGGCAAGCGCGAGAACCCGCCTCGCATCGCTCGAAAGATCTTCACGAACAAGGCGCCGGCCGCCGCGAGCAGCAGCGCCTGCAAGGCAAACAGCGGCAAGAGCGCAGGCACGAACTTGAAACGGACGTCGACCGCGATGAGCGTGCTCTCGCCGTAGAGCGAGGTGACGACGGAGTAGGCGATGACCGAGGCAAGCACGCTCGGCACGAGCGCGTCCGACTCGAAGCCGTCGCGGTACAGGATCTCGACCGCAAGCAGGGCCGCGCCGAGCGGTGTGCGGAACACGGCCGAGATACCCGCCGCCGTCCCCGCCACGAGCAGGATCCTGCGTTCGCGCGCGCTGACGTGGAGCAGCCGGGCGACGAGCGAGCCGAGCGCGCCGCCGATGAGAATCGTCGGGCCCTCGCGCCCACCCGACCCTCCGGTCGCGAGCGTGAGGGTCGAGGCGATTGCCTTCACTCCGATGACGCGCGCCCGGAGCGAGCCGCGGTGCTCGTGAAAGGCCTCGATGGTCGTGTCTGCGCCGCCCCCCTTGGCCTCCCGCGCGAGCCGGGTGACGAGCCCACATCCCACACCTCCGAGTGCGGGCAGCAGGACGAGCAACCAGGGACGGTATGGCCCCGGATCGCCGAGAAAGTCCGCGAAGGTCTCGCCGTGGGCGCGCAGCGGTTGGTAGCCGCAGAGCTTCTCGAGCAGCACGCGCTGCAGGAGCTCGATGCCCCCGAAGAACAGAGCGCCCACGATCCCGGCCGCCACTCCGACGAGGGCTGCGTGCAGGAGCGTGCGGCCCACGATGCGCAGGTCGAGCGGCGCGGACTCGGCGAGGGCGTTCGCAAGCACCCGGGAATCGCGCCGCCACCACGCGCGGAGGCGCGCGAGGCGTCTCAACATGCGCGCATGCTGGCACGGTCCCTCGCGCGAAGCCAAGGCGAGGCCGGCACGGCGTCCGCGCGCGCGAGCTGTCGCGATGATCCCCCGGCACCAGGGTCATGGTGGGCGCCGGTGCGGCAAGCTTCCCGGACTCGCAACGCCATCAGCCGACGACCGCGCGCGCCTCAGCAGAACCACCGCCCGAGCTGGAGCGCGACGCGTCCGCTCGTGGCGGTCAGGAACTGCTCCACGGCCACGTCGGACGCGAGCTGCTGCAACGGCGTCGACCAGGTCGGATACGCGTGGATGGTGGCGGCCAGATCGCGGATCCGGAGTCCGTGTTGCAGGGCGAGGGCGATCTCGCCGATGAGCTCACCTGCGTGCGCGGCTACTATGCTCGCGCCGAGAAGCCGGCCGTCGCGCCGGGCCACGAGCTTGATGAAGCCCGCGACCTCGCCCTCGCACACGGCGCGATCGGCGCGCGCCATCTCGAACCGGTGGATGACGACGTCGTCATCGAAGCGCGCCTTGGCTTCCGTCTCGCCGAGGCCGACGTGCGCGACCTCGGGGTCGAGGAAGGTCACCCTGGGCACGACGTCGCTGGTGCCGCGAGCGTTGCCGGGCAGGAGCGCATTGCGCACTGCCTGGAAGCACTGCCAGCCCGCGAAGTGGGTAAACTGAGGGCCACCCGTGACGTCGCCCGCCGCGAGGATGTGAGACACGTTCGTCCTCAGGTTGGCGTCGACCGGGATGCCCTTGGCGCTGTGGATGACACCGGCACGCTCGAGGTCGAGGCCTCCGATGTTCGGCTTGCGACCAGTCGCCACGAGCAGGAGGTCGCCGCGCGCCGAGCCCGCGGTGGTGTCGATGACCGTCTCGTCGCCTTCGCGCCTGGCGGCGGTTGCCCGGCCCCGCACGAGCGAGATGCCCTCCGTCGCAAGGATCGCCTCGACCACCGCGCGCGCGTCGTCCTCCTCGCGCGGCAGGATCTGCTCGCCGACCACCGTCACCGCCGCGCCGAGGCGCCGGTAGGCCTGCGCCATCTCGAGCCCGATGGGACCGCCACCGAGGACCACGAGGTGCCGCGGCAACCGGTCGTTGTCGAAGAGCTGCTCGTAGGTGACGTAGGGAACGTCCCCAAGGCCGGGGACGGGAGGAAGCGCCGGACGCGCACCGGTGCAGACGATGAAGTATCGACCGCGGATCAGGCGCTCGCCGGCCTGGACCGTGTGCGAGTCGACGAAGCGCGCCTCCGCCTCGACGACGTCGATGCCGAGGCGCGCGAGGGCGCCCGGGCTCTCGTGGCGGTACACGTCGTCGATCGCGCCGCGCACGTAGGCGCGGACCCGGCGCATGTCGACCTCAGGCGGAGCGGCATGGACGCCGTAGTGCGCTGCATTCCGCACGGCGTGTGCGACCTTCGCGGCCTTCAGCAGGGCCTTGCTCGGCACGCACCCGGTCCAGGTGCAGTCGCCGCCGATGCGGTGCCTCTCGACGAGCGCGACTCGGGCACCAATCTTGCGAGCAAACGCCGCGCCGGTGAGCCCCGCCGAGCCTGCGCCGATGACGACGAGATCGTACGGTTCGGTGGCTGCCTGCGCCTCGGCGTTCGCATGCGGGCGCTCCTCTCCGGTCCCCATCTCACGGCCTTTCTGCAACGATCGCGGTGTAGCGCACCACGCCCGAATCGACGGCGCGCTCCGCCTCCTTCAGCGTCGCCCGGGCCGCGCGAATGTCGAAGGGCGCTGTCGCCGGCCGCTCCGCGCTCGCCGCGGCGAAGGCGGCACCGACGAGGTTGCGCTTGATGCGGCGCAGGAGCTCGCGCAGGCCGTCCGAAGCGTCCCAGCGCTCGACCACCCGGAATCCCCCGTCGCGGAGCGCCTGCGCGTAGGCCTCGCCCGTCATCGCGCGCGCGAGGCACGTACCCGTGTGGACCCAGTCTCGCAAGGTCTCGGGGATCGCGCCCTCGATCGCCATGTCGGAGAGCGCGAGGCGCCCGCCCGGCCTGAGGACGCGGCGCATCTCGCGGAGGGCGAGCGGCTGGTCGAAGAACGTCGAGAGCGCGCACTCGCAGAGGACCGCATCGAACGCGCCAGCCTCCGCCTCGCTCGCATGAGCGTCCCCGCGGCGCAGCTCGAGCCGTTCGTCGCTCTGCCCGCGCGCGCGCGCGTCGAGCCCGAAGCCCCGAACGCCGAAGCGCTCGACCACGCTGCGCAGGCTCGTCCCCTTGCCGCACGCGACGTCGAGGACGCGGTGACCGGCGGCGAGGCCGAGCTTGTCGGCGAGGGCGAGCGTGAGCTCGACGCCCCCCGGGTGCCAGGAGTCGCCGAGCAGGGCGCGCACGTCGTCCCGGTCGTAGAAGGCGGCGCAGCACGAGGCATCGTCGCCCGAGCCGCAGCGGAAGGCGTAGCGATGCCGCGGCGTCGGCCGCGAAGGCTCGAAGGCTTCGACCTTGCTCCAGGCGACGGACGCTGGAGCTGCGGCCTCGGCGAGCGCGCGTTCGAGACGCCCGAGCAAGACCTTCGGCGGCAGCGCCACGCGCGCATTGACGAGCCAGCGCGCCTCGCGCACCGGCTCCGAGGAGCTACCGGGCTCGAGCCTCGGTGCCTCGCGGGCGCGCACGACCGCCGCTCGCCCTCCGCCCGGCTCGAGGCTCGTCAGCTTGAGATGCGCGATCGGCGTGTCTGCCATCGCATCGCACGCTCTTCGCATCAGGTCGGCGGCGTCGAACGGCTCCTCGCCCCGGATCACGACCTCGGCGTTGCACCAGCCGAGCAGGGCCTCCGCGGCCGCGTAGCGGTCGTAGTCGATCGCGAGCGGCGCCGCGGGTCGCTCGGGCCGGGCGGCGAGCCAGTCGTCGATGCCCTGACCCGTGACGCCAGATACCCGCACCCATGTCGCGTGCGGGGCGATGCCGTGCACCGCGTCGCGCACGTCCGGGAGATCGAGGTCGGCGCGGCTCGCGAGCACGACGTCGGCCTCCTCGATCTGCTTGCGGAAGAGGTACGCCACGTCGGCGGGAAGGCGTCCAGAGAGCGCCTCCCCGACGCGCGCCGGGTCGACCACGACCGCGAGCGGCGCGAGTTCGAAGAGCTCCGGCTGGCGATCGGCGAGAGGAGCGAGCACCGTCGCGACGAGGTCGGTGCAGCTGCCGACTGCTTCGGCGATGACCACCGTGGCGCCGCTCGCCGCCGCCGCACGGAGGGCGCTCTCGAGCTCGTCGTAGCGACAGCAGAAGCAACCGCCGACGATTTCCCGCACCTCGGCATCGGCGCGACAGTCGGCCGAGTCGACGAGGGAGCGCCCTTGGTCGTTCGTGACGATGACGACGCGCTCACCGCGCTGCGTCAGCTCGCGCGCAAGCGCGCGTGCGAGCGTGGTCTTGCCCGCGCCGAGAAACCCGCCGAGGACGTGGACGCGCATCACGACTGCCCCCGCGGGCGCCGGAGCGTGTTGTACTCGCAGAGCGACACCGGCAGGCCCTGTCGGTCGACGACGTGTACGCAGCAGCGATCGACGCGGTCCCGGTCGTAGCTGTGCGCGTCCATGAACGGTTTGATGCCGATGAGCACGAAGCTCCGGTAGTCGCTCCAGTTGGCGCGCTCGTCGCCGTCCGCGAGCAGGTCGAGCAACGATTCGACGAGCGCGTCGTCGCCGAGCGTCTCGAGCATGGTCTGGGGCATGCGATCGGCGAAGCGCTCGATGGTCGCGGCAACTGCAGGCTCGCGCCAGGAGTCGAACTGCGGAAAATAGCGCGACACCGGGATGACCTTGCCGTCACGCACGAGGCCGACGGCGAGGGCGAAGCAGTTCGGGTGCGAGCACGGGATGGGACCGAAGTCCTCGGGCGCGAAGAGGCCGTCGGTCTGGCGCGCCACCTCGCGCGCCACCTCGGCGAGCGTGACCCGCTCGCCCCCGCCCACGCCCGCGCGCTCCCCCTCATAGCGCCCGGCGTAGAACGCTGGCTGGAGAATGACCGTGTTCATCTTCGGGTGGTGCTCGAGCACGAGGCGCACGACGGCGCCGATCTCGTCGAGGTTCACCCCGCGGGTCACCGTCATCACCGGCAGAACGTAGAGGCCGACGGCGAGGAGGTTCTCGATGGCTTTGCGCTTCTCGCGGTAGAGCCCCCTCTTGCCCCGGATGAGCTCGTAGGTGCGGTCCTCGAAGCCGTCGAACTGCAGGTAGAGCTGCAGCCGGTCCTGGCCGGCGTCGATGGCGGCGAGGCGCGCAACGAAGTCCCTGTCCTTCGCGATGCGGACGCCGTTGGTGTTGAGGTAGATCTTGCGGACGCCGCGCGCGAAGGCGAGCTCGATCATGCGCTCGACATCGGGGTGGATCGTCGGCTCGCCGCCCGAGATCTGGACGATGTCTGCGTTGCTCTTGCCCGCCCCGAGCAGCTGCCCGAGCTGTCGCTCGAAGTCGTCGAACGAGAGCTGGTAGGCGTGCTCGGGGCTCGAGCCGCTGAAGCAGGTGGGACAGGTGAGGTTGCAGCGCTCGGTGATCTCGAAGATGAGCGTGCAGCTGTGGTTCAGGGTGCAGCAGCCCTTGCCGCCCTCCGGGCCGGCGTTCCAGTAGCGGCGCGCGTCGTCCGCGAGGAGCGTCTCGTCGGGACCGTGGTCGGGGCAGTTCTTCGTCAGGTAGACGCGCCCATCCCGCTCTTCCACGCGCGCCGGCAGCTCGGTGAGGCAGGTCGGGCACACGCTCTTCGTCGTCTTGAGTAGCTGCATGCCCTTCGCAGTCTCGTCTTGTGGCGATCTGTTACGCGGCCGTCCCGCGGGGGCGCGCCGGCGCCGCTCCACTGCGCCGCGCGAGGTCGACAACCACCCGAAAGGAAGCAGAAAACAGGGAAATCAGCAACCGACGGTGTAACGTTCGGTCGCGTCTGGAGACTCCAGTCCGCGTCAGGCGTGTGCCGGCGCGGCTGTGCCGCGGCTCCGGTCGTCTCGTCGCGTGCTCGCAAGCCATGGGACCGTTCTTGCTCCACACCCGCTGCATGACGATCGGCGCACGCTGCCCGTCGCAGCACGACCGGTGTGCGCGTCCCCGCCGCCCCTCGGGTGTTCGCTCATGAGCGCAGGCGCGCGCGCACCCACGGACGACACAGCGCTGCTCGAGCGCCTGCTCGCTCGCGACGAGACCGCGTTTCTCGAGCTCGTCGACCGCTACCACGGCGCGCTCGTCCGCACCGCCGGCACCTTCGTGCGGTCGCGGGCGGTGGCAGAGGAAGTGGCGCAAGAGACGTGGCAGGGCCTGCTCGAGGCGTTGCCGCGCTTCGAGGGTCGGTCGTCCCTCAAAACGTTTCTTTTCCGGATCCTGGCAAACCGGGCACGCACGCGCGGCGTGCGGGAGGCGCGCAACGTGCCGCTGGCCGCTGAAGAGGAGAGTGACGGCGATGCCCTCGCGCGCCGCTTCGCCGAGGGAGGCGGCTGGGCCGAGCCACCCGGGCGCTGGGAGGTCGAGACGCCCCAAGCGCTGCTCGAGCGGCGCGAGGCTCTGGCCGCTCTCGGCACCGCCCTCGAAGGTCTGCCCCCGCAGCAGCGCGCCGTCGTGATCCTGCGCGACGTCGAGGGCTTTGACAGCGACGAGGTCTGTAACATGCTCGAGCTGAGCGAGACCAATCAGCGCGTGCTGCTGCATCGCGGCCGAACCCGGCTGCGAGGCGAGCTCGAGACCCACTTCACGAAGTAGCCCCATGCTGAGCTGTCGACAGATGACCGAGCTCGTCACGGCGTACGCCGAGGGGAAGCTCTCGTTCGGCGACCGCCTGCGCTTCCAGATGCACCTCGGCATGTGCCGCCACTGCCGCCGCTACGTGCGGCAGGTCAAGGTGACGGTGCGCGCTCTGCCTCACGTCCCGGTCGCTGCGCCGCCCCCGGCGGTCCGGGACGAGCTCCTCGCGCGCTTCCGGAACTGGTCCCCGGGACCACCGGAGGGCGTGCCGCCATGAGTCGAGCAAGAGCGCGGCGTACTTCGCAGACCGTGCCTCCGATCGTGGGTGTCCTCGGGATCATCGTCGCGGCCCTCGCCAGAATGCGTCCGCGCAAGAGGACAACATGACCGCCGAGGAGCTCTTCTGGCGCCTCGCCGAGCAGCTCCAGGCGGAGGATCCGCGCATCGCGGAAGGCACCATCATGAACGGCCGCTGCCTTCGCGTTGGGAGGGAGTTCGTGGCGCTCGTCGACTACAAGGGCTCGGGCCTGGTCGTGAAGCTCCCGAAGGCGCGCGTAGCGGAGCTCATCGAGGCCGGAGTCGGTCAGCCGTTTGCTCCCGCGAGGCGGGTGTTCGGGGAGTGGGTAGCCGTACCCAAGCCGAACCGACGCCTCTGGCTCGCGCTCTTGCGCGAAGGGATCGCTTTTTCGGCGTGTTGACGTCGAATTTGGCGGGGCCCATCCGGACACGAAGATTGCCGTCTGGACGCAAGTTGCCGCTCATATGGACGCGGAACGCGCTCACATGGACAGCCCGGAGCTCCGCATGGACAGGCCGGCGTGCCGCACGGACATCACCGCGATCCGCATGGACACGAAGGCTCCCCGATCCTTGTCCGTGCGCCGTCGCCGACTGTCCAACACGGCCTGCAGCGGTGGGGGTCGAGGAGGGCACATGGCCAGGGACAAGTCGGAGAGCAACGACAGCAGCAGCGACTGCGGCCGCGGGCGCCTGCACGAGGCTGCGGCTCAAGCGGCGGCGCCGGACAGCAGTGTCATGAGCGACTCCGTCGCCTCGATGGCGTCGAGCGGCCTCCGCGCTTCGAGCAGATGGGCGAGCACCGCCTTGTTGACCTTGCCGAGGCGCTTCGGCGTGAGAACCGTACCCGCCGCGCGGAGCGCACCGCGCAGGAGGGCCTCGGCCACGAGCCGCGCCGCGAGCGCGCGTCCCACGCGCGAGCCCGCACCGATGGCGCTCCACACGAGGTCGAGGTCGACGACGCCTTTCTGTCCCGCGAGGGCCGCCACCGGAACGACCTCGCGCAGGGCTGATGTGGCTTCGCGCAACATCTTGCTGAAGACCGCCGCGCTGCCGAGGCCGAAGTCCCTCTGGGACTCCTTGGCAAACATCGTCGCGCCCGCGACAGCCGCCTCGAGCGCGGCGTGAACGAGCGTGTCTCCCACCGGCGCAGCGACGGACGGAGATTCCTCGAGGGCCGCGTCGGTCGCGCGGAACTCCAGGGTCGCGTCGCTCGACCGCGCCTCGAGCCAGGCGGTGGTCGCTGCGTCGCTGTCACCCTTGGAGGAGTCGCGCCGGTGCGCGGTGGCGACGAGCATGGCGGTGGGGTTGCCCTGGGAGAGCGAGATCAAGCTCGTCTGGGAGCGGTCGCGGACTGCCAGCACGCCGGTCGCCGTGGTCCGGCGCAGCCAGGCGAAGAGGCCCGCCGGCCGCACGATCTCGCTTGGGAGCGGTCCGAGCACGCGGTCGCCGTTCGCCCAGGCGCGCAGCGCCGCGACGACGGAAGGCTCGACCTTGCGCACGACGAGCGCGCCCTCGCCGCGCGCCATCGCTCCGGAGACGACCGACTTCGTCGTGACTGGGCGCGCAACCCCTCGCTCCACCTGCACGGCCAGCGTCGGCCTGCCGGCGACGAAGGCGATGAGGTCCGCCTGCCCAACTCGATGCACGAGAAAGAGCGCAGCGCCCTCGGCGCTTTCCTCCTCGGCGAGGCGCAGCGTCGCGCCCACGTTCGCGAGCCGGATCTCGAGCAGGTGGGCGCCCGGCGGAGTCGTGAAGGGAAGCCCCGCACTATCTGCCAGCACCGTGAGCTCGCTCGTCCGCGCCTGAATCGTCGCTACTTGGCTCGTGTCGGCGAGCGGTAGCGGCGGCGTCACGGTCTCGTCATGCGCGCTGCCGCCGAGGGCGCGCTCCACGACCTCGGCGGTCTGCACCCGGTCGCGTGGATCGCGCGCCAGCATGCGCGTGATGAGCGCGACGATGTTCGGCGGCAGGTCAGGGGCGAGGTCCGTGATCGGCACGGGATCGGCGTGCAACCGAGCCACGAGCTGCTGGAGCGGGTCGTCGCCGTGGAATGGGTACGTGCCCGTCAGCATCTCGTAGAGCATCACGCCGAGGCCGTAGATGTCGCAGCGTCCGTCGACGGGACCGCCTTTCACCTGCTCGGGCGAGATGTAGAGCGGCGTACCGACGGCCATCCCCTGCTGCGTGAGGCGTTCGCCGCCCGCGGCCGTACCGGCCGAAGCGATCCCGAAGTCGGTGAGCACGGCGCTGCCGTCGGGCGCGATCATGACGTTGTCCGGCTTGATGTCGCGATGGAACACGCCCTTGCCGTGCGCGTGGGCGAGCGCCGCCGCCACCTGGCGCCCGATGCGCTTGACCCACTCGAGCGGTAGGGCGCCACGGGCGTCCATCAGCGCTCCGAGCGTCGTGCCCTGCAGGAGCTCCATGACGATGTAGTGGACGCCCTGATCCTCGCCGACGTCGGCGACGCGCACGATGTTCGGGTGGCGCAGGCTCGCCGCGAGCCGGGCCTCGCGCAGGAAGCGAGCCGTGTCGGTCGCGTCCTCGCCCGCGCCGTGGTGCCGGCCTAGGGCGAGGATCTTCACGGCGACCGACAGTTCGAGCGCCTCGTGCGTGCCCTGGTAGACGTCGCCCATGGCGCCACTGCCGAGCAGGCGCTCGATGCGGCACTTGCCGATGGTGCGACCGATCATCGACTCGGTCATGTGTCCGCCTCCGCATGGGTCGCATCGAGGCGGGAGATGATCCGCGCCGTGCTCTTCTCGATCTCGTCGATCTCGTTGCTCACCAGGATGCCGGGCAGCGGCGGCGGCACCGTCCCAACGACGACGCGCTCGAGCGTGTGAAGCTTCTGCACGAACGACCGGAGCAGGGCCTTCACGAAGACGTACATACCGAAGGCGTAGGCGACACCGAGGAGCAGGCTGACGGCGACGTAGAGCACCGTCGGGCCTGCCCACGCGCCGCCCGCGAACGCGATCCCAACGAGCGGCGTCGCGATGCCGATGACGAGGCCCGATCCCATGATCGAGAGGAAGAGCTTCCACATGGCCGGCAGCTGGCGCGAATCGTCCACGGTCGGGGCTCCTTCCAGGGTGACGTCGGCGCTCGGGTCAGGGGGTCCAGGCGCGCGCCGCGAAGACGCCGTCGAGCGGCGTGACGGCGATGTGGTTCGTGTAGTTGCTGAGGGTCTTCAGCGCGATGCCGACCAGAACCTCGAGCACCTGCGACGCCGCGAAGCCCGCCTCCACGAAAGCGGCGAGCTCCGCCTCCGCGTGGCCGCGACCGGTCACGAGCGCCTCGGCCAGGCGCCGCAGAGCCTCGAGCCGCTGGTCCTCGATCGGGACACCGGCGCGCAGCGCCTCGGTCACTTTGGGATCGTCCTTCTGCATGTCCGCCACCGTGCTGTGGACGGCGACGCAGTAGCGGCATCCGTTGGAGCGGCTCGCGGCCAGCAGGACGACGTTGCGCTCGCCCGGCGTCAGCGTCCCGCGCTCGAAGCACGCGCTCACGGCGAGGTACGCGTCGAGCGCGATGGGGGCGTTGGCAAACACGCGATACAGGTTCGGCAGGAAGCCGTAGCGCTTCGCGGTGGCCGCGAGCGTGGTGCGCGCGGGCTCGGGTGCGGACTCGGGATCGACGAGCGGGAGCGATAGCTGGGACATGGAGAACTCCTTGAACGGGACGAACGGGCGGTGGTGCTGTTGGCGGCGGCCGGTCCGGGGACCTCGGCCGCCGCCGCCTGGTCACATCTTGCTCGCGAGAACGGTGCCTCCCTTGGCCTTGCACTCCTCGGCGCTGCTCGCCTCGACCCAGCCCTTACCCTGGCAGGAGTTCTTCCCCGCGCAGGTGTTCGCGGCACCGGCGCAGGCGCCCTTGCCCTGGCAGCCATTGATGCCCGAGCAGTGAACCGCGGCGGTCGCCGGGCTCGGGCTGGCCGCGGGCTGGCTGCTGGCGCCGCCCTTGTTGGCGCAGCCCACGAGCCCGGCGACTGCGGCCGCGATGAACATCCCCTTCGACGTACTGGTCATGCTGTCTCTCCTTGGTGAAGCGAGGTCCGCTTGCTCGGTCCCCGCACGCCTCGTTCCGTTACAGGACCGTGCCGTTTCGCTCCGTCGGGTCAGAAGTCGTCAGCGCAAGTGCCCGAGTCAGGAGCTCGTCGCTCGTCCAACGTGCGAGGTGCGCGAAGGCGCTCCGAGCGGCCTCCTCGACGGTCAGGCTGGCGCCGAGTCGTTCGCAGAGCTCCCCGAAGGTGGCCCCGCGCGCGGCGAGTGCCAGCAACTCTGCCTCCTCGACAGAGACCGCGCGGTGCCACACGGTCACGCCCTTGCGCCACACGAGGAGCGCCGCCTCCCGAGGAACAGCGTCTTGCGGTGGCGCGGCCCCTTCTTCGATCGCCTGCCACAACGGAGCGACGTCGAAGCAAACCTGGACCACGCGGTGGGCGGGGATCGGCTGCAACCGTAGGCTGACGAAGTCTTCCGGTGGGACTTGCCCGAGGTCGTCGAGGCAGAGCGGCACCGCGTCCACCGCGTCGAAGAGGTCGACCCGGGCCCACTCGAGCAGGGCGAGATCCACGAGCCACGCACGTTGCCCGCAAAGGGGGTGCCCCGTGAGGAAGGCCGGCAAGCCGTCACCCGCAAAACGAATCGACGGATTCGCCGGCGGATGAGCGGCGAGGTAGTCGGTTACGAGGTTGTGGAACGCAGCGTCGCCGAGGACCGCGAGCGTCTTTGGGTAGTCGCCGCGCAGCACGTCGAGCAGGCGGAAGAAGTACATGTTGGCGTACACCTCGAGCCGCCCCGCGGCATCGAGGCGCGCGTCGCTCACGACCAGATCGTCGGCCGTGAGCCCGAGCCCCGACAGGGCACCTGCGACGCCCTGCGGCGCGGTGACTAGGCGGTAGAAGAGCCCCTCAACCGCGCCAAGCGAACGTTCAGCCAGCATGACTCGCCTCCCACGACTGACTCGGCGCGAACGCTACCGCTGTGCCTGACGCCGTGACCTCGGCCTCGATGGCGGCGGCGCGCTGGGTCTCCTCGATGACGCGCCCGAGCGGCGGGATCTGCGCATCCCACTCGACCAGGGTGGACACCGGGCCGAAGCGTGCGACCGCATCGCGGTAGAGCTCCCAGACGTCGTCGCACACCGGGTGGTCGTGGGTGTCGAGAAGGAGCGGGCCGTCGGCGCTGTGGCCGGCGAGGTGGATCTGACCGACGCGATCCGCGGGCACGCCCTGGAGAAACGTGCGCGCGTCGAAGCCGTGGTTCTTTGCGCTCACGTAGACGTTGTTCACGTCGAGCAAAAGGCCGCAGTCGGCGCGGTGACACAGCGCAGTGAGGAACTCCCACTCGGTCACGGTCGAGTGCGCGTACCGTAGATAGCTCGACACGTTCTCCACGAGGATCCTGCGCCCGAGCCGCTCCTGCACGCGTACGATCCGGGCGCTCACGTGCGCGAGCGCCTCCTCGGTGTACGGCAGAGGCCAGAGGTCGTGCCCGGTGTGGCCGCCGAAGCTCGAGAAGCAGAGGTGGTCGGAGATCCACGCCGGCTCGGTCTCGGCGGCGAGCTCCGCCACGTCGGAGAGGTAGGCCTCGTTGAGCGGGTCGACGGAGCCGAGCGACAGCGACACTCCATGGAGCACCACCGGGTAGCGCTCGCGCACGGCGCGCAGCACACGTCGCGGGTTGCCACCTGGCATCGTGAAGTTCTCGGTGATGACCTCGAACCAGTCGACGGCCGGGCGGTCCGCCACGACCTCGCGGTAGTGGACCGTGCGCAGCCCGATGCCGTGCCCGAGGTTCGGGAAACCATGCATCGACGCCTCCTCACGCGCCGGGTGCTCCGCGGCGCTCTGCTCGAGGCTTGTCTGCGCAAGCGCCCGCGCGTTACACGGGGATGTTCGGGGGCGCGCGCGTCAGCAGCAGCCGTTGGACCGACAGGCGGGTCCCGGGTCGGGCGTCATCGCCCGATCATCCTCGCCCATGTGCGCACACGGATCCGGTCGCGGCGCACCTCCGTCACACGGGAACGGAGGCGCGTCGGCAAGGGGCACGAGCGCGCGTGGCACGACGAGCTCGACGAGCGCGCGGTAGGGTGCAGTCGCGAAGAGCCGGAAGGTCCTCTCGCACACCGCCGTCGGCACGCCGCGACGGAAGCGGTTGGCGTTCGTGGTGGAGTCTCCGCTGCGAGGCGGTCGTTACGGGTGTCTGTCGTGGAACTGACGTGGCTCGGGTTCGTGGGTTCGTCGACTGGGCTCATCTGCCGACGCTCGTCATCCCTGCGGGAGCCGCTGGCGGTGCCCGGGGCGTCTCGACCGCAAGGCCGAGCTGCGCCCGGTACGTCTCGTCGCCGGAGCGGTTGAGCTCCCAGTACGGAAGCCGCGCCGTGCCGAGCAACCGGACGTCCTCGCCATCGGACGTGGTCCAGCCGAGCACGCGGTGTGGGGCCGCCTGCCCGATGTCGAACGTGCGCCGGTAGTCGCCAGCCGCGAGCACGAACCGCGTCACCGCGCCGTTGCCATCGCCGTCCGAGCTCCGGGTGATCCTCGCCGGCACGGGCCGTGGGGCCTCGTGCGATCGTCGCACGCGCCAGAGGGACGGAACGAGCATGCCGGACCAGTCTCCACCGCCTGCGAATGGGCCGTCGAGCTCGCGGAGCTGGATGAGCAGAGCATCTTCGTAGAGTGTGCCCGCGACAACCGGCACCGTCGCGGTGTGCTCGCCCTCGCTCGCGAAGTACGAGGCCACCTGGGACTCGACTTCGTCACGGCCCGGCCAGAGCGCCTGGAACACGTGACCGCACCACTCCTGCGCCGTGATCGTGATCTTCGCTGGCGAGAACCGCTCGTCGCTCCAGTCGTCGATGGGCGCGAAGACGGAGGTCATGACCGAGTACGGGTAGATGCCGGCGAGGAACCGCAGACTGGCGTTGAGCTTCAGCACGTCCACGCGCTCCGCGGGCGCGACGTCGTCGTCCTTGATCCAGGTGCGCCGGTCCATGGGCTCGGTGACGTAGACGAGCACGAGCTCCCCGGCGCGGAGCTCGCCGTACCTCGGCTGCGTCGCGCGGTAGCCGGACAGCTCGGCGCTACCGTCGTACCAGAGCGCACGGAACGCGTTGCTGGCGTGCCCGCGCGGATCGCCGGGCCATGCTGGGTGAGTCGCGACGGGCGCCGGCGGTCCTGCCTTCACGGTGTCGCGCCTGCAGGCCGTGACACCCAACGCCGACGCGCACGCGACCCAGGCGATGGTCGCTGCACCCATAGGCCGAGTCGTCACGCGGCACCTCCGTGTGCCTCGGACGCCGCCCGAGCGCCCGTCCGGCTGCGCTCGCGCACCACCACCGCGCTTGCCGCGAGCCGATCGAACGCAACGACGCGCCCGCTGCGATCGACGCGGCCGAACTCCAGAACTCCCGTCGGACATACCTCCACGCAAGCGGAGCAGCGGACGCACTCGGGATCCTGCATCGGGGCGCCGCGGTTGGCGAAGGCCATGACGTCGATCCCCTGGTGGCAGCTCGTCGTGCACGCGTTGCACGAGATGCACTTCGCGCCGTCGGCGACGATCCGAAAGCGCGAGAAGCGCGCGTAGATGTGCATCAAGGCCGCCAGGGGACATGCGAAGCGACACCAGAGGCGGCCCGAGTAGCCGAAATAGAGGCCCGTGCCGAGCACACCCGCGAGCGCAAAGTCGACGACGGGCTTCCAGCCGCTTACGAGCAGCGCGCCGGACGCGCTCGCGGCCCACGCCCAGTCTGTCGCCCATGCCGCAACCCGCAGCACCAGCAGCAGGCACGCGGCGCAGAGCACGATCTGGCCCACGCCGTTGAGGCGGTTCCACCCGGGGCCGTGTGGCATCTTCTCCCGGTGCCGGTCGCCCATCGTCTCGGCGAGGGCACCGCACGAACAGAGCCAGCCGCAGTATGCCCCCTTTCCCCAGCGCCACACGATGAGCGGGATGAAGACGAATGTCTGCACGAGCCCGATGACGAGCCACCAGCCGAGCGGTTGCGCTGTGAATACGTTCCAGACGAACAGCGGCCAGGCGAGCACGAAGCCGTAGGCGCGCCAGTACTCGCGCCCGTTGGCATCGTAGCTCGCCGCCGGGAAGAGGTTGTCGGCGGCCGTCTTGAGCCACCCGGAATCCCACGCGCCGTGCCGTCCGAGCCAGGGCAGGAGGATCTCCGGCAGCACGAACAGCGGGAACACCTGCAGCATCATCAAGACTAGGGTCTGCGCGCGGACGTATGGCGTGCGACGTCTGCGCATGCGGTCGATGCCGAAGGCGACGACGGCCACGCAGTACAGAAGCGCGATGAAGAAGCCGACGCCATTCGAAGCGGAAGCGACGAGCGCGTACCAGAGCCCGCGGGGTGCGCCCGTCGCGTCGAGCTCGAGCAGGTGCACCTTCGCGAGATGGGACGGATTCCAGGAGGCGGTCCCGAAGACACCGAAGGCCTTCATCGCGTAGAGCAGGGTCGCCGTCGCTGCGAACGCCGCCACGCCGCCCCAGGCCCACGCCGAGCGCGCGCCACGGATCCGGATCCCGGAGCGCCGGAAGAAGTCGAGGGGGGGCTCGCGGCCGAGCAGCACGAACACGGCGTCGGGTGCAGGCAGCTGCGACGCGACGCCGCCGCGCGAGACCGTGACCGCGTCGTCGTCCACCCGGACGACGCGCGTGCCGAGCCGGAGCGAGAGTCGCCCGGCGGCCGCAAGCTTGGTCGCGCGCTTCACATTGTCGGGCTTGGGTCGCGAGAGCTCCTGCCCACGGTGCACCAGGCTGACGGTCGCTCCCGCCTCCGCGAGCGCGATCGCGGCTTCGACCGCGGTGTCACCACCCCCCACGACGACGACGGGCTTGCCAGCGTGGTGCGCGGGGTCGAGGAGCCGGTTGGAAACGTGGGGAAGCTCCTCCCCGGGCACGCCGAGGCGGCGGAAGTTGCCCGTCCTGCCGATGGCGACGATGACGCGGCGGGCGCGCAGTTGCTCGCCATCCTGGAGGTCGACCAGCAGCACGTCCTTCTCGCGCCGCACCCGCTCGGCCGACGCCAGCGTCAGCGGTATGGCGTGGGGCTCCACCGTGGCGCGAAGCTCCGCCAGCAGCTCCTCCTTCACCGCGGCGGTGACCTGCAGGCGACCCCGCGGGTTCATCGCAGTGGGATAGGTGAAGATCGGCTTTCCGGCAGGGAAGTTCGCAACCGTGCTGAACGGGGTCGCGGCCTCGACGACCCGGATGCGTAGGCCGAGCGCGAGACACTCCATCGCGGCGGCCATGCCGGCGACGCCGGCTCCGAGCACCACGACGTCGAGGACGTCCTCCGGACCTGCATGGACCGAGCGCAGCTCGGCCGCACAGCGGCGCGCGGCGGCCGTTCCCGTGTCGAGGGCGAATTTCAGGAGCGGAATGCCCGCGAGATCGCCGACGATGAACACGCCGGGGACGCTGGTGCCTCCGGAGGCGTCGCAGACGGGAAGGCGCTCCACGGAGCCCGCCGGCCAACGGAGGTGCAGCCATCGGAGGTAGCGGCCGACGAGGCTCACGGCGTTCTCCATGCCGACGCGGTCGACGGCGTCCCCTCAGCGCGGACGCCGCGCGCGCGTCCTTGCGTCGTCGCTCGCCTGAGTTCCTCAGGCTGGCGCCGCCACTCGAATCCGCGCGCCTCGGCGCGCGCCAAACCCTCGAGATCGTCGACGTCGTCGAGGGTCGGTCCGAGCGCGCAGGAGATCCGGTTCGCTCCGAGCCGGGTGCCGGTCGCGTCGAGGAGCTGCTGCGTCGACCACGGCAGATCGTCCGCGAAGCACGTCTTGGCCGCTTCCGGGTCGGTGACTCCTACCCCCCAATAGCCACCGTCCCGCGCCGGGCCCAGCGCGACACGCGCGCCATCGAGGCGTTGCGCCAGGGCCGCCAGGTGACCGACCGTGAGGTCTGGGCAGTCGGCGCCGACGATGATGAGGCGCTCGCGCGTGGCGAGCGCTCGCTCGGCAGCGTGCGCGAGGCGCCTGCCGAGGCCGCCTTCGACCTGCCGAAAACGCGGCAGCCGCGCGACGGCGGTGTCCCCGAAAAGCGACGCGTCCCCTTCGAAGTAGAGCTCTGCGGCACCCGGCCACGCACGGATCGCCGCTCCGGTGCGCTCCAGCAACGCCCGGTACACCCGGAGCGCCGCCCCTTGCCCGATGTCCCGGGCGAGCCGCGTCTTGCCGCGCCCGAGCGCCGGCGCCCGCGCCAATACGATGAGCCGCGTCTTCATTCGGCTTCCGTCTCCATGCCCAACGTCGCAGGCGCCGCGCTCCGATCGGGAACGCGGCGGGTGGCCTCCCAGGCGAGGAGCACGAGCGCTGGCCCATGGGCGAGCGCAGTCACCCATGGCGCCTCGGTCCAGTCTCCCGTGCTCTGGAAGGCGAGCCCGTGGAGCCAGTAGATCGGCGCCATCGCCGTCCAGGCGGCGAGTGCCCACGAGCCCGTGAACGGCAGCAGCACCACGAGCGGCGCCAAGTACCAAGGATGCAGCGTGGGCAGGCAGAGCAAGAGCGCTGCGAGCAGTCGTGCGGTAAGGGCGGCCGGCGAAGCGCCATGCGCGCGCCCGTGCCGCCAGATGAGCGCGCTCGCGGTGCCCCATAGGCCCACGAGGACCGCGACCGTGACTGCACGCACGAGCGCGGCCGGCACGACAGAGGCTACGGCGGCTCGGATCACGGGCTCGAGTGCCCCGTGGAAATGCAGCTCACCGCCGAACCGTCCAAGGCTCCTGAAGAGGGCCGACCCTGCCGCGACGAAGGGCGCGTACGCGAGGAGCGCAACCGCGGCCGGGACGAGCCAGGTGTGGCGCTCTCCCAGGCGGCCCTGTGCCGGAGCCGCAACGAGCGCGAAGGGCTTCGTGAGCGCCGCGAGCGCAGTCCCCACGAGGCCGAGACGACGGTGTCCCCATGCAGCGAGGAGGAGCGACAGCACGAGCAGCGCCGCAGTGACGAAGTCCTGGTGCCCCTCTCCGGCGCCGAAAAGCGGGCCGACCGGATTCCACGCGGCCGCTAGCAGCCACGTGCTCGGCGCTCCGAAGTGCGCGAGCAGCAGCAGGACGAGGCCGAGCGCAGCCATCTCGGCGAGGGACACGGCGATCTTGAAGGCCATCGGCCGGACGCTGAGCGAGGTCACGGCGGCCTCGAACGCCAGGGTCACCGGTGGATAGATCGCGGACCATTCGCGATGATTGACCCCGGCACGCACGTCGGCCGGCAGCTCGGCGAGCAGGGACGACTGCCCGGGAGCGACGAGGTACGGGTTCTCTCCGCCTCGCACCTGCACCCCCTCGACGATGTAGCGGTTCACGTCGTCGGACGGGGCGAGCCCGAGGGCGAGCACCCGCATCGCGACGGCGACAGCGATGATCCAGGCAAGCGTCGAGCGCCCGGCCGGCCTTCGTCGGACCACGGCGAGCGCGGCGAGGTAGAGCGCTCCGAGCACGAGGCCGACGCCCGCAAAGAGTCCGGGGCGATCGCGCCACGAGCCGGGCTGAGCTGCCAAAACGGCGTACCCGAGCAGGCTCGCGACACCGAGTAGCACGAGCCACCTCCGCGCAGAGCTCTCAACGGGCGGCCGGGGCGCCGGGCGGCGCCCTTCCCAGAGCAGACGCGAGCCGACCCACGCGAAACCCGCGCAGTAGACAAAGAGCAAGACGCCGAGTCCCGGGCGCTCTCCGGTCGCTCCGAGCAACGCGCCGTAGGCAGCCCACGCCGCGCAGGCGAGCTCGACGAGCCCTCCTGCCGCCGCCGCCTTGTAGCTCCCGCTGAGGCGAGCCCCCTGCTTGGGTGTGCGCACGAACTCGGTCACGCGGCCGCGCAGAGCCTCCCAGACGGCCGCCGCGTTGGACACTGCCACGCCAGTCCCGATGGCGGCGAGGCTCGGCAAGTCGCGCAGGCGCCGCCACGCGCCGCGCCCGCGCAACACCACCTGGGCCGCGCCATAGAGAAGCGGCGGTGCGCCTGCGCCGAGGGCGAACAAGACGAGCCCGGCACTGAGCGCGTGGCTCGAGATGCGATGCAGCACTGGCATGGCGACCGGCGCCGCGGCGAGGCTCGCTAGGATCAGTGGATGCACGAGGTAGTGCGTCATGTGCAGCGTCGCGGCGAGCTTGGCGGTCACGGACCAGTTGGACCTCCAGACGCGCCCGAGGAGCTTCACGGCGGTCTGGATCGAGCCCTTGGCCCAGCGCTCGCCATGGCGACGGGACGGTTGGTCAGATCCGTGGGCGAGATGTCCCACAGGTGGGGCCCGGGTCGCGCGCCGCCGAGCGGAACACCGAGCGCGAGGTTGAAGTCGCAGTCGTACAGGCGGCCCTCGTGATCCACGCTGAGGGTCGACCGGCACATGAGCCCAACGAGCGTCTCCGGGTTGTAGGCCGCCGCGAGCTTCGCCTCGTAGTCCCCGAGCTCCCCGCGCACCTGAAGGTAGCGACGGAACCTGCGGATCGGCACGTTCGCCAGGCACCACAGGCTCGTGAACTCGATGCTCCAGTCGTCCCAGAGGCGCGTGCGGTAGTCACCTTCGAGCAGTGGTTGGGGGGGCGGCAGGGACGCGCCCAGCGGGTTGTAGACCAAGTGGAGCGGTAGCTCGGGCTGCCTCCCGTAGCCGACGCCGTTCAGCTTCCGGAGCCCGGCGATGCTCCGGTCGTAGGTACCGCGGCCGCGCTGCGCATCGACGTTCTCGCGCAGGTAGCAGGGTAGGCTCGCGACGACGCCAACCTCGTGCGCAGCGAGGAAAGTGTGCAGATCCTCCTGGCCCGGCTCGTCGAGCACGGCGAGGTTGCAGCGGTCGAGAACGGAACAGCCGGCGCGGCGCGCGACCGTCACGAGCTCGCGGAAGCCGGAGATGAGCTCGGGCGCACCGCCCGTGAGGTCCACGACGGGCGGCCTGTGCCGCACGATCCACGCGCTCACGCGCCCGAGGACCTCCGGCGCGATCTTCTCGCGGCGCTGAGGACCGGCCTCCACGTGGCAATGGAGACACGCCAGGTTGCAGAGCCTGCCGAGGTTCAGCTGCAACGTGCGGAGCCCGCCGCGTCGCACGGCCTCGGTCCACGGCACGGCGGAGGGCTCGCTCGCTGCGCGATCGGTCAGACGCGGTGGCATGCGGCCTCCTTGGAAGGCTCGGTCGGCGGGACGGTGGCACGGGCTGCGCCGCGGTCCCCGGCGTGCGTCGGGGCCGTGAAGCGATGGCGGACGATCGTCGTCAGAATGGCCCAGCCAGCCCTGAGCACCGCGCTGGGCCGGCCGGAGATCTTGCTCACCCCGGTGCGCCTCGCGTGCGCGTCGACGGGCACCTCCACGACGCGCAGACCGAGCCGGAGGGCCTTCGTCTGCATCTCCGCAGTCCAGCCGAAGGCCGGATCCCGCATGTCGAGCCGGCACAGTGCCTCGACCGAAATGGCACGGAAGGGCCCCAGGTCCGTGACGCGCGCCCCGAAGAGGAGCCGCAGGAGCGCAGCGGCGACCAGATTGCCGGCCCGCTGAGGCGCGGTGAGAGCGCCGCGCTCTGCCCGACCGAGGACGCGGCTTCCGATCACGAGATCCGCCTCGTCGCGCAGCACTGGCCGCACGATGGCGTCGAGGCTCCGGAGATCATCGGCGCCGTCCGCGTCGCAGAACACGACGGCTCGTGTCCCGGCGGGAAGGACGGCGAGGGCGGCCCGACAAGCCGAGCCGTAGCCTCGCCGCGGCGCGACGACCACCTGCGCGCCGGCTTCGCGAGCGAGCTCCGCCGTCCGGTCGCTCGACCCGTTGTCGACGACGATGACACGTTCCACGCCGCCTCGCAGAAGCCCCGCCACCACGCCCGCAACCGACCCTTCCTCGTCGACGGCTGGAACGACGGCTACGAGGCCAGCACCGTCCCACGCGCTCGCACCCGCTGCGCGCGGCGCTGCGCACGGCGTGCCGTCGACGACCTGCGGTTCGTCGCCCTCGGCGATCGTCTGCCCGCGCCAGATGGCTCTCGTCATGATCATCTCCGCACGCCGCCAACGCCGCTGCGCGGCCTCGGGCTTCGGCGTGCTGAACCGTCCCCGCAGCGGGCCGGGCGTTACATTGGGTGGTAGCGCACGCAGCCGAGCGCCTAGACTCGGGCAAGCACCGCGTGGCAGAGCGCCGCCAGCAAGGCAGCGAGTGGCAGCGTCGTGAGCCAGGCCGCGCCGATCGTCGCCAGGGTCTTCCAGCGCACGCCGCTGGTGCCGGCAGCTACGCCGACGCCCACGATGCTGCCGGTGGAGACGTGTGTCGTGGAAACTGGCAGTCCGAGCGGTGTCGCGAGCGTGACGAGCACCGCCGTCACGAGGTTGGCGGCCAGACCCTGACCGGGCTCGAGCGGGACGATGCGGTGCGCGACCGTCTCGGCGACGCGGCGCGCACCGAGGATCCCGCCCACCCCGATCGCGATCCCTACGGTGACGCTCCCGGACAGCTCGCTGACCGAGCCGGCGGCGAGCGCCACGGCGGCGATCTTCGGCGTGTCGTTGAGACCGCGCGCGAACGACATCGCGCCGGCGCTGACGAAGTGGAGCCGGCCGACGAGGCGCGCTGCATCGACGCCGAGCACCGCCCCTTGGTAGCGCTCCGTACAGGCGGGCGCGTCGCCTGACCAGACGTGCGGCTCGAGGCGCACGTCACCGGCCGTGATCGCACCACCGGCCTCTGCCCGAGCGACGGGGACGAAGCGGCCGCCGACACAGAGGCAGGTGCCGCGCACGATCCCGAGCCGACGGATGAGGGTCCCGAGGAGCGCATGAAGGCCGCGCGCAAGGACGAGCGCGACGAGCGGGCTCGCGACGAGAGGCAGAGCGACCTTCGCAGCGAGAGCGCCAACGGCCACCGCTCCCGGCGCGGCCGACAGCCCGGCGCCGAGGAGCGCGCCAGCGAGCGCGTGGGTCGTCGAAACCGGCAAGCCCGCGCGGCTCGCCACGAGCACGGTGACAGCAGCCCCGCAGCCGACGGCGGCCAGGAAGTCGGGGGAACGCGCGACCGCAGGCGAGACGAGCCCTCCCCCGGAGAAGGTCTGCGCGAGCGACCCCGCGAGCACGGACGCGGCGAGCGACCCAGCGAGGGTCGTGACCGTCGCCCAGGCGAGCGCGCCGCGGTAGGAGGCGACGCCGCTGCCGTACAGGGTCGCGACGCCCTTGAAGTTGTCGTTCGAGCCGTTGGCCAAGGCGAGCGCGGCAACGGCGAGGAGCGCGAGCAGGGTCATGTCGTGCCCTCCGGCTCGCCCCGATCGGGCGCGAGGCGTGACTCTGTCTCGCGACCCTCGCGTTCGTTACAGGCTTTGACAGCCGGTCTCGCAAGATCTGCGCTCGGCACGGGATCGACAAATCGAGCGATCCCTAGGATAACTTCGCGGGACGCCGGTGTCTTTCCGGTCGAGGGCAACAGAGTGAGCGGTCGACTACAGCGCGCGTCGGGCCTGCGGCTCGTGTCGGGCGCTCAGGCACCCGGCACGGTCGAGGTGGCCGCGCTCACCGTGGACGAGGCGCTCGACGCCCACCTGCACGCGCTCTACGGCGCCGCTCGCATGCTGACGGGCGAGCGCTCCGCCGCGGAGGATCTCGTCCAGGAGACCGCCCTTCGCGCCTTTGCGGCCTGGGGCCAGCTCCGCTCTCGGGGTTCGGCGAAGGCGTGGCTGATGCGCACGCTCCATCGGCAATTCCTGAACTCCCGGCGGACAGCGAGCCGTCGTCCTGCCGTGGTCGACGTCGATCTCGACGAGCTCGTCATGGACGCGGACCCTACGCGCGAGCTCACGCCGCCGGGCGCGGCTGACCTCTCGGACGAGGTCGGTGCGGCCCTCGACGCCATGCCACACGGCTTCCGTGAAGCCGTGTGGCTACTCGACGTGGAGGAGCTCACATTGGCGGAGGCCGCCGAGGTGTTGGAGCTGCCCGTCGGCACCGTCGCGTCACGCGCGCACCGCGGCAGGAAGCTCTTGCGGGCGCGGCTCCTCGCTGCCGGCAGGAGTGGGCCATGAAGGATTGCCGAGCACATCGGCGGGCGCTCTTGCTCGGGCAGGCCGCGCCGGGCGACCATGGTGCCCAGTGTGCCGACTGCCGCCGGTTCGGCCTGGCGGAAGAGGGGACGCGGGAGCTGCTTCAGCAGCACCGCCCCGTCTGGAGCGCTTCCGATGCGTTGCGCGAGCGGGTGCGCAAGACCCTCGAGACGGAGCGGGCACGGGCAAGTCGCGCCCCTGTCCGGCGGCGCGCAGTGCTCGGCATGCTCGGCCTCGGAGCCGGCGCCGCTGCGGCAGCGACCGTCACCTGGTGGGTCGGGCGAACAAGCGCCGGAGCCGAGCGGGCGCGGGCGCTCGTCGAGCTACTCGTCGACGATCACCTCGAGTACGCCCGCCGTGGGGTCGAGCGGCTGCAGATCGCGAGTGACTCGGCGGAGCCAGTGCAGGCCTTCTTCGAGGCCGAGCTCGGTCTCGCGACGAGACTCCCGGTCCTCCACGGCGCCACGCTGCTCGGCGCTCGGCGCTGCAAGCTCGCGGGCCGCCCGGCAGCCCTCGTCTTCTTCGAGACCTCGGCGGCGCCGTCGCGCGGCGTCGAGCGCGTGTCACTGTTCGTCTTCGAGCAGGCGGGGGAAGACTGGTCGGCGGTGGCCGATGCTCCGTTTCTCCCGGGCAGACGAGCCGTGCAGGAGAAGCGCGGCGTCGGCCTGGTGGTGTGGCAAGAGCGTGGCCTCACCTACGTGCTGGCTGGCGCGATGGAGCCTGCGAAGCTCGGGGCGCTGATCGGCGGCGAGTGATCGTCGCACGCGGCCGTGCGCGCTGGCGCCGGCGAGGTCGGGCACCAAGACGCTCGTCCATGCGACGGTGACATTCTCGGATGACAGCAACAATAGGAGCGATCATGGATTCTAGGCGAAAGATCATCGTGCTGATGGCGGCGCTCGCGCTCGGCATCGGCGCAGGCGCCTGCGGCAAGGAGCCAGGGGCTGCCGCGCCGCCAGCGGCGCCGGCGGAGGCGCTCGGCTCGGGTGACGTCACGGTCATCGGGCAGAACGTCTGCCTCGGCTGCTCCCTGAAGAAGGAGCAGGGGGCGCGAGCGCAGTGCAGCGTGTACGGGCACCGACACGCGCTTCGCGTCGAGTCCATCATGAACGCCGACGGCAAGGCGATCGCGGGCCTTGCGGGCCAGTGGCTACACTACCTCGACGACGACACGGGCGCGTCGCTCGTGAAGGGCGATGAGAATCACGGCAAGCGCGTGGAGGTGAAGGGGCACCTCTACGCCCCCGAGCGCGTGCTCGATGTCGTGGAGGTGAAGTCGCTTTGAGCGAAGAGGGGCCGAAGCCGCGCCGCCAAGCCGCGCTACGCCTGCCTGCACGACGCGTGCGGGGCGCTGCGCCCGCCGAGCGGCGCGGCCTTCCGCGCGCGCCGACACGCGCGTCGCGCCGCGCCGCGCTCGTGACGGCGGCCCTCGTCGCGGTCGTGGTCTCCGTCGTCGTCGCTCTGTCGCTGCGCGCCCGCCATGAAGCGCCGCCCAACGTCGAGCTCGCCGAGGTGGCTGTGCCTCCCGACGGGGGTTGGAGCTTTGGGGGTGTCTTGCCCGCTGCCTCGCCCTTCAGCGTCGAGCTCGTCCACCGGCTCGAAGAGGCCTGGGCCTCGCGACCGGGCGACTACGCCCCTCGCACACGGCACCTCCGCGCGGACGGGACGCCCCTCTACACCAATCGCCTGCTTCTCGAGTCGAGCCCTTACCTGCGGCAGCACGCCCACAACCCCGTCAACTGGTACCCGTGGGGCGACGAGGCGTTCGAGACTGCGCGCGCGCTCGGCCGCCCGGTGCTCCTGTCGATCGGCTACTCCACGTGCCACTGGTGCCACGTGATGGAAGAGGAGAGCTTCGAAGACGAGGAGATCGCCGCCTTTCTCAACGCGAACTACGTCGCCATCAAGGTCGATCGTGAAGAGCGACCCGACCTCGACGCCGTCTACATGCAGGCCGTCGTCATGCTGACCGGTAACGGTGGCTGGCCGATGACCGTGTGGCTCACGGCCGACCGAGAGCCCTTCTTCGGGGGCACCTACTTCCCACCGCGCGACGGCGTCCGCGGCGCGCGCACGGGCTTCCTCACCCTGCTCGGCCGCCTGCGACAATCGCACGACGCGGATCCGAGCGGCACCGCGGCGTCGGCGCGCGAGCTCGCGGAGCGCGTTCGGTCGAGCCTTTCCGCGGTGCCGGAAGGGCGCGGTCTTCCGGGTACCGCAGCACTCGACGCGGCGTTCGACAGGTACGGACGCGCGTTCGACGCCGAGAACGGCGGCCTCCGCGGGGCCCCCAAGTTCCCGAGCGGCTTGCCGTTGCGCTTCCTCCTGCGCCAGCACCGCCGCACTGGGGCCGCAGCAGCGCTGCAGATGGTGACGCTCACGCTGGAGCACATGGCGACCGGGGGGATCTACGACCAGGTCGGCGGAGGGTTTCACCGCTACGCGACCGACGCGGCCTGGCGCGTGCCGCACTTCGAGAAGATGCTCTACGACAACGCGCTTCTCGCCGTCGCGTACCTCGAGGCGTACGAGGCGACGGGACGCGCCGACTTCGCCCGAGTGGTGCGCGAAGTCCTGCGCTACGTCGAGCGCGACATGACGTCCGAGGGGGGCGCGTTCTACTCGGCGACCGACGCCGACAGCCTCGGCCCGCGCGGCGAGCGCGAGGAGGGGTGGTTCTTCACCTGGACCCCCGCGGAGATCGGCGCTGCCCTCGACGCCGATCAGGCCGAGCTCGTGCGCGCCCTCTTCGACGTCACGGACGCCGGCAACTTCGAGGGCCGCAACGTCCTCCACCTCCCTCGCCCGCTCGAGATCGTGGCCACCGGGGCGGGCGGCCGACAGGCCCGGCTCATGGCCACGATCGGCGATGCGCGCGAGCGGCTCTACGCGGCGCGCCGCGCGCGGCCCTCTCCTTTGCGAGACGAGAAGATCCTGACGGCATGGAACGGCCTCATGATCTCGGCGTTCGCGCGCGCGGCGTCGACCCTCGCCGAGCCCGCGTACCTCGAGCAGGCGAGGCGCGCGGCGGCCTTCGTCCTCTCCGAGCTGTGGCGCGAAGGACGCCTCTTGCGGAGCTACAAGGACGGCCGTGCGCGCTACGACGGCTACCTCGATGACTACGCCTTCTTCACGGCGAGCCTCATCGATCTCTTCGAGGCGACCGGCGAGCGCCGCTGGCTCGCGGCGGCGTTCGAGCTCACGGTCACGCAGGAGCGGCTCTACGCGGATCCGCGCGGTGGTTACTTCATGACGAGCGCCGACCACGAGGCGCTGCTCGCCCGCGAGAAGCCGGGCGACGACGGTGCGGAGCCGTCGGGCAACTCGGTCGCAGCGCTGAACCTGCTGCGCCTGCACGCGCTGACCGGGGACGACCGCTACCGGCAGCGCGCCGAAGCCACGATCGGCGCCTTCTCGGCCGGGCTCACGAGCGGACGCGGTCGCTTCTCGGAGCTCCTGCTTGCGCTCGACTGGGCGCTCGACCGACCGAAGGAGATCGCCATCGTGACGCCGGACTCGCGAGACCAGGCGCGGCCGTTCCTCGACGCCCTGCACGGGTCCTTCGTTCCCAACAAGGTCGTCGTCGTGGCCGTACAAGGCGCCGATCTCGGCAGTCAGGCGGAGCTCGTGCCGCTCCTCGAAGCCAAGATCGCGATCGGCGGCAAGCCTACCGCCTACGTCTGCGAGCAGCAGCGCTGTGAGCTCCCGACGACCGATCCGGGGGCGTTCGCCGAGCAGTTGCGTGTGCCCACCGCGTCGAAGTGACGACCGGCCCGCAACGTCGCGTTCGCGGCGAGCCGGTGCTCAGCGCGCGGCGGGTACGCGGTACGCCTTCAGCTTGCGCCAGAGAGTATTCTCGCCGATCCCGAGCGCCCGAGCGGTCGCGGCGCGGTTGCCTGCGCACCGTTCGAGCGTCGCGAGGATGTGCCGGCGCTCCATCTCGGCGAGGGTCGCCGGCACGTCGCCTGTGGTGGAGCCGGTCGAGGCGGGACGTGACGCTGGTGGTGTGCGCAGCTCGGGCGGCAGATCTCCGAGCTCGATCTTGGGCTGGCCCTCGGCGAGCACCACCGCTCGCTCGATGGCATTCTCGAGCTCGCGCACGTTCCCAGGCCACGCGTACGCATAGAACGCGTCCAGAGCTTCACGCGAGAGCGCACAAGGGCCGCAGGCATTCTGGCGGCAAGTCTTCGCGATGAAGAGCCGTGCGAGCCCGAGGATGTCGTCGCGGCGCTCGCGCAGCGGCGGCAGCTCGAGCGCGATGACGCGCAGTCGGTAGAAGAGATCTCTGCGAAATCCCCCCGAGTCCACGAGCCGTTCGACGTCCTGGTTCGTCGCGGCGACCACCCGCACGTCGACCGGCACGTCCTTCGTCGCACCGACGGGTCGAATCACGCGCTCCTGAAGCGCTCGCAACAGCTTCACCTGCATCGCGGGCGGCGTCTCGCCGAGCTCGTCGAGCAGGAGCGTACCGCCGGACGCCGCGAGGAAGAGCCCCGGCGCGTCGCCGTAGGCGCCCGTGAACGCACCCTTCTTGTGGCCGAAGAGCTCGCTCTCGAGCAAGGCCTCGGGCAAAGCCCCGCAGTTGATGGCGACGAAGGGCTGATCGCGGCGCCGAGAGCCGCCGTGGATGAAGCGCGCCAAGCGCTCCTTCCCCGTGCCGCTCTCACCCGTGATGAGCACCGTAGCGTCGCTCAGGGCCGCCCGCTCGGCGAGCGTGAGGATCCGCCGCATGCGCGGGCTCCTGGCAACGAGCTCTGCTCGCGGTGCGTCGGCCACTCCAAAACGGAGTGTACGAGGCTCCAGAATGGAGGCAAGCCGTTTCGCCGGGGCAACGTCTACGCGCGGCCGGCGCGCGAGTGCTCACATTTGGCCGTGGCACGAGCCGTGCAGGGGTCACTGGCATGGCCAAAGACGACTGCTGCTCGGTTCCGGTTCCAGCGCCGACCAAGGATGCGAAGCCTCGAGCCTCCCGCGGCGCACTTGCCGCCACAGCGGCTTCCATTTTTGCCGCGTTTCTCGCATCGGCTTGCTGTGTCGGGCCGCTCGTTTTCGCTTTGCTCGGGCTCGGTGGGGCGGGGCTCATGGTCAAGCTCGAGCCCTACCGGCCCCTCTTCATCGTCGTCACCTTCGCGCTCCTGGGCGCGGGCTTCTACCTGACCTACCGGCGGCCGCGCCCTGCGCCCGCTACAGGCGGGGTGGCCGGAGCGGCGTGCGCCTGTCCCGCGCCCCGCACCAACCGCGCTGGGCGCGTCATGCTCTGGGTCGCGACCGTGGTCGTCGCGTCGCTCCTCGTCTTCCCGTACCTCGCGCCGGCTCTCTTCGGCTGAGGGCTCGAGCCATGACGACGCCTCGAACATTGGATCTTTCGAACGACGTGCAGCGCGGCGGCGCGTTCGACCTCATCGTCGTCGGCGCCGGCAGTGCCGCTTTCGGTGCGGCGCTGCGTGCCTCCGAGCTCGGCGCGCGGGTGGCCATGGTGGAGCGGGGCACTCTCGGCGGCACGTGCGTCAACATCGGCTGTGTTCCCTCGAAGACGCTGATCCGCGCCGCCGAGGCCGTGCACCGAGCGAACCATCCGCGCTTCGCCGGCGTCACGGCGCAGGCGCGCGTCGAGGATTTCCGAGCGCTGATGGCCGAGAAACGGAGTCTCGTCGCGGAGCTGCGTGCGGCGAAGTACGCGCGCGTGCTCGCCGAAACGCCCGGCGTCTCATTCTTCGAAGGCCACGCGCGGTTCGCCGGACCAGGGCGCATTCTGTTGAGCGGGACCGAGCTTCGCGCCGACCGGTTCGTCCTCGCCACCGGCATGCGCCCCAACGTGGTCGACGTTCCGGGACTCGAAGAGACCGGCTACTTGACGAGCACGGACGCGCTCGCGCTGGAGGTCCTCCCGAGATCGATGGTCGTCCTCGGCGGCCGCTTCGTGGCCCTCGAGCTCGCGCAGGCATTCGCGCGGCTCGGGACGCGGATCACCGTCGTCCAGCGCAGCCGTCACGTACTGCCGAGCGAAGACGACGACGTGGCGCAGGAGCTCGAGCGCCTGCTCGCCGCAGAGGGCTTGAACATCGTCACGGGAGCGCGCTTGCAGAGCGCGTCGCGCGATGGCACGAACCGCGTGGTCGAGCTCGAGCGTGATGGCGAACGGATCCGCATCGCGGCAGAGCGGATCCTCGTCGCCACCGGCCGCCGCGCGAACACGCACGACCTCGGGCTCGACCTGATCGACGTCGAGCTCCGGAGCGACGGAACCGTCGTCGTCGACGACTTTCTCGAAACCACCGTCCCGGGCATCTTTGCTGCCGGCGACGTCATTGGCGACCCGGCGTTCGTCTACACCGCGGCCTACGAAGGTCGACTCGCGGCCGAAAACGCCCTCGGTACCGCGAAGCGGACGCGAGACTACTCGGCACTTCCGGCGGTCGTGTTCACGGATCCGCAGCTTGCGACGGTGGGGCTCAACGAGAAGGAAGCGCGCGCGCGTGGCATCGAGGTAGATGTCGCCAAGCTGCCCTTTGTCCACGTGGCGCGTGCACTGGCGGCGCGCGATACCCGCGGCTTCGTCAAGTTGCTTCGTGCCCGCGGGACCGATCGCCTCGTAGGCGCGACAATCCTCGCTCCCGAGGCGGGGGATCTCATCATGGTGCCCGCGCTCGCGATCCGTCACGCAATTCCGGTGAGCGCGCTCGCTGAGGCCTTCCACCCCTACTTGACCGCCGCGGAAGCCATCAAGCTCGCCGCACAGACCTTCACCAAGGACGTGGCGAAGCTCTCATGCTGCGCCAGCTAGGCTACGAGCCAAGGAGAGCCAACATGAGACACGCGCTTGCTCGGCGAATCACGCTGCTCGGTACCCTGCTCGGCGCGCCCGCGTTCTCGGTGCTCGCACCTGCGCCGGCCCGCGCGCAGGCACCCGACGAAGCGAATGTGGTCCTCGCGATCGAGGGCATGCACTGCGCCAGCTGCGCCGTGACGGTGCGCGTCGTGCTGCGCCGACTCGAGGGTGTCCGCGAGGCCACGGTGGACGTCGAGGCGAAGACAGCGCGCGTGAGCTACGACTCCACGCGGGTGAATCCGGAGCGGATGATTCGCGCCATCGAGGAGGCGGGTTACCACGCTCGCGTGCAACCATGACGGCCCTCGAGCGAGCGGTTCGCGCCAGCGTCGTCCGACGCAGAGGTTGGATCACGCGCGGTCGGCCGCTGCTCGCGCTCACCTGGGTGCTCGCGGTTCACGCTTGCCAGCGCGAGGTGCGAACGGCGTCCTCGGCGAGCAGCGCGCCAAGCGCCGCGGCATCGGATCCGCCCGCACCGGAGGAGCGCGAGGTCGAGATCATCGTCGAGGGGATGCACTGCGCGACCTGTCCCGTCACCGTGCGCACTGCCGCCGAGAACTTGGCGGGAGTCATCGACGTCCGTGTGAGCATGGCCGAGGGCCGCGCCTGGGTCCGCTACCGACCGTCCGAGACCGCGCCCGCGTTTGTCGCCGCCGCCATCACGGACTCTGGGTACCCGGCGCACGACGCGCGCCGGTAGCCCTGTCGGGGGCTCGCACCGGCGACACACGGCTCGTGGCGCCGGGGCCGATCCGGCGAGCGAGATTCTCGCGCCACTGGCGTAACGAAACCTCCGGTGCGGCGACCAAGCGTGCGAGTCGGTGAAGTGCCGACGAAGGGAAGAAACGATCATGACCACCATCAGCAAATACGCCCTCGCTCTCGCCGTCCTCGGGTCCGGTGCCGCCCTGTCGGCGTGCACGACCGGCGCCAACGTTCACGCGACGGAGGTGCCTGCGGCCACCACGCCGAGCCCGGAGATGGCCGCGGGCGCGAAGGCGAGCTGCGGCGCGAACCACGCGCCCGGGGCGATGTCGACCCCGACGGGCACCGGGGCGGCGGGCTCCTGCGGCGCGAAGGCCGCTGCCGCGGGCTCCTGCGGCGCAAAGCCCGGAAGCGAGGGTTCGATGGGCGCCAAGGTGCCGGCCGGTGCCGCAGCCTCCTGCGGGGCGAACGCCGGCGCGGTGGCCGCAGAGGCCTCGACGGCTGCCACTGCGCCGACGACCACCACCACGAGCTCCGCCCAGACCGCGCCGCCAGCGGCGCCGGCCAAGGGCGCCGTCGCAGCGCCGAAGGCGGGTGCGACGGTCGGCAAGCAGGCGCCCGCCCAGGGCGGTTGCGGCGCCGGATCCTGTGGCTGACGCGTCGCAGGCGCGAGCACGAGGAGCATGAACATGAGCGTCGAGCAACTCGAAGGCGTGGGTCTCGGTCTGCGCTGGGAGTTTCTGCACGAGGTGCTCGGCGCCGCTCCCGGCGCGCTCGACGCCATCCGGTTCTTCGAGGTGGCGCCCGAGAACTACATGCGCCGGGGGGGCTACTTCCCCCACGCTCTGGCGACCGTCGCGGAGCGCCACCCGGTGACGACGCACGGCCTCACGCTCTCACTCGGCGGCGCCGACCCGCTCGACGCGGACTACCTCGCGGAGCTTCGCCGGTTCCTCGGGCGTTTCGGCGCCGGCTGGCACTCCGACCACCTGTGCTTCTCGGGCGCCGGTGGGGGCGTCTTGCACGACCTCTTGCCGGTCGCCTTCACGACGAGCGCGGCGAAGCGCGTCGCCGCGCGCGTGCGCGAGGCGAGCGAACGACTCGGCCTTCCTGTCGCCGTCGAGAACATCAGCTACTACACGACGCTCGGCGGCGACCCGCGCGATGAGCCCGCGTTCATCGCCGAGGTCCTCGAGCGCGCCGACTGCGGCCTGTTGCTCGACCTCAACAACCTCGACGTCAACGCCGAGAACCACGGCTTCGACGCGCGCGCCTGGCTCTCCGGGATCCCGCTCGAGCGCGTGGTCGAGATCCACGTCGCGGGCCCCGAGCGCTGGAGCGATGCCCGTGCCGAGCTCCTCGTCGACACCCACGGCGCCCCGGTGCGCCCGCCCGTCTACGAGCTCCTCTCGCGCGTCATCTCACGCACGGGCCCGGTGCCCGTGCTGCTCGAGCGCGACAACAACGTCCCGCCGCTCGCGGAGCTCCTCGACGAGGTCGCGGCGATCGATCGGGTGTATCGCTCGGCCATCGCGAAGTGGCGCGCCGTGCACGAGGGACGCCATGCAGCCTGACCTCCAACCAGAGCGCGCACCCGAGAGCATCGGGCCGTTCGAGGCCGCGCTGGTCGAGCTCATCTGCACGGCTGACGCCGCGTCGCTCGAGCGCGATCTACCCGCCATCTTCGCGGCCCACGGGGTCGTCGACGCAGCGCGCGCGCTCGAGGCCGATCCGCGCGCGCCTGCGCGCCTCTTGGCCTACCGCACCCTCGTTCACGCGCGCTTCCGCGGGGTCGCCGAGGTGACGATGCCACGTACCGCCGCGCGCCTCGGACCGGAGCGGCTCGCGGCCGAGGTCGCCCACTTCGTCGAGGAGCACGCGTCGCCCTCGCCCTATGTGCGCGACGTCGCGACGGAGCTCTGCGCGTGGTGGACTCGTCGCTGGCCCGGTGACGCGAGCGTTCCGGGCTACCTGCTCGATCTCGCGCGGCACGAGCTGCTCGCGGTCGACGTCGGAGCGGCCGAAGACGACGCGCCGCCCGACGCGGGCCCCGGGGCGGTGCTGTCGGCCTGGAGCGCCCTCCGCCTCCAACGCGGCGCCCGCCTCGTGCGCTACGCGTTCGCGGTCCACCGTCTCCCGGAGGACGACGTGTCCGCGGTCCCCGAGCGCATCGACACGGCGCTCCTCGCCTATCGCGATCGCGAGCACTGGGTGCGGTACCTCGAGCTCTCCACGCTCGGCGCCGCCGTCGTCGAGCGGCTCCGCGCCGGAGCCTCGCTCGAGGTCGCCGTGCGCGAGGGTTGCGGAGAGGCCGGAGCGTCGCTCGACGGCGCCACCCTCGCTGGCATCGTGGCGCTGCTCGAGGATCTCGAGAGGCGCGGAATCGTGCTCGGGCAGGACGCAGGCAGCACCACCGGGCAGTGAAGGTGAACGGACATGGGCCCGACAGACGACAGCCACGACGCCGCCGCGCCCCGCAGCGGCCAGCGCATCGCGGGCCGCGCAACGGCCCCGCTGTGGCTGCGAGCGTTCTACCGCCTCCAGAGGCACCGCTACGGCGAGGTGCTCGAGCCGACGCGCGTCTGGGCGCGCGTCCCCGCGGCGCTCCTCGGCTTCGTCCACCTCGTCGCGGCGGTGGACCGTTCGAGCTCGCGGCTGCCGCCTGCGCTGCGTTCGCTCGTGATGGTGAAGGTCTCGCAAGTGAACACCTGCGCGTTCTGCATCGACCTCAACGCGGCGAGCGTGCAAAAGCGCGGCGTCTCGAACGACAAGCTCGCAGAGCTCCCGGAGCATGGCGCGTCGCCGCTCTTCACGGAGGTGGAGCGCGCCGCCCTCGACTACGCAGTCGCCGTAACGAAAGACGCCGCAGCGATCGACGACGAGCTCTTCGCGCGCCTTCGCCGCTTCTTCGACGACGACGCCATCGTGGAGCTCACGGCGCTCGTCGCGCTCCAGAATGCCTCGAGCAAATTCAACGCGGCGCTCCGCATTCCGGCGCAGGGCTTGTGCTTCGTGCCGCCGCGGCCGTGAGCGAGGCGCCCATCCGCGTGGCAGCTCATGCCAGCTCCGGGGTCGCGCGCCTGCTTGGCGCCAACGCGCTCATCCGAGTCGCGGCGTCCGCGTCGGGGCAGCTCTTCGCGTACTGGCTCGCCGAACGCCTCGGGCACGATGCGGGCGTAGGCGCGATCCTCGGTGGCCTGGTCGGCGCCAGCTTCTTCGTCACGGAGCTCCTCGGCGCGCCCTTCGCCGGCCGCGTTGCGGACACCGTCGGACAGCGCCGTGTGCTGCGACGCGGACCCGTCTTTGGTGCGGCGTCGGGGCTCGTCGCCCTGGGTGGCACCCTCGGCTCCACCTGCCCTGTCGGGCTCCTTGCGGCGCTGCTCGTGGCGGCGCGCACGCTCGAGGGCGCGAGCGCAGCGTGCGCCGTGCCGACGACCCTCACGCTGCTGTCGCGTGCGACCGAGGGGAATGCCGCGCGCCGCACGCGCGTGATGGGCCTCTTCGAAGTGACGTCGCTCGTGGCCATGATCGCCGGCTTCGCGCTGGCGGGTCTCTCGTGGCGCGCGGCCGGGACGGTCGCCTTCCTGGCGCTACCCGCGCTGTACGCCGCGGCGTGGCTTGCGGTCGGCTCGAGCGCTCGCGAGCCCAGGCCCGTCGCACCGAGCGCCCAGTCTGGCGTGGCCGACCCACACCTCCCGACGGTGCTCGCGACGCTGCGAGCGCTCGCACGCGACCGCGGCAGCCTGCCTTTCGCCGTCGCGTGGCTCAGCGTGAACGCCGTCGTCGGCGCCTGGCTCCAGCACGCGCCCTACGTGCTCACCCTGCCGGAGCGAACGCCAGGGCAGCTGCTCTCCGGCGGCCTCGAGAGCCACGAGGCCGGAGCGGCCTTCGTCGTCTGGGGTCTGCTCTTCCTCGCGGGCATCGCTGCCTGGTCGGGCCTCGCGCCCCGGGCACCACGGCGGCGGGTGCTCGCTCTGGGTCTCGTGGCGATGCTGGGAGTCGCCGGTACGCTCGCACTCGTGAACCACGGCGCGCCGAGGGCGTTGCTCGCGCTCGGCGCGCTCCTCGTCGTTGTCGAGAGCGGCTTCACGCCCGCGGCTCTCGCGCACCTCGCCGACCTCACGGCGCGGCACGATGCGGCGCGCGGCACCGCCCTCGGGCTCTACTCGCTGCTGCTCGGCGGCGGGCAGCTCCTCGGGCATGGTCTCGGCGCACCTTTCGTGGCGCTCCTGCGCATGGATGGCCTGCTCATCTTGACCGCGCTGCTGTCGCTCGTGGCGCTGCTTGCCGTCGCGCATATGCCGGCGCGCGCGCACCAGGTCCCTTCGACGTAACGGTCGGGCGCCTTGGGAGACCAAGCCCCAATCGCTCTGCCCGCGTGGATGGTCCGCGCAGGGGCTCGAGCCACAGACAGGTGGTCCCTCATGAATCGCAAGGTCAAGTTCGCGCTGCTCGGTGTCGGGGTCGTGCTGCTCGGAGCCGGCACGGCGTTCTTCGTCTCCACCCAGATCGACGACACCTCCGCCATCGGTGTGCGTGCGGCACCTCCTCCTCCTCCCCCGGCTGAGCCGGCTGTGAAGGGCGCCGTGCGCATGGCCGTCGCGGAGAGCGGCAACGTGCGGTTTGTCATCGACGCCCCGGAAGAGAAGATCAAGGGCCGCTGGGGCAAGCTGCGCGGCCAGCTCGATGTCGAACCGACGGACCTTCGGAAGACGACTGGCCAGATCGATGTCGACCTCGCCGACACCACCACCGAGACCTTCGACGACGCCGCGAAGAACCTGAAGCAGACCGAGCACGCGCGCAACTGGTTCGAGCTCGGCACCGACGTGCCCGAGGCGCAGCGCGAGCAGAATCGCTGGGCGCGCTTCACCGTCGAGAAGGTGGACGAGGTCGGCGCGGTGAACCTCGCCAGCGTGGCGCCGACCGGCGACGCGCGCACGGTGCACGTGACGGCGAGCGGGCACCTCTGGCTCCACGGCGTGACCTCACCGAAGACCGTGAAGCTCGTGCTCACGCTCGGCGGCCCGGCGGAGCGCCCGACATCGCTCCGCATCGCCACCGAGGCACCGATGCCGGTGTCGATGAAGGAGCACGACGTCAAGCCCCGCGACGTCGTCGGGAGGTTCCTCAAGGGCGCGTCCGAAAAGGTGGGCGCCAAGATCGTTGACGACGTACAGATCTTCTTCGAGATCGAGGCGCGAGCGGTCGCAGGTGCCGAGGCGCTCGCCCGGTAGATGCCGCGACCAAACCCGCGCCGGTGCCGTCTTTGCGCTCGCCCCGCCGCATCGTACATGACAGCAACAAACTGGGTGCCGAACATGGGTATGTCTCCGCGAATCATAGGGCTCGTCGCCTGCGCCGCGCTCGCAGCAGCGTGCGACGGACGCCGCGACCCACCCGCGCCCGATGCGCGCTCGAGCGGCCTCGCGTCGACGGCCTCGACTTCGGCCGCGCCGGCCACCGGCTCGGCCTCGAGCGGGAGCTCCGCGGCGCCGGGGCATCCCATGAAGGCCTACGCCTTCACCGCCGACGAGCGCGTCGGCAAGCTTCCCGACGGCGTCGGCATTGCCGTCGGCGCGAGGGCGCCGGACTTCACGATCGATGACGCGTCGGGCGGGAACGTGCGCCTCGCCGACCTCATCGCCAAGGGGCACGTGCTCCTTTCCTTCTACCGCGGCGGTTGGTGTCCGTACTGCAGCTTCGAGGTGCACGACCTGACCGACGCCTACCCGGAGTTCCGGAAGCGCGGCGTGACGCCGGTGGCGATCAGCGTCGACAGGCCGGAAGAATCCTCGAAGACTGCGGCCACCTACGAGATCCCGTTCCCGGTGCTGAGCGATCCCGACCTCGTTGCCCACCGCGCGTTTCGTGTGGTGCACGTCGCAGACGAGGCGGAGTTCGGGAAGCTGAAGAGCTTCGGCATCGACCTCGAGCGCGCGAGCGGTCGCGACCACCACAGCTTCGCCATCCCCTCGTACTTCCTCGTGAGCCGCGACGGCATCGTGCGCTGGGCTCACGCCGACGCCGAGTACAAGGTGAGGCCGAGTAGGAGGCAGCTGCTCGCCGCGGTCGATGCGGCGCGTCTGCTACCGCCGTGATCGAGCCACCACCCCCGTCGACGTTCCTCATCGACTGGCCCGCCGTCCTCTCGCGGCGGTAGGGTGCCCCCATGGTGGACGACGTGACGGCAAGCGTCCCGGACTCGCGAGGCGGCACGCCGACGTGCCTCGTCACGGGCGCCAACGCGGGCATCGGCCGGGCGGCGGCGATCGAGCTCGCCCGCGCCGGCTGCCACGTGCTCCTCGGCTGCCGCAGCCGGGAGCGCGGGGAGGCAGCGGTCGCAGAAGTGAGGGCGCGTGCGGAGAGCGAGCGCGTGGAGCTCGCGCAGGTCGATCTGTCCCTGCGCGCGTCCGTCCGCGCACTCGGCGCCGAGCTGCGCGCGCGCCTGCCGGCCCTCGACGTCCTCATCCACAACGCCGCGGCCTTCGACCTCGCGCAGCGCGAGCGCGAGGTGACGAGCGAGGGGGTGGAGACCCACTGGGCCACGAACCACCTCGGCCCCGTGGCCCTGACCGACGAGCTCCGTCCGCTCCTCGCGGCTAGCGCGGGGGCGCGCGTCGTCACGGTCTCGTCGAAGGGGCTGCAGGTCTTCCCCTGCCTGAGAGTGCACGTCGACGACCCCGAGTTCCGCACGCGGCGCTTCAGCGTCCCGCGCGCCTACTACCAGTCGAAGCTCGCCCAGGAGATCTACACCCGCGCCCTCGCCGACGAGCTCGCCGCGACCCGCATCACGGTGCACTGCGTGCGCGTCACGAACGTGCGGGTCGATCTCGCGCGCTACCCCGACCTCTCAGCCGCTGCCCGCTTCGCCTACGGCATCAAGCGCCGCTTCGCCATCACGCCGGAGGCCATGGCCCAGACCTACTGCTGGCTCGCGCTCGCCGGGGACGCGCGCGCCCGCCACGGGCAGACCTTCGACGAGCGGCAGCGGCCGGTGCGGCCCGTGCGCGGGGCCCGCGACGTCGAGCACGCCGCTGCGGTGATGGCGCTCACGCGGCGCTATCTCGACGCGGCGCCCGCAGCCTGACGGCTCCACCGGACTCCACCCCGCCCCGCCCGCTCGGAGGTTCGGCCTTTTGACAGCGGCGCGCCGGGTCCGTACGCTGGACGGGTCGGGCGAGCGGGTGCTCGCTCGGCGAAGGAGCGCGCGCGTGAGTTGTTCGTTCGTCGGCCCGGCGAGCTCGCTCGAGCAGCGCTGAAGGCAGCCCGATCATGACCAAGGCCGACAGCACGACCGCGGAAGGCGGCGACAAACCTGGGCGCCACGCGGAGCTCGAGAGGGTGCTTCGCAGCGCTGCGGGAGAGCCGCTCGTCGTGCTCATCGGGGGACACCCCGACCCGGACGCGATCGGCTGCGCGCTCGCACACCAGCGGCTCTGCGAGCACGCGGGCGTGCCCGCGACCATCGCGCACGTGCTGCCCGTGTCGCATCGGCAGAATCGCGCGCTCGTCAAGCTCCTCGGCATCGGGATGGTCCAGGTGACGCACCCCGCAGACCTCGAGCGTTTCGCCCACCTGTCGCTCGTCGACGCGAGCGCTCCGGACCCGTCCATCCTGCTGCCCGCGAGCCTGCGGATCCTCACGGTCGTCGATCATCACCGTGGACCCGTCGTCGAGGCGGCCTTCGTGGATGTCCGCCCTACCTTCGGTGCGTCGTCGACCATCTACGCGGAGTACCTCGCGGCCGGCTTCGCGCCGCTCGACGGCCACCGGGACGACGCCCGGGTCGCCACGGCGCTCTTCTTCGGCATCCAGACCGACACCGACGACTTCGCCCGCGCGACGGCGGCCGACTTCGCCGCTGCCGCCTATCTGAGAGACCGCTCCGACTCGGACGTCTTGAAGCGCGTGGGCCGGCGCACCGTGGGCGCCACGGCCATGAGCGTCGTGTCGCGCGCCCTCGCGGACCTCATGGTCGTGCGCGACTTCGCCGTCGCGGCCGTCGGGGAGGTCGCGCTTGCCGACCGCGACACCATCGGCGCCGCCGCCGACTACCTCCTGCAGCGGGAAGACCTCGACACGGTCATCGCCTTCGGACTCGTCGGCGACAAGATCGACGGCTCCCTGCGCACCAACAGCCCGAGCGTGGAGCCCCAGACCTTCCTCGGCGCGGCCTTCGGCGTGGACCGCGACGGCCGCGCCTTCGGCGGCGGGCGCGCCGACAAGGGCGCCTTCCAGCTGCCCCTCGGCATGCTGTCCGAAGCGGGCGACCGCGCCACGCTCTGGACGCTCGCCCGGCGGGTCGTGCTGCACCGGTTGGCGCGGGTCGTGCCCGACCTCGCGCACGAGCTCGAGCGCAAGGCACCGCCGGGGAAGTGACACCCACAGCGCGCTGGCACGGCCAGCGCGCAACACCCCGACGCACCAGTTGGCACGGGCAGTGCACGCGGTCGAGCAGGTCCGGAGCTCGCGAGCCGCCTGCACGGCCGCGGGCCTGCTGCAGAAGGAGCAGGTTGCCTCATGCCCGCACCCACGACGCGCCCCGTGCGCCGAAGGCCGTTCGAGCACGTGCTCGTCGCGACCGACTTCTCCGCCGGCGCAGCGCGGGCCGTGGCGCGCACCAGGTACCTGCCCCTTGCCGTGGCAGCGCAGATCGCCGTGCTGCACGTGCTGCCGCCCCGGCTGGCCGCGAAGAGCGCGACGGGGATGGAGAGGTCGGTGCGGCGCGAGCTTGAGCGCGCGGTCGCGACCCTTTCGAGCTCGATGGCCGCCGAAGGCCGAGCCGACATCGACGTAGCCGAGCAGGTCGCCACGGGGCCGGCCTACGTGCAAATCATTCGCCAGGCGCGCACGCTCGGGGCCGATCTCGTGGTGGTCGGACGCCACGGGGAGCGCCCCGTGAAGGATCTGTTCCTCGGCTCCACGGCCGAGCGAGTGGCCCGCGCGGGTGACACGCCGGTGCTGGTCGTGGGTCGCAAGGCGGCTCGACCCTATCGGTGCCTGCTCGTGGCGCTCGATCTCGGGGATACGTCTCGCGCCGTCGTCGAGGTCGCCCTGCGCGCGCTCGGACCGGACGTGAAGGCCGGCAGGCTCGTCCACGCGTACCACGTGCCCTTCGAGCGCTTCTTCTGGGCGAGCGCGCCCGAGGAGGAGGTGAACGCGGTCCGCCGGAAGTACCGGCAAGCCGCCGCCGCGCGCCTCGAGCGGCTCCGGACGGCGCTCGGCGACGAGGTCGTGCCATGGCAGACGTCGATCCTCCGCGGTGATCCACGCGCGGTCGTCCTCGGCGAGGCAAGGCGACGCCGCGCGGACCTGCTCGCGGTCGGGACCCACGGCCGCTCGGGCCTGGCACACGCGCTGCTCGGCAGCGTCGCCGAGCGGCTCCTCGAGACAGCGACCTGTGACGTGCTCGTGGCGCGGACCGGTCGGGTCTCGTTCGAGCTTCCGTAGCCGCTGCGAAGGGGTGCCGCGCCTCGGGGCGGCCATGATCGGGAGAGGACCGTGCCGGAGCCGAGTCTCGACGACCTCAAGAGCCGCCTCGCGTCCGACGGCGCGCACACCCTCGGCGCCGAGCAGACCTGTGCCGCCTTGGACTCGAGTGCGAGGGGGCTCGGCGCCGTAGAGGCCGCCGCGCGGCTCGCGCGCTTCGGTCGCAACGAGCTTCCCCGCGCCTTGCCCGTGGGCGTGCTGCGCGTGTTCCTCCGCCAGTTCCTGGCGCCGCTCGTCTACATCCTGCTGGCCGCCGCTGCGTTCTCTGCGGTCATGCGCCAGTGGTCCGATGCAGGCTTCATCCTTGGAGTTCTCGTGGTCAACGCGCTCATCGGGTCCGTCCAGGAGTACGGCGCCGAGCGAAGCGCCGAGGCGCTGCGCGCCCTCGCGGTCCTGAAGGCCTACGTGATCCGCGACGGCGAGGACCACGAGGTGCAGGGTGAGGAGCTCGTGCCCGGCGACATCGTGCTCCTCGAGGCAGGCAGCAAGGTGCCCGCCGACGTGCGGCTCCTGTCCACGGCCGGCCTGGAGATCGACGAGTCCCTGCTCACGGGCGAATCCAACGCCGCCACCAAGGCCTCGGCGCCGATCCTGAGCTCGGACACGCCTGTCGCCGACCGGGTGAACCAGGCCTTCGCAGGTACGCTCGTTACGCGCGGACGCGCGCACGGCGTGGTCGTCGCCACCGGTCCCAGAACGGAGCTCGGACGGATCGCGAGCTCCCTCGCGAGCGCGGACACCGCGAAGCCGCCGTTGCTCGTGCGGATGGACCGCTTCACGAAGCGGATCGCGCTCGGTGTCGGCGCGACCGCGGTGGCGCTCGGTGCGGTGTCCGTGGCGCGGGGTGGTGCCGTTGGCGAGGTCTTCACGCTGGCCATCGCCCTCGCAGTATCGGCCATTCCCGAAGGCCTCCCCGTCGCCATCACCGTCGCGCTCGCCATCGGCGCCCGGCGGATGGGGCACAGGAAGGTGATCGCCCGCCGGATGATCGCCGTCGAGGCGCTCGGCTCCTGCACCTTCATCGCGTCGGACAAGACCGGCACGCTCACGCTGAACGAGCAGTCGGTGCGCCGGCTCCTGCTCCCCGGCGAGGAGCCGTGCGACGTCACGGGCCAGGGCGTCGCTCCGGAGGGCGACGTGACGGCCCCTCCCGAGGCACGGCCTCTCGTGCGCCGCCTCGGCGAGGCGGCCGCGCTCTGCAACGACGGCTTCCTCGGTCTCCGCGACGAGGTCTGGGTGCACCATGGCGACGCGGTGGATGTCGCCTTACTGGCCATGGCGGCGAGGGCCGGCGTGCACGTGGCGACGCTCGAGGCCTCGTGCCCCCGCGTGGCCGCGATCCCGTTCGACCCCGAGCACCGCTTCGCCGCGACGCTGCACCGCAAGGCCGACACGCTCCACGCCGTGGCGAAGGGTGCAGGAGAACGCATCCTCGCGATGTGCTCGCGGATGGCCACGCGGGGGGGCGACGTGGCGCTCGACGCGGCGGCCCTCGAGGCGCAGGCGGACGCGCTCGCGTTGGGCGGATTCCGCGTGCTGGCACTGGCCGCCGGCCCGATCGAGCTCGACCCGGCGGCTGCCGACTTCGGTCACGAGCACCTCGTCGGGCTCGTCTTCCTCGGCTTCGTCGGGATGATGGACCCGCTGCGCCCGGAGGCCCGCGCCTCGGTCGCCGCGTGTCGCCGCGCCGGCATCGAGGTGGCCATGGTCACGGGCGACCATCCGGCCACGGCCCTCGCCATCGCGCGTGAGCTCGGTCTCGCCGAGCGGCCCGCCGAGGTCGTGACCGGCTCCTCGCTCGCCAAGATCACCGCTCGCGGGGTCGAGGCCGTCGACGAGCTGGTCCGTACGTCGCGGGTCTTCGCACGCGTCGAGCCGAGGCAGAAGCTCGAGATCGTCCAGTCGCTCATCCGGCTCGGGCACTTCGTCGCCGTGACCGGCGACGGTGCCAACGACGCCCCGGCCATGCGCGCCGCGCACATCGGCGTGGCGATGGGCAAGCGGGGCACGGACGTCGCCCGCGAGAGCGCCGAGCTCATCCTCACGGACGACAACTTCGCGTCGATCGTGGCCGGGGTCGAAGAGGGCCGCGTCGCCTACGCGAACGTGCGCAAGGTCATCTTCCTGCTCGTCTCGACCGGCGCCGCCGAGGTGCTGCTGTTCGTGCTGACGACGGCTACGGGATTGCCCGCACCGCTCTGGCCGGTGCAACTGCTCTGGCTCAACCTCGTGACGAACGGAATCCAGGACGTGGCGCTCGCCTTCGAGCCGGCCGAAGGCGGCGAGCTCGGGCGCCCTCCCCGCCCCCCGCGCGAGCCCGTCTTCGACAGGCTCATGCTGGAGCGCACCCTCGTGTCTGCGCTCTTCATGGCGCTCGTCGCCTTCTTTGCCTACCGATGGATGCTCGCAGAGGGGTGGCACCTCGCGACAGCGCAGAACGGCGTCCTGCTCTTGCTCGTGCTGTTCGAGAACGTCCAGGCCGGCAACAGCCGCTCGGAGACCGCGTCGCTCGTCGGCCTCAGTCCGTTGCGAAACCGCCTGCTGCTCGTCGGCACCGTGGTGGCCCAGCTCGTGCACATCGGAGCCCTGTACGCACCTGGCCTGCGCGACATCCTCCACCTCGAGCCCGTCCCGCTCGTGCAGTGGCTAGCGACCCTGGGCCTCGCCCTCGGGCTCCTCGTCGTCGCCGAGCTGCACAAGGTGCTCATCCGGCGGCGGACCGGCACCCCATGGAAGAAGCGCGAAGCCCCGAGACCCGAGGGCTGAAGCCCCCGGGCCGCCGTGCTCGCCAAGGCCGCGCCTCACCCTCGCGCCACCGTGATGACCGTGAACGCGACGAAAAGGAGCAACGCCACCGCCCCCTCGACGCGTGAGATGGTCCTCCGGGTCCGGATGAACACGACGGCGACGCACGTCATGACACCGAGCGCCACGAGGTCCACGGCGACCGCCCCGAGCGGCGCGCCGACCGAGCCGGCCATGCCGGCCGCGCCGAGGCAGAGGAACGTGTTGAAGATGTTGGAGCCGACCACGTTGCCGACGGCGAGGTCCGAGTGCCCGCGCCGCGCCGCGATGACGCTCGTGACGAGCTCCGGCAGCGAGGTCCCGACGGCGACGATGGTGAGGCCGACGAGTCGCTCGCTCATGCCGAGCGCCTGGGCGACCGACACCGCGCCGTCGACGAAGAGTGTCCCGCCGACCAAAAGGACGGTGAGCCCCACGAGAGCGGTGACGGCGGCGCACAACCTACCGCCGGGCTTCGGGGCGCCCGCGAGGTCGGCCGCCTCTCCGGCCATTCCCACGTCCGCCCGAGCCACGGCGACCGCCGAGGCACTGCGCGCGGCGCGCACCATCCACACCGTGTAGGCGGCCGCGACGAACAGGAGTCCGCCCGCTTCCCAGCGGCTCACCGAGCCGTCGAGCAAGAGCAGCGGCAAGATCGCCGTGCTCGCGACGAGCACCGGAAGCTCGCGCCGCCGCAGCGTCCCGTCCACGCCCGCCGGCCGGACGAGGGCCGCGACGCCGAGGATCAGGCCCACGTTGGCGATGTTGGAGCCGACGACGTTGCCGAAGGCCACGTCGCCGTGGCCCGCGCTCGCGGCCCGCACCCCGACGAGGATTCGGGCGCGGAGGTTCCATACGCGACCACGGTGAGGCCCACGAGGAGTTGGGGGACGCGCAGCGTCAGGGCCAGCGCGGAAGCGCCGCCGACGAACCACTCCGCGCCGAAGTAGAGGAGCAGCCCGCCCCCGATGAGCTGCAGCCACTCACTCAAGGGCCGCTCCTCGTCTCGCCATGGGCTCGTCTGGTGCCCCGCCGGGCGCTCGGTGCGCTCACAGCTCCGTCGAGCTCTCGGCTTCGTCGGCCGTCCGCGCCGCGCCCGCCGCGACCGCCGGCGCGAGGAGCAGCCGCCCGAGGCCGAGACCGAGCACGGCCGCCGCGCCGCTCGCCGCGAGCACGCCGAGCTTCGCGGCGGCGAGCAGGTTCGCGTCCGCGAACGCAAGCTGCGCGATGAAGAGGGCCATCGTGAACCCGACGCCGGCCACGACGCCGAGCACGATCAGGTGCCGCGAGCTCATGCCCACCGGCAGGGTTGCGATGCGCAGGCGCAGCGTGACCGCGCTCACCAGCAAGATCCCGAGCGGCTTGCCGACGACGAGCCCGAGCGCGACCGCCCCCATGACCGTCCACGACGCCGGGTCGAGCGACCCACCCGACACGGAGACGCCCGCGTTGGCGAGCGCGAACACCGGCATGATGCCGAACGCGACCCAGGGATGGAGCGTCTCGATCAGGCTCTCGGCGGGCGACATGGCCTCGCGGCGCGCGACGTCGACCACGCGCAGGGTCGCGGCCAGCTCGTGCGACGAGAGCGCGCTCGGATCGACCCGGTCGAGATGCTCGAGCTCCTTGCGGGTCCCGGCGACGAAGCCCTCGGGGCCGAGCCACGCGCGGACCGGCGTCACGAGCCCGACGATGACGCCGGCGATGGTGGGATGGATGCCCGCGGCGTAGATACCCGCCCACGCGACGACCGCGGGTACGACGTACGCGAGCTTCGTGCGCACGCCGAGCCGCTGCATCGCGAACACACCGGCGAGCCCGCCCACCGCGACCAAGAGCCCCACGGGCGCGATGCCCGAGGAGTAGAACAGCGCGATGACCACGATGGCCCCGAGGTCGTCGATCACGGCGAGCGCGAGCAGGAGCACGCGCAGCGCCGGCGGCACGCGCTTGCCGAGCAACGTCAGGATGCCGACCGCGAAGGCGATGTCGGTCGCCATCGGGACACCCCAGCCCGAGCGGGTCGCGGGGGCGCCGGCGACGGCCAGGTAGAGCGCCGCCGGGGCGATCATGCCGCCGACGGCGGCGGCCGCCGGCAGCGCGGCGCGGCGCCAGCCGGAGAGCTCGCCGTGGTGAACCTCCCGGCGGATCTCGAGCCCGACGACGAAGAAGAAGATCACCATGAGGCCGTCGTTGACGAACCACTCGAGCGTGCGCTCGAAGCTGAACGCGCCGATGCGGATCGCGAGCGGCGTGTGCCACAGGGCGACGTAGCTCTCGCGCCAGGGCGAGTTCGCCCAGACGAGCGCCACGGCCGCCGAGACGAGCAGCAGGATGCCGCTCGCGGCCTCGATGCGCAGGAAGCGCTCGAGTGGACGACCCGCGAGCCGCGCGAAGCGCAACAGAGGCCCCCACGCCTCGGGTGGCGACGCAGGCTCGGGCTTGGGCTCGGATGGGGTGCTGATCGACATGCTCTCCCAGCCGGCTCGCGCGCCGGCCGGGATGGCGGCCCGACCATCCGCTGTCCTGCAGCGCCGAGCGCCGCACCCTTGGTACGAAGAAGCGCGCTCAAGATCGCACAAGTCGCTTTCCCGGTCGAGCGAAGGCGCCCGTCGCCCTTGACAGCACGAGCGCTCCCGGCCCACAACCACGGCCGATGGCGGTGGAGTCCGCCGAGAACCGCCGTCCCCGCTGGGCGGCCAATGACTCCTACGGGCTGCCGTAGGAGCGCGCTCCGAGCGGCCACGGCACCCGCGTCGAAAGGCACGGTGACGCCATGGAACGGTTTCTCTGGATCTGCCTCGCGGGAGCGCTCGGGACGGGCACGCGCTACCTCGTCGGCGTGTGGGCCGGCGAGCGGTTCGGGACCTCGTTCCCGTACGGCACGCTGCTGGTGAACGTCGCCGGCTGCTTTCTCATCGCGCTCGTGACGCAGATGGCCGTCGAGATCGCGAGCTTCCCGCCGAACCTGCGCTTTGCCATCACGACCGGCTTCCTAGGCGGCCTCACCACGTACTCGAGCTTCGCCTTCGAGACCGTGAAGCTCGCCGAGGACGGCGCCCGCGGCGCGGCGCTCGTGAACTTCGGGGTCACGACGGTCGCGTGCTTCGCGGCGGTCCTGCTCGGACTCGCCTCGGCGCATCTCATCACCCGCACCTGATGGAGGACGACATGCGCGTGCTCGACGGCGAACAGACTCTGGTCCGCATCTTCATCGGCGAGGGCGACCGGTGGCACCACCAATCGCTCCACCGCGCCCTGCTCGAGCGCCTGCGCGCCGAGGGCTTCGCGGGCGCCACGGTGATGCGCGGCATCGCCGGCTTCGGGGCGAACAGCGTCATCCACACGACGAGCCTCGTCGACCTGTCGGCCGATCTTCCCGTGCTCATCGAGGTGGTGGACGACGCGGAGCACGTCCAGAAGCTCCTGCCGATCCTCGACCAGATGATCACGGGCGGTGCGCTCGTCACGATGGAGAAGGTCCGCGTGCTGCGCTACGCGAGCCGCCCGGCCGCGGGCGCTGCTCCGGGCGCGTGACCGCCGGAGGCCCGATCGCAGCACCGGCCGGGCCGCTCGGGCGCCTACTTTGCCTTGAGGTGCGCGGGCACGGCGTCGAAGGAGCTCGGGAAGAGGCCGAAGGCCTCGGTGTCGCCGACCACGTCGCCCGTGCGCTGGAAGATGCGGTCCACCTGGGGCGCCGTCGCCCACCAGAGCCGCGCGTCGAGCTCGTAGCTGCTGCCGCCGAGATCCTCGAGGAACTTCTGGAAGGCGTCCGTCTCGATGCCGTCCGTGCCGGCGACGAAGGTGCGGTCGAGCGTCCCCTCCTCGAGCCAGGCGTCGAAGCTCGCGTCCGGGGAGCGCCGGCTGCCCCAGAGCCAGTAGCGCTTGCCGGCCACGGCCTCGAAGTCGAGCACACGCGTCGCGGCCAGGCCCTCGAGGATCGCCATCCCGACGTTCGAGCTCTTCTTCTCCTCGGTCGAGACCGTGATCTTGTGGGCGCCCGGCGCGAGCTTCATCACCCACCAGACGTGCGAGATGTCGCCCCAGACCATCGGGAACGACACCATGCCGCCGTCGACGTCGACGAGCTTGATGATGGTGTAGGTGTTGTCGGTGTTCGGCGCCGGGATCTCGAGGGTCGGGCAGTCCGCCGCCGCGCACTGCGGGTCGTTCGGGTTCTTGATCACGCCGAGCTGCGGCCCCGACGGGAAGCAACCGGCGGTCCCGAGCGAGACCACGGCCGCAGACACCCACACCCCGACCCGCGCCCCAGCGTTCCTGTTCGTCGTCATCAGCATCTCCTCCGCAGAAAAATCCAGGCGGGGCGCCTACCACGAGCCGCCGCGGCGGTCACGCGCCTCGGCACGCGGACGCGGCCGCCCGCGCCGCCGTCCCCGGCCCTCGGGCTCACTTCAGGATGAGGTGCCCGAGCGAGTAGCAGCGGTCGCCGGTCACCGGCCGCACCCGCACGGCGCGCACCGAGCGCACCGGCACGTCGAGGTCGCGCGTGTAGCGCGCCAGGCCCTTGAAGGGCTCCTCGGGCTTGGGCGGCGCGGCAGGCTGCTCGGCCGGGCCGGGCGGCGTCTTGCCGGCCGACTCGGGCGCCGGGGCCGTGCTCTTGCCCATCTCCGCGTCGCGCAGGAGCTCGTCGCCGCGCGCCCCGACGATGACGTGCCGCACCTCCGGCTTGCCCTCGTCGTCCTCGCCGTAGAGCTCGATGTCGTACTTGTCGTTGCTGTCGACCGTGATCTCGAAGCCGGTGATGTCGCGCGTCGGGGCGATCTCGATCTCCACCACCTCGTCGCCGAGGATGATGGTGTTGCCGGTGTCGTCCCAGTCCACGCGCTCGTTCCGCACCTTCTTCAAGTCGCGCTCGGCCTTGCGGACGATGTTCTTCGGCAGGTACTTCACCACGAGCTCGTAGGTCGGCAGATAGTAGAGGATCGACATGCCGACGAAGGTGACGCCGATCCCGTACGACAGCTTACCGAGCCACAGCTTGCGGTCGCGGTACGCCTCGGTCGCCTTGGCGTAGGCGAACGCGCCGGTGATGAGCACCGGGTACACGAAGCGAAAATCGCCGTGGTGCCCGGAGGGGATGGTCATCTTGAAGGCCATGTGCAGCCCGATGAGCATCACCGCGCTCGCGCCGAGCGCGAAGTAGCGCGACGGCCGCGAGGGATCGGGCCGCCGGCGCAGCATGACCAGGCTGCCCAGGGTGAGCCCCACCATGCCGAGCAAGAGGAAGTTCATCACCTCCGCCATGCGCCGGTTCCAGCGGAAGCTCGTCTCGCCGTCGGGCACGTTGTTGTGCGTCGCGAACAGGCTCGATTTGAGCAGGTGGTCCCAGTAGTACTGGCGCCCGGAGCCGTCGCGCCGCGCCATCACGTAGGGCTCGCGCAGAAACTGCTCGAGGTCGAAGTAGAGGTAGTTGCCCGGCTCGTTGCCCACGAAGTCGCGCGGGTGGATCTGGTAGGCCGTCCCGAGCAGGCCGCCGGTCGCGCCCCCCTCGCTGCCGGTGCCGCGCTTCCACACGAAGGTGCCGATCGCCGCCGCCGCGAGCAGCATCGCCGGGACGGTGCGCTTCAGGATGCGCCAGCGGCCCGGTCCCTTGAGGAAGCGGTACGCGACCACGACCCCCATCACCGCCGGCACGACGAGGCCGTTCGACTTCGTGAGCACGGCCAGGACCGAGAACAGGCTCGCGAGCGCGATGTCGCGCAGCCGCTCGGACTGGAACCACGCGATCACGTGGTAGAAGCCCGCCGCGATGAACGTGCTGACGAGCACGTCGTTGTGCATGCGCGCCGAGTTCATCACCGTGTAGGGCCAGAACACGACGAGCGCCATGGCGAAGCGCAGCACGAAGCGGCTCTCGGACAGCCGGCGGATGGTGAGCGCGGCGTAGATGAGGAAGACGAAGATCGCGACGAAGGACACGAGCTGCGGGCCGCGGGTCGGCACCTCGAGCCCCGTCACCTCGAAGATGCGATAGGCCACCGCCGCGACGATGTAATAGATGGGCGGGTGGTGGCAGATGAAGCAGGTCTCCTGCGTCGGCAGGGACTTGTTCTTGATGAGGTACTGGACGTACTCGAGCTGCGCGTCGCCGTCGTAGTTGCGCTCGCCGTAGCCCGTGTAGGTGAAGTAGAGCGCGTAGAGCCCGAGCCCCGCGGCGACGATCACGATCGTCGTGAGGTCGAAGCGGAGCTTGCGCATCAGAGTGACCGACAGCACGAGCGCCGGCAGCCCGCACGCGAGCCCGCCGACGATGGGCGGCGCGTGCGTGTACCACACGACCGCGACCCCGAAGGCGATGAGGAACAGGCACCCCAGGATGACCTGGGTGTGCTGGTCGAAGGCGAGCCACTTCGGCATCGCCAGACGCTTCTTTGGCGCGCCCTTCGGCGGCGGCACGGGTGCCGGCACCGGCGGCGGCGTCACCGCGCCCGCGCGCCCCTCTCGCTCCTTCTCCAAGACAAGGCTCCTTCTACTGCCGACCCGTTCTCTGCCGGACGCGCTTGTACCATACCGAGATTTCGCGGGGGAGCCGCGCGGGCGGCGGCCGGCATCGCGTCGCCGTGTGGTCGTCTCTTTGCCTCTTGACGAATGACGTTCACTGAATTAGATTCAGTGAAGATGGTTCGTCAGGAAGCCAAAGCCGCCACGCGGCGCGCCGTGCGCGAAGCGGCCGAGCGGGCGTTCGCGGAGCGCGGCTACGATCGCACCTCGATCGCGGACATCGCGCGCGCCGCGGGCGTCGCGACGGGCACCTTCTACGTGCACTACCCGAGCAAGGAGGCGTTGCTCGACGAGCTGCTCGGCGCGTTCAACGCCGAGCTCGCCGCGCGGGTCGGCCAGGCGCTCGGCAAGAAGGGCACGGAGCGCGCGCGCGTGCTCGCGGCGGCCGAGGCCTTCCTCGGGGCGTGCGAGTCGCACCGCGCGTTCGTGAGCGCCTACCTCGAGCGGAGCCGCGTCGGGCTCGAGGCGAGCGCGCTCCGCGACGGCATCAACCCGCCGGCCTACGGCCTGGTGCGCGCCGCCGTCGCGAGCCTGGGCGTCGGCGGCGAGGCGCTCGAGCTCGCGACGCACGGCCTGCTCGCCCTGTGGCTGCGCATCGCCCTGCAGCACGTCTTTCGCGGAGCGCAGCCGCGCGCCGCCACCGCGGCGGTGCTCGCCGACATGACCGTGGGCGCGGTTCGCGCCCTCACGCCCAGGCGCCCCCGCGGGCGCCCCACCCTGGAGCAGAAGCCATGATGCACGCGAGCGAGACGACGACCGCGGTCCGCACCCCCCGCACGGCGGCACGGACCCGGCTACCCGTGTGGGCTCCCGCGGCGTCGCAGCCGAAGGAGCCCACCGCGCCGGCCGCGCGCAGCGCGTCGTCGAGCGCCGCAGCGCGGCCGCGCCCCGAGCCGCTCCGGCTCGTGCGCTACCGCCCACGCCCCGGACACGCCGATGTCGCGCGGCTCGCGGACGAGGCGCGCGCCCTCGCCGACGCGCTCGCTCCCGGCCTCGAGGCACCCGAGTCGGGCCGCGCCCTCTTCGCACGCCGCGCGCGCTCGAGCCTCACGGCCGCGCAGAACTACGTCCACAACCGCGCCCTCGCGCGCCGCGGCCGCGAGGACTTCCGCCCGCTCACCTTCATCTGGACGCTGCTCCGGAGCTGCAACTTCTCGTGCAGCTACTGCGACGATCACCGCGGCCACAAGTACCCGGATCTGCCGAACGACGGGGTGCTCGACACGGCCCAGGGGCTCGAGCTCTTGCGCATCATGAGGACGCGCACGCCCTCGCTCTACTTCGCCGGCGGCGAGCCGCTCATGCGCCGCGATCTGCCGCGCCTGACGCGCGCGGCGCGCGACCTCGCCTTCCACCCCATCATCGTCAACACCAACGCGAGTGCGGTCGACCGGGTGCTCCGCCTGCCCGCGTGGAAGAGCTGGCTCGCCGACACCGACATCGTCGTCGTGAGCCTCGACGGGCTCGACCTCGCGAACCTGCGCGAGCTCTACGCCTACCGGCGCCCCGAGGAGGTCGTGCGCAACCTGCTGCTCCTGCGCGAGCTCGCACCGAGCCAGCACGTCAAGCTCATGGTCAACTGCGTGATCCAGCCCGGACGGCTCGAGGACGCGCGCGACGTGCTCGACCTCTGCGCCGACCTCGGCGTCTGGTTCTGCCCCGTGCCGATGAACGTCGGTCCGCGCATGCACGACGCGCTGCGCGCCGACCCGGCGTACCAGGCGCTCGCGGCGCTCATCCTGGCGCGCAAGCGCGAGGGTCAGCTCGTCACCGGCTCCCTGCGCCTGCTCGAGCGCCTGCTCGGCGGCGCCCCGCTCGACTGCCGCAACACCTTGAAGCCCCACGTCGACTTCGACGGTCGGCTCTACTGGCCCTGCAAGGCGTGCGTGAACGTCGAGCCCGAGCGCATCCGCGTGCTCGACTTCCCCGACGTCGACTCGCTCTACGCCCACGCGTGCCGGGTCGTGAGCCCGACCGGCTTCCACGGCCCGGCGAAGAACCAGTGCGGCGCCGCGTGCAACTGGGCGCAGAACTACACGACCGACGCCTACGCCCACGGGCTCACCCACACGGGCGCGATCCTCGCCGAGGTGGTCGAGTTCCTGCGAGGCGGGCGGTGAGCACCGCGACCCGCGCCGCCGCGGCCGGCCGCGCCGCTCCCGTCGTGGGCCACCGCGCGCTCGCGCTCGACGCCGGGGCCATCGCGCTCGTGAGCCTCGCCATCGCCCTGGCGGCGCACGAGCTCGTCCTCATGAGCGTCGTCGTCGGGCTCGTCGTCGCCGCGCGCTTCGCGCTCTTCGCGCGCCTGCCGCGCGCCGAGCGGGGCCTCGGGCTCGGCCGCGACGCCGCGCTCTTCGCCGGCCTCGCCGTCGTCGGCGGCTTCAACGACTGGAACACCGTGTGCGCGCACCGGGTCTACGACTACCTCGTGCCGGTGGAGCTGCCCGAGGTCTCGACCATTCCGGCCTGGATGCTCGTCTACTGGGGCCTCATCCTGCGCTTCGTCGTCACGCTGTCGCGGAGCAGAGCGCTCGGAGCGCCGGCGCGGCCGCGCAACGACGTCTGGCTCGGACCGCTCGCCCGCCTCTTCGGCCCGGCCCGCGCCACGGGCGGCGTGGTCCACTCCGCGGCGCTGAAGCTCGGGCTCGAGCTCGCGCTCGTCGTCGCGACGCGGCAGCTCATCTACCGGCTCTGGGACGATCCCGTCCTTTCGTGGCTGCCCTTCGCCGTCGCGCTCGGGCTCTATGCCCTCTGGTTCCGCCCCGGCAAGTACGAGCTCGGGCTCGCCGCCCTGTTCGCGCTCGGCGGCCCGGTCGTCGAGGCGCTCTACATCGCCGCCGGCCTGCACCGCTACGCGCTCGGCTGGCTCGGCGGCGTACCGGTCTGGATCCTGCTCTGGTGGGTGCTCGGCATGCTGCTCGTGGCCGACTTCGGCGCACGCCTCTTCGCGCGCCTGGCCCCGGCCGAGCGCGAGGGACACGTGCCGGCGGCGCAGCCGCAGGCCGAGGCGCCGCCCCATCCGGATCGCTCGCCGGCGTGAGGGGCGCCCGCGGGGGAACGAGCCACCCCGCCGGGAGGAAGGAAGGCACGCGGCGCGCCGTACATCGCCGTGGCACTTCCGCGCCTTGGCTCGGGAGCGCCGCGCGCCTTGTCTCCGGACGCCGGCCGGCGAATGCTGGCGCGCGACGGGAGGGTCGGTGGTGGCCGCGCTCCCCAGGGTCTCGCGACCGATCCGAGGTGCTCCATGGTTGCTTCCCGCGGTGGGCTCGTGCGTCGATTCCTGGCGGTCCTGGTGCCGCTCTTGCTCGTGCTGCTCGCCCCGCGCGCGGTGCACGCCACCACGATCGCCGGCGGCAACGTCATCAACCAGACGTGGACCCCGGCGGGCAACCCCTACATCGTGCAGGGCGACATCACCGTCCCGAGCGGCGCCTTCCTCACGATCCAGGCGGGCACCATCGTGCAGTTCGCGAGCACCGACTCGCAGCTCGCCGGGCTCGACACGGCGCGCGTGGAGCTGACGGTCAAGGGCACCCTCACGGTGAGCGGCACGCAGGGGAGCCCCGTGCAGTTCGCCGCGCAGGCGGGCGGCGGCGCAAACGTCTGGTACGGCATCGTCGTCGACACCACGGCCACGAGCGCGAGCCTCGGCTGGGCCACCATCCAGAACACGGTACGGGGCATCCACAGCTCGGGTCCGGGCACCACCCTCGGCGCCTCGAACGTGACCGTCTCGAACACGGCCTACGGCGCGCAGCTCGACGCCGGCACGCCCACGCTCGCGAACCTGAGCGTCACGGGTGCCTCGACCTACGGCCTGTACGTGCTCGGCGCCGCGGCCCCCACGCTCACCGACTGCGTCTTCCGCCAGAGCGGCAGCATGGGCGTCTACTGGACGCCCACCTCCGGCTCCCCGACCCTCTCCCTGACGCGCTGCGAGATCGCCTCGAGCGGCAACTACGGGGTGTACGTCAGCGCGGGCGGCGGCTCGAGCGCAACGCTGAACGCGTCCAGGCTGACGGTCCACGCGAACGGCAATACCGGCATCTACGTCTACGCGAGCAGCGCCTCGAGCGCGACGGCGAACGTCAAGAACAGCAACGTCACGCAGCAGTGGTACGGCATCTACCGCGGCGCCGGCTCGGGCTCCCAGACGCTCAGCGTCACGTACTCGAACGTGTGGGGCAACACGACCCAGGACTACTACAACACGAGCGGTGGCGTCGGCACGCTGTCGGCGAACCCGCTCTACGTGAGCGCGCCGACGAACCTGCGGCTCACCTCGAACTCGCCCTCGCGCTTCGCCGCCGACGACGCCGCCGACCTCGGCCCCCTGCCCTACGCGAGCGACCCGACGCCCGGTTTTCACGGCACGCTTTGGGTCAACACCACGTTCGCCCTGGCGGGCTCTCCCTACACGCTCCAGGGCGACGTCACCGTGCCACCCGGCGTGACGGTGACGATCGATCCCGGCGTCGTCCTGCAGTTCGTGAGCACCGACCTCATGGGGTCGGGCACGGACACCGCCCGCGGCGAGCTGCGCGTGAGCGGCACCCTCGTCGCGACCGGCACCTCGGGGTCGCGCATCACGCTCCGCTCGACGGTGCCGGGGGTGTCGAGCTAGTACGGCGTCGTCGTCAACCCCAACGCCGCGGCCGCGACGCTCGGCCACGTGAACATCCAGCACACCTCCCGCGGCATTCACTCCGACGGGCCGGGCACCGTGCTCGCAGCTTCGAACGTCGCCATCGACACGACGGCCTACGGCGTGCAGCTCGGCACGGGCACCCCGACGCTCACGGGCATCCACGTGACGGGCGCCTCGACCTACGGGCTCTACGCGCTCGGCGACGCCGCACCCACCGTGCTCGGCTCCTCCTTCGCCTCGTCGGGCTCGATGGGCGTCTACCTCACGCCGACGAGCGGCGCGCCGAGCATCACCTTCGTCAACTCGATCGTGCGCGGCAGCGGCAACTACGGCGTCTACTTGTCGGCCGGGGGCGGCGCGAACGCGAGCCTGTCGCTCACGAACGACACCATCCACGCGAACGGCAACACCGGCGTCTACGTCTACGCGAGCTCCGCCTCGGCCGCGACGGTCACCATCAAGAACAGCATCGTCACCCAGCAATGGTACGGCGTCTACCGCGGCGCGGGCTCGGGCTCGCAGAACGTGAGCACGACGTACTCCGACGTCTGGGGCAACACGACGCAGAACTACTACACCACGTCCGCGGGCGTCGGCTGCATCAGCCAGAACCCGCAGTACGTGAGTCCGCCCACGAATCTCGCGCTCCAGGGCTCGAGCGTGTGCATCGACGTCGGCACCGCGGCGGGTGCGCCGGCGACCGACTACGACGGCACGGTGCGACCGCTCGACGGCGACGGCATCAACGGCACCGGCTTCGACATGGGCGCCTACGAGTACCTGCCCGCCGGCTTCTGCGGCGACGGCGTCACGGGGGTCGGCGAGGTCTGCGACGACGGCGCGCAGAACGGCAACTACGGGTACTGCAAGGCCGACTGCTCCGGTATGGGCCCGCGCTGCGGCGACGGAGCCACGAACGGCCCCGAGCAGTGCGACGACGGCAACCCCTCGAACACCGACGCCTGCCTCACCACCTGCGCGAACGCTAGCTGCGGCGACGGCTTCGTCCGCGCCGGCACCGAGCAGTGCGACGACGGCAACGCCGTCAACACCGACGCCTGCCTCGACACCTGCGCGAACGCGAGCTGCGGCGATGGCTTCGTCCGCGCCGGCACCGAGCAGTGCGACGACGGCAACGCCGTCAACACCGACGCCTGCGTCCAGGGCTGCGTGCCCGCGAGCTGCGGCGACGGCTTCGTACAGGTCGGGGTCGAGCAGTGCGACGACTCGAACGCTTCGAACACCGACGCCTGCGTCGGGACATGCCAGGCCGCGAGCTGCGGGGATGGCTTCGTCCAGGCCGGCGTCGAGCAGTGCGATGACTCGAACGCTTCGAACACCGACGCCTGCGTCGGGACGTGCCAGGCCGCGAGCTGCGGCGACGGCTACGTCCGGGTCGGGGTCGAGCAGTGCGACGACGGCAACCCCTCGAACACCGACGCCTGCGTCCAGGGCTGCGTGCCCGCGACCTGCGGCGACGGCTTCCTCCGGGCCGGCGTGGAGAGCTGCGACGACGGCAACCAGGTGAACGGCGACGCCTGCCCGAACTCCTGCGTGCCCGCCACCTGCGGCGACGGCATCGTGCAGGTCGGGGTCGAGCAGTGCGACGACGGCAACGCCTCGAACACCGACGCCTGCGTGGTCGGCTGCCTCGCGGCTACCTGCGGCGACAGCTACGTGCACGCCAACGTCGAGGGCTGCGACGACGGCAACTCCGTCGACGACGACGGCTGCCGCAACGACTGCAGCCTGCCCGGCTGCGGCGACGGCGTGGCGCAGCCGAACGAGGAGTGCGACGACGGCAACCAGGACGACACCGACGCCTGCACGACGAACTGCACGGCGGCGATCTGCGGCGACGGTTTCGTCGAGGACGGCACCGAGGAGTGCGACGACGGCAACGCGTCGAACGCCGACACTTGCGTCGAGAACTGCATCCTCGCGGTCTGCGGCGACGGCTTCGTCGAGATCGGCGTCGAGCAGTGCGACGACGGCAACGGCGTCGACGACGACGCGTGCCCGAACAACTGCCAGCTGTCGGCCACCTGCGGCGGCGGCGTGAAGCAACCGACCGAGGCCTGCGACGACGGCAACGCGTCGAACCTCGACGACTGCCTCGTCACCTGCCAGTTCGCGAGCTGCGGCGACGGCTTCGTCCACGTCGGGGTCGAGGACTGCGACGACGCGAACGGCGTCGCGGGCGACGGCTGCAGCCCGACCTGCCAGAGCGAAGGCACGGGCGGAGCCGGCGGCGGCGGCGGCAGCGCCGGCGGCGGCCAGGGGGGCCTCGGCGGTCAGGGCGGCCCGACGCCTCCGCCGGGCGAGACCCCCACCGAGGAGGGCGGCTGCGGCTGCCGCACGGCGGGCTCCTCGTCGGTGCCGCCGGCGCTCGGCTGGCTCGCGGGCCTGGTCCTCGCGGCCGCAGCGCTGCGCCGGCGGGCGCGATTGCGGCGCGCGGAGCAATGAGCGCTGAGCGCCCGTCGGGCTCGTGCTACGATCCCGGTGGGGAACGGAGGTGCGCCCGTGGACAAGAAGATCCTGATCGTCGAGGACGACGCCGTGAGCGCCGGTGCGCTCAGCGACTACCTGCGCGCGCACGGCTACGACACGAGCGTGGCTCGGACGGGCCCCGAGGGCGTGCAGCGCTTTCGCGACGAGAAGCCCGATCTCATGCTGATCGACGTGCAGCTACCGCTGCGCAACGGCTTCGAGGTGTGCTTCGACGTCCGGCGCACGCCGGAGGGCAAGAAGCTCCCCATCGTGCTCATGAGCGCCGTCTACACGGACACCGCCCACGCCGCGCCGTACGCGCAAAAGAGCCTCGGCGTGAACGACTACGTGCTGAAGCCGTTCTCGATGCGCTCCATGCTCGCGCGCGTCACGACGCTGCTCGGCTGACGGCGCGCTCGGGCGGCGGGAGACTCGAGCCCGCACCGTAGCCTCGCGCGCCGCGCGAATTGCGGCTTGAATGGGCCCATGCGCTACCCCGCGTTCGCCGCCGAGATGGGTCTCGAGCACAACCGCCCGCGGTTGTGGTTCGGCGTGTGGTCGGGGTACGGCCTCGCGGCGGCCTTCGCCGGGCTCGCGACGGGCTCGCAGGCGCTCGGCATCATCCCGGCCTCACCGGCCTTCCACGCCCTCTGGATCGCGAAGCTCGTGACCAACACGATCGCGCTGCTCGCCCTCCGCCGCAACGTGGCCGTGCTCGAGCTGTCCGGCCTCAACGTGCTCGCCGACATCGCGGTGATGACCGGCGCCATCTACCTCACGGGCGGCCAGGCGAGCCCGCTCTTCGCCATGTACGTCATCGAGATCTCGGTCATCGCGCTGCTCACCAACGTGGGCGTGACGGTGGCGGTCGCCGGGATCGTGACCGTGGCCTTCGGCGCCATGAGCGTGCTCGTGCACGTGGGTGTCTTGCCCCAGTACCCCTCGCCGCTCCGCGCCGACGCGCTGCCGACGCAGCTCGTCGTCATCGCGCTCGCCTTTCAGCTCTTCGTGCTCATCCTGCCGACGGCCTACACGGGCGCGATCCTCCGGTCGCTGCGGCGCAAGGAGCGCGCACTCGAGGCGCGAACGGCGGAGCTCATCGAGGCCGGCACGCAGAAGAGCCAGTTCATGGCCAACGTGACGCACGAGCTCCGGACGCCCATCCACGGCATCGCCTCCGTCGCGGAGCTCGTCGAGGCCGGGGTGTACGGCCCGGTGACCGACCGCCAGACGGAGGCCTGCCGCACCATCCAGGCCTCGGCGCAGAGCCTGCAGAAGCTCGTCGACGATCTGCTGCTGCTGGCGCGCAGCGAGGCCGGCAAGCTCGCCTTCGACGCGGCGCCGGTCGCACCGGCGGAGCTCGTGGACAGCGTCGTCGCCTCCACGCACTGGATGCTCGGCAAGAAGGCCGTGAAGCTCGACGTCGTGGTCGAGCCCGATCTGCCGCGCCTCGTCACCGATCGGGGCAAGCTCGCGCAGGTGCTCGTCAACCTGCTCGGCAACGCGGTGAAGTTCACCCCCGAGGGCGGGCGCGTGACCCTCGACGTGCGCCGGGCCGCGCCCGAGGCGCTCTCTTTCTCGGTGCGCGACACGGGCATCGGCATCGAGCCCGCGGAGCTCGAGCGCATCTTCGAGCCCTTCCGGCAGCTCGAGGGCGGCGACGAGCGCCGCTTCGGGGGGGTCGGCCTCGGCCTCAGCGTCGTGCGCCAGCTCTCCCAGCTCCTCGGCGGCCGCGTCGAGGTCGAGTCCGCGCCCGGCAAGGGCTCGACCTTCGCGCTCACGCTGCCGCTCCGCCCGGGCGCGCCGGTCCCGGGCGCATGAGGCCGCTGCCCATCGACCCGCTCCTGCCCGAGATCGTGCGGGCCCTCGGACGCGACGGCGCGCTCGTCATCGAGGCCCCGCCGGGCGCGGGCAAGACGACGCGCGTGCCGTGGGCGCTCCTCCGCGACGGCTCGTCGGGCGCCGTGTGGGTGAGCGAGCCCCGGCGTATCGCGGCGCGCCTCGCCGCGCGCCACGTCGCGCACGAGCACGGCACGGAGGTGGGCAACGAGGTCGGCTACAGCGTGCGCTTCGACGACGTCACCGGTCCGCGCACGCGCCTCGTGTACCTCACCGACGGCGTGCTCCTGCGCCGCCTGTGCGAGCGGCCGCGCCTCGACGGCGTCGCCGTCGTGGTGCTCGACGAGCTCCACGAGCGGCGCCTGGCCGGCGACGTCGCGCTCGCGCTGCTCGCCGAGCTCCGCCGGAGCGCCCGGCCCGAGCTCGGCCTGGTCGTCATGAGCGCCACGCTCGAGGCCGAAGCGGTGGCGCGCTTCCTCGGCTGCTCCCGGGTGCGGAGCGAGGGGCGCGCCTTTCCGATCGAGATCGAGCACCTCGAGCGCCCCGACGACCGACCGCTCGAGCGGCAGGTGAGCGCCGCCGTGAAGACGGCCGTGCGCGAGCTCGGCGCGCCGCCGGCCGCGGGCGCGGGCGCCCGCAGCGGTGACGTGCTCGTGTTCCTGCCGGGCGCGGGCGAGATCCGGCGCGCGAGCGAGGCCCTCCTGCCCTTCGCGGCGGAGACGGGTCGGCGCCTCCTCGCCCTGCACGGCGAGCTGCCGATCGACGAGCAGGCCCGTGCCGTCGAGCCGGTCGGCCCGGCCAAGATCGTGCTCGCGACCAACGTGGCCGAGAGCTCGATCACCATCGCCGGCGTCTCGGTGGTCGTCGACAGCGGTCTCGAGCGCGTGGCCACGCACTCCGTCTGGAGCGGGCTCGGGACGCTCGCGACCGGCAAGGTGAGCCGCGCGAGCGCCGCGCAGCGCGCGGGCCGGGCCGGTCGCACGGGGCCGGGCCGCGCGCTCCGCCTGTACACGCGTGCGGACCTCGAGCGCCGACCGGCCCACGCCGAGCCGGAGATCGCGCGGCTCGATCTCTGCGAGGTGGTGCTGCTGCTCCACGGGCCCGGCCTGCCCCGCCCGGAGGCGCTCGCCTGGCTCACCCCGCCCCCGCCGCGCGCGCTCGCCGCCGCGACGGAGCTCTGCCTCGCGCTCGGCGCGCTCGACGACGCGGGCGCCCTCACCGAGCTCGGTCGGCGCATGCGCTCCTTGCCCCTGCACCCCCGTCTCGGGCGGCTCGTCGTCGAGGGCGAGCGCCGCGGCATCGTGCGCGAGGCGTGTCTCGCCGCGGCGCTCTTGTCCGAGCGCGACATCCGGCGCCGCAACGTCCTCGGAGCGAGCCCGGGCCACGAGCGCGGCCCGAGCGGCGACAGCGACGTCGCCGAGCTCGCGGCGCGCTTCCAGGAGGCGCGCGACGCGCGCTTCGAGCCGGGACGGCTGCGCGCCTTCGGCCTCGATCCGGGCGCGACGCGCGCCGTGGACGCCGCCTGTCGCCAGCTCCTCGGCCTCGCGCGCCGGCGCGCGGAGGGCGACGCCGACGACCCGGACCGCGCGCTCGGGCTCGCCCTGTGCCTCGCGTTCCCCGATCGCATCGCGCGCCGCCGCCGCCACGGCGAGCGCGAGCTCGTGCTGGCGAGCGGCGCCACGGCGCGGCTCGGCGAGGCGAGCGTCGTCGACCGAGCGAGCCTGCTCGTCGCGCTCGACGCCGAGGAGGTGGCCGGCCGCTCCGTCGTGCGGCTCGCGAGCGCCTGCGAGCCCGAGTGGCTCCTCGATCTATGGCCCGAGCGCCTGCGCGCGGAGGACGAGCTCGTGTGGAACGCCGAGAGCGAGCGCGTCGAGGCGCGCAGTCGCATCGCCTTCGGCTCGATCGTGCTCGAGGAGACGCGCGGGCGCGCGGCCCCGGGCCCGGAGACCGGCCGCGTGCTGTGGCGCGCGGTGCAGGCCGCGGGCGTGGAGCGTTTCCTCGCCAAGGCGGGCCTCGAGCGCCTGTGCGGGCGCCTCGAGCTCGCCGTGCGCCAGGGGAGCCCGGATCTAGCCCACGCCGCGCCCCTGTCACCCGAAGCCTTGCTCGAGCGCGCCTGCGAGCACGCCACGAGCTTCACGGAGCTCGCGGCGCTCGATCTCGAGGTCGAGGCGCTCGCGGCGCTCGAGCCGCCGCTGCGGAGCGCGCTCGCGCGTCTCGCGCCCGAGCGCGTCACCCTGCCCGGCGGCCGCTCCCTCGAGATCCACTACGCCCCGGGCCAGGCCCCGTGGGTCGCCTCGCGCCTTCAGGACTTCTTCGGCCTCGGGACGACGCCCGCGATCGCGGGCGGCAAGGTGCCGCTCGTCCTGCACCTCTGCGCCCCGAACCAGCGCGCCGTGCAGGTGACGAGCGACCTCGCCGGCTTCTGGCAGCGACACTACCCGGCCGTGCGGCGCGAGCTCATGCGGCGCTACCCGAAGCACGCGTGGCCCGAGGACGGCGCGACGGCGGCGCCGCCCGCCCCGCGGCGCGCGCGCTGATGCGGGCGCGCCATTCGGGCCGTTCCGCCGGCTCTGTCCGCAGTATGCTCGGCGCGTGCGAGCCGCAACGACAGCCGAGATGGCGCTCGCGCCGGTCGGCCGCTACGCGGCGGGCGCGGGCTGGGCGCACTTCTGCGCGGCCCCGACCCTGTGGGGCATCGTGCTGTGGGGCGCGCCCGACGGCGCTGCGTGTCGCGAGCTCGTGGCCTCGCTGCGGCTCGAGCTCGGCCCGCCCGCCGAGCCCCACGTGTCGGTCATCGACGCGCGCCGCGTCGAGCGCCCCGAGCCCGAGGCCTTCACCGAGCTCGAGCGCTACGTGCGCGCCGAGACGGTCGCCCTCGGCCGCCAGGTGCGCAGGCTCGCGCTCCTGCGCCCCGCGGGCCTGCCCGGCGCGGTGATCGCCGGCGCCTACGAGGTGAAGGGGCGCCCCTACCCGGTCGAGATCTTCTCCGAGCCCCGCGAGGCTGGGCGCTGGCTCGCGCGCGAGACGCACGTGCCTCCGGCCGGCGCCGAGCTCGCGCGGCTCGGCGAGCTCTGCGACGCCGTCCACGCCGACGCCTCCGGGACCGCGCCTTGGCTCCGCGCCCTGCGCGGCTGGCTCGACGCCCGCCTCGGGGAGCCGCTCGACGTCGGTGCGGCGGCGCGCGCGCTCGCGCTCCGGGAGCGCACCCTGCAGCGGCGGCTGGGCGAGCACGGTACCTCGCTCACGCAGGAGCTCGGGCGCGCCCGGGTCCGGGCCGCCGAGCGACTCCTCGCCACGAGCGAGGCTCCCCTCGCCGACGTCGCGCGGGCCGTCGGCTGCGGGTCGCTGCCGCACTTCAGCACCCTCTTTCGCCGCCACACCGGCCTCGCTCCGAGCGCGTGGCGCGCGCGGCACAAGCGCTGAGGTCACCCGAGCACTCGCAAGACGGTCCATGACGTCCATCATCGAGGGCGGGCGGACTGACCTTTCTCAGGCCGAGGCCCGGCGCCACGACGTTCCGCACCGTAACGGCCAGGCAGCATGCTACCGATGTGCTCCACAAGTGAGGAACCCACCATGGCAGAGCTCGATGGCAACTCGAAGGTCGGCGACATCGTCACGCAATCACCCGGTGCAGCCAAGGTGTTCGCACGCCACGGCATCGACTTCTGCTGCGGGGGCGGGCGTCCGCTCGGCGATGCCTGCGGCGAGCGCGGGGTCGCGGTCGAGAAGGTGCTCGCGGAGATCGCGTCCGCCGACGCGCCGGCCGACGCCCCCGACTGGAGCGCGCTCGGGCTCGAACAGCTGTGCGACGAGATCGAGCGCCGCTACCACGTGCCCCAGCTCGAGGACCTCGCCCGGCTCGAGGGGCTCGCTCGCAAGGTCGCCAGCGTGCACGGCGAGCGGCACCCGGAGCTGCGGCAGCTCGCCGAGCTCTACATCGGCCTCAAGGAGGAGCTCGACCAGCACTTCATGAAGGAGGAGCAGGTGCTGTTCCCGATGATCCGCCAGATGGGCCACGCGCCGCCCCCGCCGGTCGAGGTGATGCGTCGCGAGCACGTCGAGGCCGGGGACGTGCTACGGAAGCTGCGCGAGGTGTCGGGCGGCTACGCCCTGCCCGAGGACGCCTGCAACAGCTACCGCGCGCTCTACGAAGGGCTCGCGGCCTTCGAGCGCGACCTGCATGAGCACATCCACGTGGAGAACAACGTCCTGTTCCCCCGGGCCCTGCCTTACTGACGTTACGCTACGCAGCCATTGCGGGGCGCCGCGCAGCTCTTGCGCAGGCGCTCCGCAACCCTCGTGCAGGGACGCCGCGGGCGCGGTAGGCTCGTGGGCGGCACGAGTCCTGCTAGGCAGCGAGGGACATGATGGTACTTGACCCGGGTCACCACCGCCCCGCGGCGCCGCCTGCCGCGCCCCCTGCCGCGGGGCTCCAGCGGCTGCTCGAGCTGGCCCAGCGGCTCGACACCCGCGGACCGCGCTACACCTCGTACCCGACGGTGCCGGTGTGGCGCGACCTCGACCCCCGGGCCCTCGGGTCGGCGCTCGGCGCCGTGACGCAAGCGGCCCGACCGGTGGCGATCTACGTACACTTGCCGTTCTGCGCCATCCGGTGCCTGTACTGCGGCTGCAACTCGTTCATCACCCACAGCGAGGGCCGCATCGAGCGCTATGCGCGCGCCCTCGAGACCGAGGTCGATCGCGTGGCCGACGCGCTCGGCGGCGCCGTCCCGCACTCGGTGCTCCACCTCGGCGGCGGCACCCCGACGCACCTGCCGCCGGCACTGCTCGCGCCCCTGCTCGACCAGCTGCTGCGGCGCTTCCCCGTGCAGGGTGGCGGCGCAGCCGACGGCCTCGCCCCCGGCGTCGAGCGCTCCGTGGAGGTCGATCCGCGCGCCTGCACCGACGAGCACCTCGAGCTGTTCGCGGCGCGGGGCTTCCGCCGCATCTCGATCGGCGTGCAGGACGTCGACGAGGCCGTGCAGCAGGCGGTGCGGCGCATCCAGCCCATGTCGATGCTGCGCGACTTCGTCCGCCGCGCGCGCAGCGCCGGCTTCACGGCGGTCAACATCGACCTCATCTACGGCCTGCCACGCCAGACGCCCGAGACCTGGCGCGCGAGCCTCGCCGCCGTGCTCGACCTCGACCCCGACCGGCTCGCCTGCTTCGGCTACGCGCACCTGCCCGAGCGCATCGCCCACCAGCGCGCCATCGACGCCGAGACCCTGCCCGGCCCGGACACGCGCATCGAGATGCTGCTCGAGGCGCAGCGCTTCCTGTGCGAGCACGGCTACGAGGCGGTCGGGATGGATCACTTCGCGAAGTCCGACGACGAGCTGTCGCGGGCGCGGCGCGACGGCCGGCTGTGGCGCAACTTCATGGGCTACACGCCGCACCGCAAGCTCGAGCTCCTGGGCCTCGGCTGCTCGGCGATAAGCGAGCTCCGCGAGGTGTTCGCTCAGAACGAGAGCGCCCCGGAGAAGTACAACGAGATGCTCGCGGCGGGCCGCTCGCCGGTCGTGCGCGGACACTTGCTCGACGCCGACGATCGCTACCGGAAGGCGCTCATCAACGACCTCATGTGCAACCTCGAGATCCGCCCCGACGTGGTCGCGGCCGCCGAGGGGCTGCCGGTGCCCGACGCCGTCGCGCGGGCGCTCGAGGGGCTCGCGCCGTTCGCGAACGAGGGTATGCTCGAGCGCACCCGAGACGGCTGGCGCGTGACCTCGCTGGGGCAGCTGTTCTTGCGCAACATCGCGATGCCTTTCGACCGATACCTGCCCGAGCAGGGCGGCACGAATTTTTCACGCACCGTCTGACAACCGCATGAAGCGCGCGCTCTTGCTCGTCAACATGGGCGGGCCGGCGACCACTCGCGACGTCGAGCCCTTCCTCCACGCGATCTTCCTCGACCCGGCGATCCTGCCGCTGCCGTCGCTCGCCCGGCCGTCGGCGGCGCGCTGGCTGGCCCGGTGGCGAGCGCCACACGTGGCCAAGCGCTACGAGCAGGTCGGCGGCGGCTCGCCGCTCGGGCGCCACACGGCCGAGCTCGCGAGCGGCGTGCGCGCGGCGCTGCCGGCGGGCGCCGCGCTGCGGGTCGAGACGGCGTTTCGCTACTGCTCGCCCCACATCGAGGAGGCGCTGTGCAGCCTCGACACCCACGGCGTGCAGCGCGTGCGCGTGCTGCCGCTCTTCCCGCACCACACCACGGCCATGACGGGCTCGGTGCTGCTCGAGGCCCGGCGCGTGGCGACGCGCCTCGGGCTGTCGCTCGAGTCGGTGCCCGCCTTCGGGGCACGCGCCGACATCGTGGGCCTGTGGGCCTCGATGGCGCGCGACGGCCTCGCCGAAGCGGGGCGCGGGGCGCGCGTGCTGTTCACCGCTCACGGCATCCCGATGCGCGACGTCAAGCGCGGCGACGACTACCCCGAGCGCGTGAGCGACAGCGCGCGCGGTCGCGGCCCTGTTGCCGCGCGGCACCGAGTGGTCGCTCGCGTACCAGAGCAAGCTCGGGCCCCTGCCCTGGACGAAGCCCTACCTCGAAGAGGAAGTGCCGCGCCTCGCGCGCGTGAGCCGCGCGCCGCTCGTCATCGTGCCCCTCAGCTTCGTCGCCGACTGCCTCGAGACGCTCTACGACCTCGACATCGTGGCGTGCGAGCTGGCGCGCACCGGGGGCATCGAGAAGGTCGTGCGCGTGGCGTCGTTCAACGCGGACCCGGCCTTCGCGCGCATCGTCGCGGCGATGGCCCTGCAGCAGAAGGCCGAGGCAGCATGAGCACGCCCGCGAAGGTCGTGGTGGTAGGCGGCGGCGTGGCCGGGCTCGCGACGGCGTGGCTGGTGCGCGCGCGCGCGGCCGAGGCGGGCGCGCCGATCGAGCTCACGGTGCTCGAGTCCGACGGGGTCGCGGGCGGCCACACGCGCAGCGACCGCGTCGACGGCTTCTTGTGCGAGCACGGCCCGAACGGCTTTCTCGACAACGAGCCCCGGACGCTCGAGCTCGTCGAGCGCGTCGGGCTCGCGAGCCGCCTCAGGCGCGCCCGCCCCGAGGCCGCGCGCCGTTACATCATGCGCGCGGCCCGCCTGCGCGAGCTCCAGATGTCGCCGCTCCGCTTCCTCGGCTCGGACGCCGTGACGCTCGGCACCAAGCTGCGCATGGGGCTCGAGCCCTTCGTGCCGCAGCGCCGCGACGGCACGGACGAGAGCGTAGCCGAGTTCGGCACGCGCCGCCTCGGTGCGGGCTTCGCCGCGAGCTTGCTCGACCCGATGGTGAGCGGCATCTTCGCGGGCGACTCGCGCACCCTGTCGCTCAAGGCCGCCTTCCCCAAGATGGCCGAGCTCGAGGCGGAGCACGGCGGCCTGTTCCGCGCCATGCTCGCGCGCGGGCTGCGGGCGCGGCGCGCCGCGAAGGCCGCGAAGGCCGCCGGCGAGACACGCCCGACACCGCGCGGCGGGCCGGCCGGTCCCGGCGGCACACTGCACACCTTCCCCGAGGGCATGGGCGAGCTCACCCTGCGCCTCGCGAGCGAGCTCGCGGCAGCCGTGCGCACCGGCGCTCGTGTCACCGCCGTCACGCGCGACGGCGAGCGCTTCGGTGTGCGGGTCGGAGCCGAGACGCTCGCCGCCGATGCCATCGTGGTCGCGGTCCCGGCGCCCGCGGCCGCGGAGCTCGTGGCCGCGCTCGACCCGCGCGCCCAGGCGGCGCTCGCCGCGATCCCGTACGCCGGCGTGACCGTGGCGTGCCGCGGCTACGCCCTCGAGAGCCTCGACCGCCCGCTCGAGGGCTTCGGCGTGCTCGTGCGCCGCGGCGAGCCGGTGCGCGCGCTCGGCGCCCTGTGCTCGGACCGCATCTTCGAGGGGCAGGCGCCCGAGGGGGCGCGCCTGCTGCGCTTGATCCTCGGCGGGGCGCAGGATCCGGGCATCGTGGATCTGTCGCCCGACGAGCTCGAGGGGGTCGTCCAGAACGACCTCGCGACGCTCTTCGGCGCGCACGGCGCGCCGCGCCTGCGCCAGGACTACTCGTGGCGGCGCGGCATCGCGCAGTACACCATCGGCCACCTCGAGCGCGTGGCCGAGGTCGAGCGCCTCGAGCGCTCGTCGACGGGCCTGTACTTCACGGGCGCCGCCTACCGCGGCGTGTCGGTCAACGGCTGCGTGAAGGACGCCTTCGCCGTGAGCGAGCGCCTGGTGCGCGCCCTCGTCGCGGCCCGCGCGCGACGGGGCGCGAGCGCCGCGGCCTGACGCACGCGCTCGAGCGCCGTCCCGTCAGTGGGCCATCCGGGCGGCGCACTTGCCGTCCTGGCACAGGCAGCCACCACCGCAGGCCATCGTCCCGCCGCGGCAGTCGGCGGTGCACATGACCTGCTGGCACTGGGGCGCGTGAGCCTTGCTCGTGCAGCTCGCCGCGTGGCAGCAGCTCGCCGGCACGCAGTCCGCGTCGGTCTTGCAGGGCTCGGTGCCGCTCACGATGTTCGGCTTGCCGCCCCAGGGGGGCCTGCCCGAGCCGGACGGCACCCCGGTCGGCACGACGCTCGGCGTGGCCACGGGGCCCGGCTCCGCGCTCGCGCTCACGGAGGGCGCCCCGGTCGGGCTCGGTTGCGGGGCGACGCTCACCGTCGGCGCCGCCGGCGAGGGCGAGGGCGCCGCGGTGACGACGACCGAGGTGCCGCCCGTGGGCGGCGTCGTGGCCTTGCCCGGGCACGCCGCGCACAGCAGACCGAGAGCGCCGAGACCGAGGAGCATGCGACTCATGCGCGAGTCCTACCGCAGCGCGGCGCGCCGGTCGATGGGCTGCTCGGTCGCAGCGCGCCCCGGCGAGCGCGCTCGGCTGGTGGTCTAGTTGTTCGGGATGGCCGCGAGGTCGAGGCCACCCGGGTACCAGAAGCTCGTGTACTGGCCGTAGCCGTACACGTTGATACCGACCCGCTCCGCGGAGGTGACGTTGTGGTTGCCGTTGCCGGCGTTCGACAGCGGGAAGTGCCCCGCCGACAGCCCGGTCCCTCCGATCGCGCTGAAGGACCCGGGGGGCAGCGCGGCACCGTCGAGCGACACCGCCGCACCGGTCGGAGCGATGATGTCGACGAAGTTCGTGTCGTAGTTGGTCGGCGCGTGGAACAGGTAGTTGTCGCGGTACTGCTCGGTCGCCACGGCCACCGTCATCGCCGGATCGCCCGAGCCGCCGCCGGCGTTCTGCCCGAGCAGATACGCGGCGACGAGGATCTTCGCGTCCGCCGTGATGGCGACGCTCGCCGCGCTCTGCGGCAGCTCGACGTAGCTGCCGGCGGTGGCGAGCGAGGTGGGCCACCCGGCCTGCGGTGGGTCGTAGGTCCAGGTCGTGTTGTCAGCCGTGGCGATGACGCGCACGAGCTCCGCCTTCTGCGTGTTGTTGGAGATCCACGGCGAGACGACCACGTAGCTCCTCGACAGCGTCTCGACGGGCGGAATCGACTCCTCGATGTGGTCGCAATACGGGATGCTGGCCGGGACGTTGGTGCAGTTGTGGCCGCCGATCACCGCGATGGGCTTGTCCGCCGTGACGTGCGTGCCGGTCAGATCCGGTGTACCGCTCGTGCTCGAGAAGACCTGGAGCACGTCGCCGCGGTTCATCTGGATGGTGCCGGTGCCGTTGGCAGCGACGCCTCCGCCGGCCATGACGCTGCCTCCGGTCGGTGACGGGGTGAGGGTCACCGTGGTGGCGTCCTGGCTGGCGACGACGGCGTAGAAGCCCGAGTAGCCGCTCCAGGTGTTGCGCGCCGCGACCCGGTAGTCGCCGGTCCAGGCGTTGGTGGGGAAGAGCAGCGAGGCGTCGTTCGTGTACGAGAAGCTGCCGCCGGCCGCGTACTCGAGCGGATTGTACTGGTACACGGTCACGGGCCGGTCGGACACGAGGTGATAGGCACCGTTGTTCGCGCTCGCCAGGCTCTTGATGGAGGCGCCCGAGGCGCGCAGCTCGTTCACCCACGGCAGCTGCACGATGGCCACGCTGTTCGCGGCGACCGAGCCCGACGCGATGGACAGCGCGCCGCGCGTGATGGTGTAGCCCGCCGCCTGGTTGCTCGTGTTCGAGATGGCGACGGCGAAGTGGAAGCCCGTGGCACCCGGAGCGGCGGGGCCGGTGAGCAGCGAGTTGGCGGTCACCGTCGGGTAGTAGTCGCACCCGACGTTCGAGCGCGTGAGCGCCGCGAGCTCGCACGGCGTCAGGCAGTCCGTGTCGACGGTGCCGTCGCAGTCGTTGTCGATGTTGTCGCTGCAGACCTCGAGGATCGACGGGTTGACGGTCGGATCCGCGTCGTCGCAGTCGCCGTTCGTGACGGTCCAGCCGTCGGCGTCGACGTCCTCGTCGACGAGGTTGTCGCAGTTGTCGTCGACGCCGTTGCCCCCGACCTCGGCCGCGCCGGGGTGCACGTTCGGGTCGGTGTCGTCGCAGTCGCCGCCGCACGGCCCGAGGCCGTCGCCGTCCTGGTCCGGCTCCGCGGCGTCGGTGGCACCGTTGCAGTCGTTGTCGACGCCGTCGAAGCAGGTCTCGAGCGCGCCCGGGTGGACGTCGTGGTCGGCGTCGTCGCAGTCGCCCTGCGCCACGGTGTAGCCGTCGCCGTCGAAGTCGGCGTCCACCACCCCGTCGCAGTTGTTGTCGACGTTGTCGCCCGGGATCTCCGTCGCCGCGGGGCTCACGTTCGGGTTGCCGTCGTCGCAGTCGCCGGCGCACGGGCCGAAGCCGTCGCCGTCGCCGTCCGGCTCCGACTCGTCGGTCGCGCCGTTGCAGTTGTTGTCGACGAGGTCGTTGCACACCTCGGCCGCGCCCGGGAAGATGCTGGGCTGCAGATCGTCGCAGTCCCCGTCGAGCGGCGTGAAGCCGTCGCCGTCCTGATCCTGGTCGAGCGTGCTCGTCGTCGACGAGGTGCTGGTGCTGCTCGTCGTGGTCGTGGCACCGGCTCCGCCGCCGCCGGTGCCGCTGTTCTCGTCGGTGCCGCTGCAGGCCGCCGCGAGCCCCACGAGCAGCGTGCCGAGAACCACGCGCATGGAAGTCGTCTTGTTCACCATGGTCGTGCTCCTCAGCGGATCTCGCACTCGAAGGTGGCCGTCACCGTGTGCTCGTTGCCGTCCTGCAGCGTGGTGCAGGCCGCGCCGAACAGCTCGATGACGGTGTTGGTGGCGTCGGTGTAGTCCCAGCCGTTCGACTGCGACGTGTCGTGCGTGAGGAGCACGCCGTCGACGTAGACGGCGACGCCGAGCGGCACCTGGGGCGCCTGCCCGAGCTCGATCTGGCAGGAGATGACGCTCACCGCGATGCTCTGCAGCGCCGCCTGCAGCGAGACCTGGTCGCTCGCCACGTAGTACGAGGTCGGCGCCCCCACCTGCGGGCGCCCGCCCGCGAGCGCCATCGCGTCGAGCAGGCTCGCGTACTCGCTCGTGCCCGACAGGCCGATGACGAAGGTGTCGATGCCGAGGTCCGTGTGCAGGTGGTCGATGACGTCGAGCGTGCCCTGGTCGTCGAGACAGTTGTTGCCGAACACGCACGCCTGCGGGTAGTTCGTGCAGCACCACTCCGGCGCGGACGCGTAGGTGCAGCTGCACGCCGGCTGCGCCGACTGGAAGTAGTTGCAGTTCGGCCCGCCGTCGGTCGCCACGACGATGAACTTCGTCGACTCGGGGCTGCCGAGCGCCGTGAGCGACGCGGCGGCGTTGTTGAGCGCCGCCGCCGTCGGCGTGCCGCCCGCCGGCACCGCGGCCGCGAGCGCCGTCGTGATCGAGCCCTTGTTGTCCGGGCCGAACTTCACCTGCGGACCCGAGGTCCCGCAGGTGTCGTCCGCCGGGTACATGAGCAGGCCGAAGTGCACCTGGCTGTCGAACTGCGTGAGCGCCGTGTCGACGGCGGCGTTCACCTCTTGCCAGCGGTTCAGGCCCGGCGTGTTGCCCGGCGCCGTCATCGAGCCCGAGCGGTCGAGCACGAGGTACACCTCGGCCGGCGGCGCCTGCTGCAGCGTGAACGACTGCGGGTCGCAGCCGTTGATGCCCCCGCCCTGGCCGTTGCCCCCGTTGAGGATGAAGCCGCCCATGCCGGTCGTGGTGGAGCTGCTGGTCGTGGCTCCGCCGCCGCCTGCGCCCGTGGTCGTCGTGTTGCCGTTCGTGTCGCCCGAGCCGTCGCACGCCGCCCAGAAGACCCCACCGAGCACCAGCGCCGCGCCGATGCCTAGACCCGTGTTGCGCATCATGTCGACCTCCACAC
>JACRDA010000072.1 GCA_016212965.1 Myxococcales bacterium
GGTCGCCGCAGCGGTGCCCCCCGCGCTCGCCCCCGCCGGTCCGGCGCTCGGCTTCGCCGCCGGGAGCCCGCCTCCGTTCGCGCCGGTTCCGTCGGTGGCGAGCCCCGGTGGCGCCCCCGTGCCTCGCACCCCGAGTGCGCCCGCGCCCGGGTCGCAGCCGCGCGCGGCGATGGCCGCGCAGGGCACCCCCTCGCGTCCGGGCCTGCGCGCGCAGCCGACGCCACCCGTCCCGGCCGAGGAGCGCGCGCGCACCTACGTGCCGAAGCCCATCCCCGCCGACGCGGTGCGCGTGACGGGCGACGACCTGCTCACCGACCTCTTCGAGGCCATGAGCGATCTGCACTTCCTCGCGGGCGCCTTCGAGGGTGCGGACTTCGTGCTCGATCTCGCCCTGCAGAAGCTGCCCTGCGCCGTCGGCGTGCTCTCGCTGTTCGACATGAACCGCCGCGAGTTCGTCGTGGTGCGGCAGGTCGGCGGAGACAAGAGCGGCCTGCTCTACCGCCTGCCCGAGGGCAACCGCGTGGCGCAGACGGCGATGCGCTCGGGCCGAGCGCAGCTCGTGCCGGCCGCCGAGGCCGGCCTCGACGGCAAGTGGGCTCGGATCGGCGTGGCGCCGACCAGCCTCGCCTGCGCGCCCATCGAGCACGGCGGGCGCTACCTCGGCCTCATCGAGCTCTGCAATCCGATCGACGGGCGCCCCTTCAGCGACTCGGACGGCCATGCGCTCACCTACATCGGCCGGCAGTACGGCGAGTTCCTCGCGGAGCGCAGCGTCGTGCTGGAGCCCGAGACGGTGATGCAGGGGCTCGCCTGATCCGCGCGCCCGCCGTCGTCGCCCGGACCCCCCCATGGCGCGCCGATCGCCCCGCAGCCTGCGCGAGCGGGTGTTCTACTTCGCGCTCATCCCGGCGATCGTCGTCGCCGTGTTGCTGCTCGGCGCGGCCGCCCTGCGCACCACCGTGCAGATCGAGAAGGCCCGTCAGCAATCGGTGTTCGACGCCACCTACGCGCTCGCCGAGGAGCGCACCGACCGCCTCGACAAGGCGATCCTGGCCGAGGACAACGCGCTCATGGCGAGCGTCGACGTCGCGCGCCTCGCGGCGCTGCGTCGCGGGCTGCCGACCGCGCCGCGCGAGACGCCCACGGTGCGCGCGCTCGTGGTGGTGACCCTCGGCGTGCCCGACCCCGAGGTGGCGGCCTTCGCGGCGCGGCAGCCCGGCCCGGACGACGACCGCCTGCGGCGCGTGCTCGTGCAGCGGCTGCTGCCGAACCTCGACCTCGGCGCGGCGGCCGCCGAGGAGCTGCGGTACCTGCACCAGGTCGACGCCGGCCAGAGCTACCTGCTCAGCTACTGGCAGCGCAGCGTGCGCGGCGTGCGCTACGTCGTCATCGCGTGCCACGACGTCGGGGCCATCGTCGGCGAGCTCATGCCGCGGCTGTACCGCGACATCGATCGCTCGAGCCGCATGAACGTGATCGACGAGGACGGGCGCATCCTGTTCGGGCCGCCGATCCAGGCCGGCGGCATCATGGTGGGCCTGCACTTCCCGGCGACGCTGCACAAGTGGCGCCTGCAGGTCGCGCTCACGAGCTCGGAGGGGCTCGCGGACCGCGCCGTGCGCCAGCGCCTGGTCCAGCTCCTGGTGGTGGCCGTGGCCATGCTCATCGCCATCGTGGGGGTCGCCATCGTGGTGCGCGGCTCGATCCAGGAGCGGCGCCTCGCAGCCCTGAAGAGCGACTTCGTGGCCAACGTCTCCCACGAGCTCAAGACGCCGCTCGCGTCGGTGCGCATGTTCGGCGAGATGCTGCTCACGGGTCGCGTCGCGAGCGAGGACAAGCGCCGCGAGTACCTGCAGATCATCGTGGGCGAGAGCGAGCGCTTGAGCGCGCTCATCGACAACGTGCTCGACTTCGCCAAGGTCGAGCGCGGCAAGAGCGCGTACGAGTTCGCCGCGTGCGACGTGGTGAGCGCCGTCGCGCGGGCCGTCGAGCTCCTGCGCTACCGCGCCGAGCAGCAGACCATGAGCATCAAGCTCGTCTCGACGCCGAGCCCCGCCGTGTGCGACGCGCGGGCCATCGAGCTCGCCGTCATGAACATGATCGACAACGCGCTCAAGTACGCTGCCGGCACCGAGGTCGTCGAGGTCGAGGTGCGCCCCGACAACGGCGGCGTGCTCGTGCGCGTCGCCGACCGCGGCCCGGGCATCCCCGTCGAGGAGCGGGACCGCATCTTCGAGCGCTTCGAGCGCGGCCGCCAGGCGCGGGAGGTGCGGGCGCGCGGCAGCGGCATCGGCCTCGCGCTCGTCAAGAACGTCGCGCTCGCCCACCGCGGCAGCGTCCGGGTCGTCAGCCCCGCCGGCGAGGACGGCCGCGGCACGGCCTTCGAGCTGCGCCTGACCCCGGCGCCCGGGAGCGGCCACGGCTGATCCGAGCGGCGGGCTCGCGCGCCGTCACGGCACCGACGCCGCGCAGTACGCCGTGAGGTCGAGGCGCACGCCGACGACGGTGGGCTTGCCGGCGCCGTCCCGAGCTGCGGCCGGGCCCTCGAGCTTCACGCTGCAGGCCCGACAGTCGTCCGCCGGCTCGTCGAGCTCGACCTTGGCCGCCTCTCCCTCGGGCGCGTCGATGCGGCCGAGCGGCGCATGGCCCGGGCGCTCGGCGCGCGCGAGCCCGATCTCGACCGGGCCACCGAAGAGCTGCTCGAGCGGCGCGCCGTCGGGCCGCGTCAAGGTGACGCGGTGGACGATGAACTCGCGCGGGGTGCCGCAGGCCTCGGTGTAGCGGGCAGCGAAGCTCGCCCAGCCCTGCGGCTCGCCGGCCGGGCTCGTCCCCGCGAGCGCGCCCGTCGGGCTCGAGCTCACCGCCACCGCGAAGCGCAGCGAGCCGCTCACCGGCCCGTTCACGCAACCGGTCACGAGCGCCACGGCGAGCGCGCCGACCACCGCGGTCCCCCGGGGCATCACTCGGGCTCGCGCGACAGGTCGGCGCCGACCAGGCTGTCGCCGCCGCCGTCGGTGCCGTCGTCGGAGGCGAGCTTCTTGGGGCGCTTCTTGTCCTTGTCCGACGCGCCAGGCTTGGCGCTCTTGTCCGGGCTCGGGCCCTCGTCGGCGGCCTCGGCGTCGCCCTCGTCGGCGTCGCCCGGATCGCTGCCGGCGCCGTCCGCCGCGTCGACGAGCGCCGGCTTTTCGACCTCCGCGATGGGCTCGGGCAGGGGGATCGCGTCGAGGCGCCCGTCGAGCTCGCCCTTGACCGTGAGGAAGGTGCCCCGGTCGGCCACTGGCAGGAGCTTCGTGGCGTCGAGCCTGAGCGTCTGCGGGTCGAAGAACTGGCCGTCCTTCTTGGCGCTGAAGTGCAGGTGCGGCCCCGTCGAGCGGCCCGTCGTGCCCACGTAGCCGATGAGCTGGCGGGTGCCGACCTTGGTGCCCACCTTGATGTCCGGCGCGAAGCGCGAGAGGTGCGCGTAGCCCGTCGTGATGCCGCCCGGGTGTTGGATGGTGATGAGGTTGCCGCTGGCTCCGGCAGGCCCCACCGACTCGACGGTGCCGCGGAACGCGGCGTACACCGGAGTGCCCGTGGGCGCGCCGTAATCGACGCCCTGGTGAGGCGTCACGGTGTGGAGCACCGGGTGCATGCGCTTCGGGTTCCAGAGCGACGTCACGGGCGCGTTCGGGACGGGCGTGCGCCAACCGGCCGCCGCCGGGTGCCGGCCCTTCTCGTCCACGTAGCTGCGGGTGCCGTCGGTATCGAGGAAGTAGGCGCGGAGGGGCGGTTGCGACGGGTCCGGCGGGCGGTACTCGGCCGCCAGGAGCCGGTCGTAGCGCACGAACAGGCCGAGCGCGGTGGTCTCGACGGCGACCGCGCGCACGACGCCCCCCTCCTGGAAGGCTTCGGTCGAGGTGCGCCCGTTGAAGGCGTCGTTGAGCCGGTCGAGCAGCCCCTCCTCGAAGCCCGACGCCTCGAAGCTCCGCTTCACGTCCTTGCCGACGTAGAACGCGACGACGACCTCTTCCTGCTTGACCTTGAGGTCGAGCTGCTCGCCGCGCAGGAGCCCGCCCGCGTCGGCGCGCGCCTGGTAGATCTCGGTCGGGCTGACCTCGTACTCGAAGGCGAGCACGTCGCCGGTGCCGCGCTTCTGCGCGACCGAGAACTTGTCCTTGTTGCCGCAGTGGTCGAACTTGTGGACGCCGTCGAGCGCCTTCAGGATGCGGAACGCCTGGGCCTTCGGGACCTTGGCCTCCGACAGGGCGTCGACGAAGGCGCGGCGCTTCATCGTGCCGCTCACGATGCGCACGGTCGGGTCGCCCTTGAGCGCGGACAGGCGCCACGGGCCGGGGATCGGTGTGCGCACCTTCTTGCGGCTCGCGGGCGGGTTCGCGCCGGTCGCGGCGGCCGCCTGCGCCTCGGCGGCACGGCTCTCGGCGGCATCGGCCTCGGCGCGCCGGTCCTTGACCGGGAAGATCTGGATGAGGAGCGCGAAGATCGACGCCACGGTCGCGAGCCCGAAGAGCCCGCCGAACACCGCGGTCATCCGCGGGGAGATCGCCGGCGCGCTTCGCGCCCGACCCGACGGCAGGGTCACCGCGTTGCCGGTGGTCGCCTGGGCGTTGCCGTCGGAGCGTCGCTTGCGGGCGAACGGCCCGAGCGGGAAGGGCGCCGAGTGCGGCACGAGCCCGAGGCGCGCGCGCGCCTCGTCACGCCGCCGCTGGCCCTCGGACCCGGCGCCGCGGCCCTGAGGCGGGACCGGCGTGCGCGCCGCCGAGACACCCGGGGTCGGGGTGCCCGTGCTGGCGTGCAGACCGAAGAGCGCGCCGCCGCGCCGCGGGCTGCGCGGCGTCAGGTACGGCGGCTCCCAGGGCTCCTCATACAGATCCTGAGGGATCTCGCCCGAACGCATGGGAATGGCGATGGGTTCCAGCGCCGGCTCGCGGTCGGTCCCGAGCTCGTCGTAGGCGCCGAGCTCCTCGCCCGGCGGGCCGTCCCAGCCCACTTCGCGCACGGGACCGACCCGGTGCGCCGCCCGCGCCGGTCGCGTGTAGGGCACGGGGGCACCGCCTAGCCGCGTGGGCTGTCGCGGGCCTGGGGGGTCGATGGGCGTCGACACGAGGAGGGCACTCGTAGCAGTGCCACCGGGGCGCAGCAACCACGTCTCGCGGCCCACCGGGTGCGTCGGCCCGGCTGCGGAACGCATGAGCAGCATCAGGGTGTCGACGGCGATGCTACGGTTCGGCACGGTCGCCCCGTGGCGGCCTTTCACAAGGAGACCATGGCCGTCCACGCACTCACGTCCGGCGAGTGCCGGCTCCTCATCGACCCGAGTCGCCTCCAGATGCAGACGACCGAGGACGTGGTGCCGCTCTCCGGCATCGCCTCGCAGGGCCGCGCGCTCCGCGCGCTCGAGTTCGGTCTCGACGTGCGCCAGCCTCGCTTTCACGTCGTCGCGGTCGGCGACCCGGGCACCGGGCGCACCTTCAGCACCCGCTCGGTGGCGCAGCGGCTCGCGCGGGCGCGCCCCACGCCCGACGACCTGTTGCTCCTGCCGAACCCCACCAAGCCGAGCGAGCCGAAAGTCCTGAACCTGCCCGCCGGCGAGGGGCGCCCCTTCGTCATCGCGATGGAGGAGCTCCACGGCAAGCTCGTCGAGGCCCTGCGCGGCGTCGTCGAGGGCGAGCGCTTCAAGCACGCCCGCAACCGCATCGAGCGGCGCTCGCGCGAGCGCGAGGGCGAGCTCGAGGACGCCCTGCGCGAGGTCGGTGAGTCGCTCGGGCTCGACGTCGCGCGCGAGGAGGACGAGGTCAAGGTCACCAGCGCCTCGAGCGAGGAGCCGAGCCCCGAGGCCCTGCGCGCGATCGCGGCGGCCGTCGAGGAGTTCGAGGACAAGCTCGTCGACATCCAGGAGGACGTCGAGCGCGAGCTCCGGAGCGAGCTCAAGCGCCTGCTGCTCGAGTCGGTGCGCACCTGCTTCGCGCCGGTCGTCGAGACCTATGCCTTGCGCCCGGACATCCGGGGCTTCCTCGGGGACGTCGAGAAGGTCGTGGTGCGCGAGATCCGCCACCTGGTCGACGAGGCGCGCAGCGACGAGTCGCCCACCCTGGCGCGCGGCCTCACCATCCCGACCCTGCTCACCGAGCACGAGCCCGGCTCGGGCGCGCCGGTGATCGAGGTCGCGTACCCCACGCTCGGCGCCGTCTTCGGTCGCAGCCACGTGCCGCCCGACTCGAGCTTCCCGCCCGAGCCGGGCTTCGCGGTCCCGGGCGCCCTGCACCAGGCGAACGGCGGCTTTCTCATCCTGGCCGGCAACGCGCTCATCAAGAACGTGGCCGTGTACGAGCAGCTGAAGGCGTGCCTGCTCGCGAGCCGCTTCATCGTGCCGGAGCACGACCCCTCCTACTTCCGCGGCACGGTCGAGGATCTCCTGTTCCCGCCGATCCCGATCGACGTGAAAGTGGTGCTCGTGGCCAGCCCGGCGCTCTACCAGGAGCTCCACGAGGCGGACCCCGAGTTCGCGCAGCTGTTCAAGGTGCAGGCGCGCTTCGAGCACGCGCTCGGCGTCGACGAGGCGCTGCACACCTACCCGGCGTTCCTCGCCGGATTTCTGCGCTCGCGCGCGCTGCCCCCGCTCACCGCCGACGCGGTGTGCGAGCTGCTCACCTACGGCGCGCGCCTCATCGAGAGCCAGACGAAGGTCTCGGCCCAGCTCGGGCTCATCGCCGAGGTGGCCACCGAGGCGGCCTACGTGGCGCGCCGCAAGCAGCTCGTCAGCGTCGACGCCCTGCTCGTGCGCGAGGCGCTCGAGGCCGCCCACTGGCGCTCGCGCTACTTCCAGGACGAGGTGCAGCGCCTCCTGCGCGACGGCACCATCCGCATCGAGGTCATGGGCGAGCGGATCGGGCAGGTGAACGCCATCAGCGTCATCAGCGACGGGCCCCAGACCTTCGGCAAGCCGTGCCGCGTCACGGCCGTCACCTACCCCGGCATGGAGGGGCCGGTGAACATCGCGCGCGAGGTCGAGATGAGCGGGCCCATCCACTCGAAGGGCGTGCTCATCCTCAAAGGCTACCTCGCGCGGCGCTTCGCGCAGCACGAGCCGCTCATGTTCGGTGCCTCGCTCGTGTTCGAGCAGACCTACGAGGCCATCGACGGCGACAGCGCCTCGACGACCGAGCTCTACAGCTTGCTCTCCTCGCTGTCGGGCATCCCGATCCGCCAGCGTTTCGCCGTCACGGGCAGCGTGGACCAGCAGGGCGCGGTGCAGCCGGTCGGCGCGATCAACGAGAAGATCGAGTCCTTCTACGACGTGTGCGTCGCCAAGGGGCTCACCGGCGACCAGGGCGTGCTCATCCCGTCGCGCAACAAGGAGGCGCTCAACTTGCGGCGCGACGTGGTCGAGGCCGTCGGCACGGGCAAGTTCCACATCATCGCCATCGACACCGTCGAGGAGGGCGTGGAGCTGCTCACCGGCGTGCCGGCCGGCGAGATCGACGAGGCTGGACGCTACCCCGACACGAGCGTGTTCGGCGCGGTGCAGGCTCGCCTGCGGCGCTTCCGGCGCGCCATCCTCGGCGCGGCCATGCCCGGCCACTGACCCGCACAGGAGGTCCCATGTACCGAAGCGCGCTCCGCGTGGTCCTCGCCGGCTCGGTCGCCGCCGCGCTCCCGCTCGCGACGACGGGCTGCCAGTTCATCGGCAAGAGCAGCTCGAGCCCGTCCTCCGGCGCCGTCCCCGTCGATCCGGAGCGCGCCCGCGAGACGCTCGGCCGGGCCGAGAAGGCGCGCGCCGCGGGCAAGCTCTACGAGGCGCGCCAGCTGCTCGCCGACGCAGGGCGCTACGCGGACGACGCGGTGCGCGCCGACATCGACAAGCTTGCGGCCGAGCTCGACGCCGTCGAGGCCGAGGCGCTCGTGGCGCCGGTGCTCGCGGCGGCGCAGAAGGGCGACTGCCAGCTCGCGCTCGGCCAGACCGCCCGGGCGCACGACCGCGCGCACGGCACCATGTCCGCCATCATCCGCAAAGCCACCGAGGCGCCGCTCCGAAGCTGCCTCGAAGCGGCGCTGGCCAAGCCCGACGGCAAGACGCTCGTGCGCCGCCTGCTCGACAAGGCGCGCAGCGAGGAACTGCTCGGTGCGGCCGCCTTTGGTGCGGTGGCGGACGCCGTGACGAAGCTCGTCGTCGACGAGGTGATGACCGAGCTTCGTCCGCTGCTCGAGGCCCGCAAGTGGTCCGAGGCGAAGGGCCGCATCGACGATCTCGTGGCGCGCGACAAGATCGGCCGGCGCGAGCGCCAGAAGCTGCTCGCGGAGCTGCAGGCCGGGCTCGTGGGGCAGGTCGTGGCCCGCGCCAAGGAGGCTCCGGGCAAGGAAAAGGTCGGCAGCGCGAGTCCCGAGGCGGTGCTCGCGGAGGTCGACGCGCTCATCGCAGAGGGAGGCTGGCGCGCGGCCGACGGCTCGGGGGAGGGTGCGCCCTGGCCCGAGGAGCTGAGGCTCGCGCGCCGGGCCCTGGCGGTCTGGATCGAGTGCCGCGAGCTCAAGTGCAAGACCTCCACGCCGCGCCGGCTGTGGACCTTCGGCGCGGTCGGGCTCCAGCCCGCGACGGAGCCCTCCGCCGCCGAGCGAAAGCTCGCGCACGGGACGCCGCTCTGGCAAATCGCGGACACGAAGGGCTGGGCGCTCGTCCTCGAGGGCGCAGAGGCGCAGGTGTCGTCGCGCGGCTTCGCCGAGCTCGCCGGGCGCGCCGCGGGCTGGGTGCGCACCGGGGAGGTGAAGACCGACGACACGCGCCGCCTCTTGCCCCCGGGCGAGGCCCTCGTGGGCCTGCGCGTGTGGGGTCCGCTCCGCAAGGGCGAGGCGAACCTCGAGCTCGGCACCGTGGTCTCCGCCGACGAGACGAACGCCACGGTGCGGCGCCTGGCCGACCACCAGGAGGTGACGGTGCCGCGCGCCACGCTCCACTTCGGGCTGGTGGACCCGGGCACGCGCGTGCTCGCGCAGTGCAAGGGCGCCCTCGCCGAGGACCCGGGCCGCATCGAGGCGGTCATCGAGACCGGCGACGACCCGATGGTCCACGTGGCCTGTCTCGACGTCGGCGGTGCGCCGACGGGCGGCACCCGGAACGGCCCGCTCGGCGGGCTGCGCAACAAGGCGGAGTGGCTCGACCGCTGAGCCGAGCCTTGCGCCTCGCAGCGCGGGGGGCTACGCACCATCTCGTACGTGTGGCTCGGCGCCAGCCCTTCGCACGAAGGCGGTGCGCCTGGCGCGTCCCACGGCAGCTGCCCTCGCAAACGGGGGCAGGCGGGCCCGGATGGCGTACGGATACACCGTGCGCAGCCACCACCGCGGGCCACACGCCGGAGGTGTGACGACATGATGCGGGGAGCAGCGTTCTTCCTCGGCGCAGCGCTCGGGCTCGGTGCGCTCGCGGCTGGGTGCGACGGCGGCGACAAACCAGGGCCCAAGCACGCCGGCCTCGAACAGGGCAAGACCGACCCGCGCAAGGCGCGCGAGCTCGTCGTGAAGAGCGACGAGGCGCGCGAGGCGCACGACTACGACACGGCGCGCGAGCTGCTCGTGCAGGCCGAGCGCTACGCCGACACCGCCGTGCGCGAGGAGATCCGCGTCGCCGCGGAGCTCTGCGACGAGCAGCAAGCCAAGAGTCTGGCACCCGAGGTCGTCGAGACGGCCGCGGACGGCAAGTGCGCCCCGGCGCTGAAGCTCGCCGGCAAGCTCGTGGAGGGCGCGCCGACGCCCGGCTTCACCGCCTTCGTGAAGAAGCTGGTCTCGAAGCCCATCGAGCAGTGCCTGGCGGGCCTCGTCGAGGCCGGCAAGCTCTCCGAGGCGCGCGAGCTCGGCAGCTCGGCCGAGGCGAAGAAGGCCCTCGAGGCGGCCGACGCCAAGGCGCTCGCCGAGCTGCTCGGCGGGGCAGTCAAGGCGGAGCTCCGCAAGGCGCTCGAGGAGCCGCTCGGCCGCCGCGCCTGGGCCGAGGCGCTCGACAAGGTGGACGCGCTCGTGAAGAGCGGTCAGGCGGGCGCAGCCGAGTATCGCAGCGTGCTCGCGCAGGTGCGCGACGGTATCGCCGCGGACGTGAAGGCCGCCGTCGCGACGGCCACGCAGAAGAAGGCGGCGAGCGCCGACGATCTCAAGAGCCTCGACGCGCTCCTCGCGCTCGGTCGCTGGTCGCCGCCGGTGGTGGTGTTCGAGGACGACCGCACGGAGCTCGAGAAGATGCAGGACAAGCTCGCGCGCCTGGCCGCCGGCGGCAGCGGCGAGGAGCCGAAGACGACCCAAGCGCCCGCACCCGGCGCCGAGCCGCCGCTGCCCGCGGAGCTCGCCGCGGCGCGCGACGAGATGGCCTTCTGGGTCACCTGCGGCACCCTGCGCTGCAAGCTCGGGGCGAGCAAGCCCATGTGGACCTGGGGCAGGGTGGACCTGATGGCCAAGGGTGACCCCAAGGGTGCCAAGGTCAAGACCCTGCCGCACGCCGCGGCGCTCACCGAGCTCGGCGAGGCGGGCGGGCTGGCGCTCGTCGAGTGGCAGCCGGCGCTCGCGTCCGCGGCCCGGCGCACGGGGTGGGTGGACGCCAAGGCGCTCAAGCCCACCGACACGAGCGCGCTCCTGCCGCCGGCCAACGCCCTCGTGGGGGTCCGCGTCTGGGGCCCGCTGCGCGACGGCGAGAAGGTCTACGAGCTCGGCACGGTGAGCGCCGCCACCGGCGAGGACGTCGCCGTGCGGCGCATGTCCGACGGGCAGGAGGTCAAGCTGACGCGCGCGAAGCTCGGCCTCGCGCGCGTCGGCAAGGGCACGAAGGTGCTGGCCCTGTGCCAGACCCCGGGCAAGCTCGAGGCCGCCGTCGTGGACGACGTCTCGGAGCCGCCCGGCCCCATGTCCGATCCCATCGTGACCCTGACCTGCGTGGACGCGCAGGGCAATCCGGTGGGCAACAAGCGCCAGGAGCAGCTCGGCGCCGTGCGGCTCGATCCGAGCTGGCTGCGCAAATGACCGCGGCCGTCGCGGCAACATAGTCTAGCGCGGGGCGTCGGGCCCCATGCTAGGCTGCGAGGCGACCTATGGCGTGGAAACGAGGCTTGAGTGTGCTTGGGGGCGCCGCCGTGGCGGGCGCCCTGCTCCTGGCTCCGGCCGTGGCGCGTGCGCAGGACACGGGAAACCCCGTGTCCCCGACCGGCAAGGGCATCGCCGGCGGGATCCTGCTCGGGGCGGAGATCGTGATGATCCCGCTCGGCGCCGCGGGTGTGGACGCCTGGTGGCCCTACGCCGTGTTCACGCCGCTCGCGGCGGCGGGCGGGGGCGTGGGCGGCTATTTCATCGAAAAGGCCATCACCGACGCGGAGGGCACCGCCGAGGCGCCGCTCTACATGCTCGCCGGTGGCATCGGGCTCGTCATTCCCGCTCTCGTGCTGACCCTCAACGCCACGGCCTACAACCCCGCCGAGGACGAGTACGAGGACGAAGAGGAGCTCCCCGCGCCTCCCGCGGAGCCCGGCACGCCCGCCGCACCGAACGGGGGCGTCACCCCGGCCGGCCCTCCGCCGCCTGCCGCGCCGGCCGGTCCACCGGGCCCCACCGCTCCCCAGGGACGCGCGCCTCGCGGCCGCTTCGACCTCGCGCCCGGGCGGCTCGCGCTCGGGCTCCCGCCGGTCGGCCTGCGGCCGGCCTACTCGGAGCGCGAGGTCTTCCTGTTCGGCGCGAAGCAGACGGCCGAGCTGCACATCCCGGTCGTCGCCGGCTCCTTCTAGCGCGCGGCGTTCGTTCTCCGACGGACGACCGGTCCCTCACGAGCCGCCGAACAGGCGCTGCTGCCCGCCGGCGTCCTCCTCGCGCTCGGGCTCGAGCAGCGACGGGTCGTCGTTGCGGGCGGAGTTGACGCGGCGCGAGACGCGCGTCGCGACGAGCGCGTCATCGGGTGCCGCGTGCAGGACGCGCCGGTCGCCCTTGGCCAGCCAGGGCTCGATCTCCGCCTCCGCGAGGACGGCCGGCATGCGGTCGTGGATCGGGGCGACGAGCGCGTTCGGAGGGGTCGTGACGATCGTGAAGGTCGTGCGCACCTCGCCGGTCTTCGGGTTCGTCCAGTGCTCGTAGAGCCCGGCGAGCGCGAGCAGCCCGCCCGCCCGGGCGCGCAGCCACATCGGCCGCCGCGCACCGGGCGGGCCGTACCACTCGTAGAAGCCGTCCGTCGGCACCACGCAGCGGCGCGACTTGAGCGCCTCGCGGTAGGCGCGGCGCTGCGCCAGGGTCTCGGCGCGCGCGTTGATCTGCTGGAAGGCGCGAGCGGCGTCGGGCGCCCAGTGGTTCACGAGCCCCCAGCCGGCCAGGCCGAGCGTGCGCGCTCGGCCGCCGGCCGCGAGGCGCACGATCCAGTGCTGGTCGCCCGGCGCCACGTTGTAGCGCGGGCGGTAGCCGGCGGCGTCCGCCGGATCGAGCGCCGCGTCGAACGCCTCGGCCACGGCCTCGATGCGCGCCACCGTGAGCGTGAAGCGCCCGCACATGCCGCTCCAGTATACGTGCCGGGCGGGCGGCCTGGGACCATCGTCGCTCGCGCCCGGCCCTCGGCGGCGGCGCTCGGGGTCGCAGGCCCTCCGCCGTCGCCTTTGTTCACGCGCCGTCGCAGCGTCGCTTACGCTGGGCACGTGGACTCCGCGCTCGACGCCTACCTCGCCCACCTGCGCGTCGAGCGCGCGCTCTCGGCGCTCACCGTCGAGGCCTACGCCACGGATCTGCACCAGTTCCTGCGCCACGCCGAGGAGCTCGGCATCACGGCGCCCGGCGCGCTCGAGCGGGGCGCCGTCGCGAGCTTCCTCTCCGACCAGGAGGAGCGCGGCATCTCGGCGCGCTCGGCGGCGCGGCGCCTGTCGGCCGTCAAGGGCTTCTGCCGCTTCCTCGTGCGCGAGCGGCTGCTCGCCGAGGACCCCTGCGCGCTCGTCGACGGTCCGCACGTCGGTCGGCGCCTGCCGCGGGTGCTCTCCTTCGAGGAGGTGATGCGCCTGCTGGCGGCGCCGCCCCGCTCGACGGCCCGCGGCCGGCGCGACCGCGCGATCCTCGAGCTCATGTACGCCGCGGGCCTGCGGGTGAGCGAGGCCGTGTCGGTGGAGCTCGCCGACCTCGACCTGAAGCGCGGGATCGTCAGCGCCTTCGGCAAGGGCAAGAAGCGGCGCCTCGTGCCCGTCGGCGAGCACGCGCTCGCCGCCCTCGGCGAGTACCTCGTCGACCGGGCTGCGCATCCGCGCGCGGCGAGCTCGCGCGTCGTGTTCCTGTCGCCCCGCGGGGGCCGGCTCACCCGTCAGGCCGTGTGGCAGAACATCGCGCGCTACGCGCGCGCCGCCGGCATCGACACGCCGGTGTCGCCGCACAAGCTGCGCCACTCGTTCGCGACCCACCTCCTGCGCGGCGGAGCCGACCTCCGCAGCGTGCAGAC
>JACRDA010000070.1 GCA_016212965.1 Myxococcales bacterium
CTTGGCCGGGCGGGGTTGGCTACCCGCGGGGCGTCTACGTGAGGTTTCTGCTTGCTCAGCTCATCGCATCCTCCTCACACAGGCAGGCGTCGGCACGCCCCGACGCGTCTTGGCGCACCAGGAAGGCGGGAAGGCGGGAAGCCCAAGAGAAGTGCGTAGGGGCTCTCGCTGCGCCGCCCCGTCCTGGCTTCCTGTCTTCCCGCCTCCTCCTACGAAAACAGTGTCGTAGGTGCCCGTGATCACCTGAGAGATCCCCTCGATTCCTGTTGGATTTCCCAGAGGATTCACAAGAAGAACAGAAGGGAAGAAGGCGGCGCTGGGGACAGCGCCGCGGGGACGGCACGCTTGGCTCCTGGTCCTCTCGTCTTCTGGTCTTCTGGTCTTCTTGTGACCCCCTGCTCCTGCCTGCGGGGACGAGTGTTCACTTACTCGTGGCGGCGGCCGCCCGCCCTACCGGCTTCCTGTTGCTCCCTCTGGGAATCTCGGAGCTTCGGGCGAAGGCGCGCAACCGTTCACGGGAACCGCGGGGCCCGGGCGCCGTTCGGCTCGTGTTTTCTTGGCCCGGGCGCGAGGCGCCTGTTAGCGCAGGGGCGAGGCTTCGCGCTCACCGCCGGTGCGGCGTGGCGCGGCGCCGGGAGCGGTCGCGCCACGGGGCGCACGCTCCCCAACGCGAGTGACACGTGGCGCGGCATGCGGTATGGCGCGGCGGGCGTTTCCCACACGGAGCATGAAGACCCGCCGAAGCCACGCACTGCACACCGAGCGGCCTCACGAGCCGAGCGCCCCACAGGAGGAGTCGAGATGAGCCACCGGCGTCGGGTCGGCGTGGTGATGGGGGGATGGTCGGGCGAGCACGAGGTGTCGCTCAACACGGGTACCGCCGTGGCGAACGCGCTCGCGGAGCGGGGCCACGACGTGGTGCGCGTCGTCATTCCGCACGCGGAGCCCGCCGCGGGAGCGCGCTTCGACCTCGTCGCGACCCTGCGCAAGGCGCGGGTCGATGCCGCCTTCCTGGCCCTGCACGGCCGCATGGGCGAGGACGGCTGCGTGCAGGGGCTGCTCGAGATCGCGCGCATCCCGTACACCGGCTCGGGCGTGCTCGCGAGCGCGCTCGCCATGGACAAGGTGAAGAGCAAGGAGCTGTTCCTGCTGCACAACGTCCCGACGCCGCCCTACTACGTCGTGCCCGCCTCCGACGCCGCCCGCGACCCCGAGGCCGTGCACCAGAGCTTCGGCTTCCCCGTGATCGTGAAGCCGCGCGGCGAGGGCTCGAGCCTGGCCCTCACCAAGGCGACCTCGCACGCGGAGCTCGGCCGCGGCCTCGAGGCGGTCTTCGCCATCGACGACTACGCGCTCGTCGAGCGCTTCATCCAGGGCGCCGAGGTGACGGTCGGAATCCTCGACGGCAAGGCGCTCGGCGCCCTCGAGATCGCGCCCGCCGGCGGCATGTACGACTACCAGGCCAAGTACACCCCCGGCCGCAGCCAGTACTTCATGCCGGCGCGACTGCCGGCGGCTCGCTACCACGGGGTGTGCAACCTCGCGGTGCGCGCCGCCGAGGCGCTCGGCTGCAGCGGCGCGGCGCGCGTCGATCTGCTCGTGACCCCGGGCGAGAACGAGTACGTGCTCGAGGTGAACACGCTGCCCGGCATGACGCAGACCAGCCTGTTGCCCAAGATCGCGGCGGCCGCGGGCTACGACTTCGGTGCCCTGTGCGAGGCCATCCTCGCGTCGGCGCGCGTGCACACGCCGCAGCGCGCCCCGCAGGCGCGCCCCCACGCGACGCCGATGGCACCCGCCGCGGCGGAGCTCGGCGCACGGCGGCTCGCGCGCAGCGCCTGAGCGCGCTGCCGGACGACGCAGCGCACGCATGCGGCGCCCCACGCCCCCCGGCGGCGTGACGGCGCCGCGCGCGTTTGGTGGGGCCGCGCGGCCCGCGAAACGCCCCCCGGGCCGGGGCGTAGTGTGTTACGGCGGCGGCGCGCTCGCCCCCGTGGCCCGGTGGCCCCGGCTGGCAGCGGGCGCAGGATGCCCGAGCCATGACGCCTGTCGAATCCCTCCCGAGTGGCCTGGCAACGGACGGGGGCGCGCCCCCGCACCACGAGCCGCGCCCCCGCACGACCATCATCGAGCCCTTCAAGATCAAGGTGGTGGAGCCCATCGCGATGTCCACGCCGACCCAGCGGGAGGCGTGGCTCGGCGAGGCCCACTACAACCTGTTCACCCTGCCCGCCGAGCGCGTGACCTTCGATCTGCTCACCGACTCGGGCACGGCGGCCATGAGCGCCGCGCAGTGGGCCGCGATGATGATCGCCGACGAGTCCTACGCGGGCTCGCGCTCCTTCTACCGCTTCGAGACGGTGGTCAAGGCGCTCACCGGCTTCAAGCACGTGATCCCCACGCACCAGGGGCGCGCCGCCGAGCGCATCCTGTTCCAGATCACGGTGAAGCCGGGCACCACGGTGCCGAGCAACAGCCACTTCGACACGACGCGCGCCAACATCGAGTACGACCGCGGCGAGGCGCTCGACCTCGTGACCGCCGACGCGCGCGACACCGCCTCGCCCTTGCCCTTCAAGGGCAACATCGACCTCGAGCGGCTCGACGCCGTGTGCCGTGAGCGCAAGGGCCGGATCCCGCTCGGCATGATCACCATCACCAACAACACGGGCGGTGGCCAGCCGGTGAGCCTCGAGAACCTGCGGGGTTGCTCGGCGGTGCTGCGGCGCCACGGCATCCCGTTCATCATCGACGCCTGCCGCTTCGCCGAGAACTGCTACTTCATCCAGCAGCGCGAGCCCGGTCAGCGGGAGCGCTCGGTGCGGGACATCGCCCACGAGGTCTTCGCGCTCGCCGACGGCTGCACCTTCAGCGGCAAGAAGGACGGGCTCGTCAACATGGGCGGCTTTCTCGCAATGAACGACGACGCGCTCGCCGCCGAGGCGCGCAACCTGCTCATCCTGACCGAGGGCTTCCCGACCTACGGTGGCTGCGCCGCGCGCGACCTCGAGGCGCTCGCCGTCGGGCTCGAGGAGGTGCTCGACGAGCGCTACCTCGCCTACCGCATCGCGAGCACGCGCTACCTCGGCGAGCACCTGGCCGAGCTCGGCATGCCCGTCGTGGAGCCGCCCGGCGGACACGCGGTCTTCATCGACGCGCGGCGCGTCTTGCCCCACGTCCCGGCGCACGAGTACCCGGGCCAGGCGCTGGCGTGCGAGCTCTACCGCGCGGGGGGCATCCGCTCGTGCGAGATCGGCAGCGCGATGTTCGGCAAGACGCGCCCGGACGGCGGCTTCGAGCCGTCGCGCCTCGAGCTCGTACGCCTCGCCCTGCCGCGCCGCGTCTACACCCAGAGCCACGTCGACTACATGCTCGAGGTGTGCGCCGAGGTCGCCGGCCGCACGCGCGAGCTCCGCGGCATGCGCATGACCTATGCGCCGCCGTTCCTGAAGCACTTCACCGCGCACTTCGAGCCGCTGTAGGCATGCCCATACGCATTCCCGGCCTGACGTACTAGTACCTCCGCACAGAGGTCGTGACTGATGTCTCGCCATCGGACCGCAACGTAAGGGCGGCCATCGCCCGTGTGTCGATCCCAGGCGCCAACCAAACTGCTGCTGCGAGCCGAGTTGGCGTTGACGTTGACCTTGACGTTGACGTGGTCGTGGACCTTGACGGCGACGTCTACGTGGACATGGTCGGCCGAACCGTTGACGCGCGTCCTGCCGACGCAACTGGCGCACGTCGTTCGCCGATCCTCGGGCATGTCGAGTTCTCGGCGTCTCGACGTGGACCAGCGCGCCATCGAGCTCCTCGCCGCGCGAGCCCGCCGGGGCCGCGTCGCTCGACGTATCGAAGCAGAGACGGCTTGTTGCGCCCGAGCGCTACGACCGGGGGCTCCAACTGCTCGAGCGCGTAGTCGCGCTGCTCTCGAAGAGGATCGGAGAGCCGTCCACGCTGGGTCGTCCAAGTCCACGTAGACGTCGCCGTCAAAGTCCACGTCAACGACCACGTCAACGTCTACGTCTACGGTTCCGTCCTCAGGCGACGGCCCGGTGGGATTGCCGCTCGCCGGGCGTCTGCCGCACAAATCCCCGCGCTACGGCCGCAAACGATCGAAACCTCTGTGCCGACGTACTACCGTCGCCGCATGCGACGCTCCCTGCTCGCCTTGGGTGTCCTCGGTCTCGCGGCGTGCGGCAGCGGCTCGGGGGGGGCCGCGACGAGCTCGAGCGGCGCTGCGAGCACGGCGCCGTCGAGCGGGGCGCCGTCCGCGCCCGGCACCGCGCACACCACCGCCTCGTCGTCCGCCGCGGCCACGGGCGACGACCACAGCGCGGCGGCGCGCGCGTTCGTCGAGCTCCTCGCGCGCGGCGCGTGGGACGAGGCGCTCGTGCGGGTCGGCGCGCAGGCCCGCGCCGCGCTCGATGCGGGCAAGCTCGCGGAGGGCTGGAAGGCGGCCGTCGGCGCCCACGGCCCCTTCGTCGCGGTGCGGGGCAGCGACCGGGAGGTGCGCGGCGACCGGGAGGTCGTGACCGTGCACGTCGAGCTCGCCAAGGGCACGATGGACGTGCGCGTGGGCTTCGCGGGCTCGGCCGAGGTCGCGATGCTGCGCGCCTCGCCGGCCGAGGGCGCGTGGGAGCCGCCCGCCTACGTGGACGCGAGCAAGCTCGAGGCGCGCGAGGTGGCGGTCGGCGCGCCCGACCGCGCCCTGCCCGGCACGCTCACGCTGCCGAAGGGCGCGGGCCCGTCGGCGGTCGTGCTCCTGGTCCACGGCTCGGGGCCCGGGGACCGCGACGACTCGGTCGGCCCGACGCGGCCGTTCCGCGACCTCGCCCATGGGCTCGCGAGCCGCGGCGTCGCCGTCCTGCGCTGGGAGAAGCGGACGCGCGATCAGGCCTACCTCGCCGCCATCCACGTGAGCCCCGCCGACGTCACGGTGAAGGAGGAGTACCTCGACGACTTCGCGGCGGCGGTCGCCTTCGCGAAGGAGACGCCGGGGCTCGACCGCAAGCGCATCTTCGTCGCGGGTCATTCGCAGGGCGGCTGGCTCGTGCCGTGGCTCCTGCGCGACCACCCCGAGCTCTCGGGCGGGATCGTGCTCGCCGGCCATGCGCGCCCCTTCGCCAGCATCCTGCCGAAGCAGATCGAGTACCTCGGCAAGCTCGCGACCGGCGGCCAGGACGACCCGAGGCTCGGTGCCCAGCTCGAGCTCGTCAAGAGGCAGTGCGCCCTCGCGCTCGATCCGAAGCTCGCCCCCGACACGCCGGCGACCGACCTGCCGCTCGGTGTGCCGGCCAAGTACTGGCTCAGCCTGCAGGGCTACGACGCCGTCGCGACGGCGAAGGCCCTGCGACACCCGCTGCTCATCCTGCAGGGCGGGCGCGACTACCAGGTGACGGAGGCCGACGACCTCGAGCTCTGGAAGAAGGGCCTCGCCGGCAGGCAGGACGTGGTGCAGAAGCTCTACCCGAAGCTGAACCACGCCTTCTTCGCGGGCGAGGGCATGGCGACCCCGACCGAGTACGAGACCGTCGCGGGCCACGTCGACGCAGCCGTCGTCGAGGACATCGCCGCCTTTGTCGGCAAGTACGGCGGCGAGAACCGGTAGCGGACCGGGGCGCACTGATTTAGGTTCCGCGCATGCGAACCTCGCTCCTCGCCCTGACGCTCGTCGCCGCCACCGCCACCGCCGCCTGTGACAAGGCCGCGAGCACCTCCTCCACCGCCTCGAGCGCCGCCGGCAGCCACAAGCCGACGACGACCGCCGCGCCCTCGACCTCGGCACCGGCCGCGGTCGGCAGCGCCGCGCCGAGCAAGTGTGGTCCCGGCGAGGGGCTCGAGGGCGACAAGTGCGTCCCCGTCGTGGCGCCCGACAAGGTCGGCGCGCTCGCCGAGGAGGCCAAGAAGCTCACCGACCTCGACGCGCAGTTCGAGAAGCTCGAGAAGGTGAAGGCCGTCCTCGTGCTGCTCGACCTCTTCATGAAGTCGGACGCGTGGAAGGCCGCCGAGAAGGCCGAGCCCTCGCTCGCCGGGGCGACCACGGTCGTCGCGTCGCTGAAGGACGCGGTCAAGAAGCTCGAGGGCCTGCGCTCCTCGATCAAGAGCAGCGGCGACCTCGTCAAGGGCCTGGTCGACACGCTCGCGGGCACCGAGGCGGGCCGCAAGGTGGTCGCCGAGGCGGTGCAGCTCAAGACCGAGATCAAGAGCAAGCTCGACGACGTCGCCCGACAGCTCGAGACGGTCAGCCGGGACTTCTCGGCCGAGGTGGTCGAGCCGGCGCTCGCACAGTTCGAGAAGGTCGAGGTGTGGGTCGAGGCGGTGTGCGCCGTCGCCGTCCTGTCGAGCGACGCCGACCTGAAGAAGGGCTGCAAGGAGATCGACGCGACCACGAAGCAGGCCAAGGAGTTCCTCGCCGGCATCAAGGACATGCCGGCGCAGATGATGCGCGAGCTCACCGCGGCCCTCGAGAAGAGCCTCGGGGACCTCGTGAAAGGCACGGCGCTCGAGAAGGCGCTCGGAGCCCCCCCCGCGAGCGCGGCACCGGCGGCGAGCGCGGCCCCCTCGGCGAGCCACTGACCGCCGCGACGAGCGCCGCGTCGGCATGAACTTCCACGGCAAGCAGCGCCGCGGTCTGGCGCTCGCGGCGCTCGCGGCGCTCGCGGGTGCGTGCACGCCCGGGTCGACCCCGGCGAGCCACCCGGAGGCCGGGAGCAGCGCGGCCGCCCCGGTCGCGGTGCCCGACGCGCCGTGGCGCACGGCGGGGAGCGAGGCCGCCGGACAGGAGCCCGCGACCGACTCGCCGCCCGTGCTCATCCGCGGCGCCAAGCTCTACCTCGGCGACGGCACCGCGATCGCGCGCGGCCACGTGCTGCTCCTCGGCGGCAAGATCCGGAGCGTGGGGCCGGGCGACGGCGAGGCGCCCGCGGGCGCGCGCGTCGTCGACGCCGCCGGACAATTCGTCACACCGGGCCTCATCGACGTGCACTCGCACCTCGGCGTCTACCCCCTGCCCGCCGTGAAGGCGCACGACGACGGCAACGAGGCCGTGGACCCGGTGACCGCGGGCGTGCGCGCGCTCGACGGCTTCTGGCCGCAGGATCCGAGCATCGAGCGCGCCGTCGCGGGCGGCGTCACGACGCTGCAGGTGCTCCCGGGCTCGGCGAACCTCATCGGCGGGCGCACCGTGACGCTCAAGCTGCGGCGCGCGTCGACCGGCCGCGCCATGCACTTCGCCGGCGCGCCCGACGGGCTCAAGATGGCCTGCGGCGAGAACCCGAAGCGCGTCCACGGCGACAAGGGGCGCGCGCCGCAGACCCGCATGGGCAACATCGCCGGTCAGCGCGCGGCCTTCCTCGGCGCGCGCCGCCTCATCGACGAGTGGGACAGCTGGCGCCGCAGCGAGGCGCACCGCCAGGACAAGGCGGCGCGCGACGGCGCGCGCTACCTCGGCGAGCAGAAGGAGCGCGACGACCGCGAGCGCGCCTGCCGCGAGGGAGACGGCGACGCGTGCCGCGCGCTCGAGGGCAAGAAGCCGCCCGAGGCGCCCGAGCCGAGCGAGCCCGCCCTGCCGCCACGCCGCGATCTCTTGCTCGAGACGCTGGCCGGCGTCCTCGAGGGCCGGCTCTTGCTCCACGTCCACTGCTACCGCGCGGACGACATGGCCGACGTGCTGGCGCTCGCCGACGAGGTGGGCGTGAAGGTGCGCGCCTTCCACCACGCGCTCGAGGCCTACAAGCTCCGGGGCGAGCTCGCGCGCCGCGGCGTCGCCGTCGCCACCTGGGCCGACTGGTGGGGCTTCAAGATGGAGGCGCTCGACGGCATTCCCGAGAACCTCGCGCTCATCGAGGCCGCGGCGGGCCGCGCCGTCGTGCACTCCGACTCCGAGGAGGGCATCCGGCGCCTGAACCAGGAGGCGAGCAAGGGCCTCGGCTCGGGGCTGCGCGCCGGCCTCGCGCTCACCGAGGAGGGCGCGATGCGCTGGATCACGGAGAACCCCGCCTGGGTGCTCGGCGTCGAGGAGCGCGTGGGCACCCTCGCGGTCGGCAAGGACGCCGACGTCGTCGTGTGGGACGCCGACCCCTTCTCGGTCTACGCGCGCGCCGCGCTCGTCTTCGTCGACGGGCTCGAGCGCTACGACGCCGCTCACCCGGGCGCACCGTGGAGCGACTTCGAGGCCGGGGCCGACGAGCCGCCGCTGAAGAAGCCCGAGCCCGTGGCGGCGCCGGGCGCGCGCTCGGCCGACGGCGGCGGAGAGAAGAAGCCATGAGCCTCCGCACCAGGCTCCGCTCGCTCGGCGGTCTCGCGGCGCTCTCGGCGCTCGCGGCGCTCGTCGCGAGCACGCCCGCCGAGGCGCAGCCCGCCCCGCCGCCCGGAGCTCCCGCCGCGGGCGCGCGGCTCGCGATCGTGGGCGGGGAGCTGTGGCAGCCCGACGCCGAGCCCGTGAAGGACAGCGTCATCGTCATCGTGGACGGCACGGTGCGCTACGTCGGCACCGACCGCGCAGAGGCCGCCGGCGCCGAGCTCGTCGACGCCACGAACAAGGTGGTGACGGCCGGCTTCGTCGATCCGCTCACGCAGATCGGGCTCCTCGAGGTCGATCTCGAGCCGTCCACGCGCGACACGAGCGCCGCGGATCCCGATCCGGTGCGCGCCGCCTTCCGCGCCGCGGACGGGTACAACCCGCTGACCGACCTCGTGCCGATCGCGCGCCGCGAGGGGCTCACCTCCGTCGGCGTCGTGCCGACCGGCGGGCTCGTGTCGGGGCAGAGCGCATGGGCCGATCTCGACGGCACCGAGGCCGCGCGGGCGCTCGCCGTGCCGAGCCTCGCGCTGCACGTGCTCATCGACGACGCCACGCACGAGACCGTCGGCGAGAGCCACGCGAGCTCGCTCCTGCGCCTGCGCGAGCTCTTCGACGACGCGCGGCTCTACCGCCAGAAGCGTCAGGGCTACGAGGACAACCGCCTGCGCACGCTCGGCACGAGCCGGCTCGACCTCGAGACGCTGGTGCGCGCGCTCGAGGGCACGCTGCCCGTCGTGTTCCACGTCGACCGCGCGAGCGACATCCTCGCCGTGCTCGCGCTCGCGGCCGAGTACCGCCTCGTACCGGTGGTCGCCTCGGCGGCCGAGGGCTGGAAGGTCGCCCCGGCGCTCGCCGCCGCGAAGGTGCCGATCATCGTCTACCCGCTCGATCACGGGCCGCGGAGCTTCGCCGCGCGCGGCGCCCGCGAGGACAACGCGGCCCTCTGCGCCGCGGCGGGCGTCGTGGTGTCGCTCTCGACGGGCGAGAGCCACAACGCGCGCAAGCTCCGCCAGGAGGCGGGCAACGCCGTCCGCGCGGGCCTCCCGCGCCGGGAGGCGCTCGCGGCCGTGACGAGCCACCCGGCCCGCGCCTTCGGGCTCGGGGAGCGCTACGGCACGCTCGCCGTCGGCCACGTGGGCAACGCCGTCGTCTGGTCGGCCGATCCCTTCGAGCTCTCGACGCAGGCGCTCGCGGTCGTCGTACGCGGCAAGCGGACCAGCCTGCGCACGCGCCAGACCGCGCTCTTCGAGCGCTACCGGCCGTGACGAGCTTGGTTTGCGAGACGAGCCCGAGCGAGCCATGGACCTTGCCGACGCAGCAGGCGGCATCCGGACCGGAATATTTCCCCTCACCCCCCGGCCCCCTCTCCCGGAGGAGAGGGGGTGGTGACAGCGGCGAATTCCCCCGGATTCCGGGAGCTCTGTAAGCGAGTCGGCGGCGGCGTCAGGCGGTGAGCGTCTCCGCCAACTGCTCCGAGCGCCTGGCCGACGCGGCGACACCCGCTAGCGCGCTTCGTTTCCCGACCGCCAACGACGAAAGCCCCCGACATGGACCACCCCCTCTCCCTCCGGGAGAGGGGGCCGGGGGGTGAGGGAAACAGGTTCGGTCCGGATGCCGCCTGCTGCTTCGGCAAGGGTCCAGGGCCCGCGTGGGCGTGCCGATTCGTGCTCACGCTCTTCTAGAGCTTCTTCGCCTTGAGGAGGTCGGCGAAGGTGCCGAGCGAGCTCGGCACGAGCTGCCGGCCGCGCGCCACCTCGAACTGGGCGCGCTCCTCGGCGTCGAGGGCGCCCTTGATCGAGAGCCGCAGCTTGCCGTCGCCGGTCTCGAGCACCTTGGCGGCGACGACCATGCCGACCGGGAAGGCCTTGCGGAGCTCGGTGCCGCGCGGCACGCCGAGCTCGGCGTTCGGCACGAGCCCGCGGCCCGCGCGCCCCTTCGTGCCCTCGACCTGCAGGAAGATCCCGTAGGTCTCGTGGCGCTCGACCGCGCCGCGCACGACCGCCCCGACGACGGGCGCCTGGCTCGTCACGGTGGAGCCCACGGCGGCGCCGTCCGGCGCCGGCACGAGGGAGATCTTCTTCGTGTCGCGGTCGATCTTCTTCACGACGACCGTGAGCTCGTCGCCCTCGTCCGCCTTGACCTTGCTGCCGAGCTCCGAGACGTGGAGCAGCCCCTCGACGCCCGCCGCGATGCGCACGAAGCGCCCGAACTCGGTGACGCGCGTGACCTTGCCGAGCACGACGCGGCCCTCGGCGAGATCGAGCTCGGCCCACGGATCGGCCATGAGCGCCTTCAGCGACAGCGTGATCTTGCGGGTCGGCGCGCCGCGGCGCGTCGGCTCGACCTCCTTCACCTCGCGGACGAGCACCTCGACGGCGTCCCCGGGCTTCAACGCCTCGGCCACGGCGACCGAGCGGTCGAAGCCGATCTCGGAGCGCGGCAACAGGCCCTCGACGCCGCCGAGATCGACGAAGGCGCCGAAGTCGCGCACGGCCGTCACCTTGCCCTTCAAGACGGCGCCCGGCACGATGGCGCTCATCACGCGCTCGGCCGACTCGCTCGCCTCGCGCTGCAAGAGCGCGCGGCGCGACACGACCACGTTCTTGCCACCGTCGCGCACCTCGCTCACGAGGAAGCGCAGCGTCTGACCGATGAGCACCGACGGATCCTCCATGAAGTGATCGTCGGCCTGCGAGATGGGACAGAAGGCGCGGGTGCCGGAGAAGTCGACCTCGAGCCCGCCCTTGTTCACGCCCGTCACCTTGCCCTCGAGCGCGAGGCCCGCCGCCTTGGCCTGCTCGAGCGCGGCCACGCTGCCGCCCTTGCCGAGCGAGCGGCCGAGGCGCACGACGCCCTCCTCGTCGTCCACCTCGACGACGTGGGCGCTCACGCGGTCGCCCTCGCTGACGGTGAGCGTGCCATCGGGCCCGCGCAGCTCGTTCGCGTCGAGGAAGGCCTGCTGCTTGCCGTCGAGCTCGACGAACACGGTGTCGCGCCCGACCTTGACGACCACGGCCTCGAGCCGGTCGCCGACGCGCAGCGTGCGGCGCTTCGGCACGGCGCGCGCGCTCTCTTGTTCGAACATCGCGGCGAAGGAGTCGGTCTTGGTCTCGGAGCTCATGGCGGCGCGCGGTTCTAGCACAGGGCTACGGGCGAGACTGCCCGAAGAGGATCTTGCGCGCTTCGTCGGTGAGCGGGCCGCGGGCGCCGATCGCCTTGCCGCGCTCGTAGGCGCGCTCGGTCGCGGGCCGCGCGCGGATGGCGGCGAACCAGCGCGCGAGGTTCGGAAAGTCCTCGAGCTTCTGACCCTGCCGCTTGTGGGGCACGATCCACGGGTAGCAGGCCATGTCGGCGATCGAGTAGTCGCCGGCGACGTAGTCGCGGTCCGCGAGGCGCTTGTCGAGCACGCCGTAGAGCCGGCTCGTCTCGCGCACGTAGCGGTCGATGGCATAGGGGATCTTCTCGGGCGCGTAGAGCGCGAAGTGGTGGTTCTGCCCGGCCATCGGCCCGAGCCCGGCCATCTGCCAGAAGAGCCACTGTAGGACCTCGTGCCGGCCGCGGAGCTCGCTCGGTAGAAAGGCCCCGGTCTTCTCGGCGAGGTAGACGAGGATGGCGCCCGACTCGAACACCGACAGCGCCCCGGCCCCATCGGCCGGCGCGTGATCGACGATGGCCGGCATGCGGTTGTTCGGTGCGATGGCGAGGAACTCGGGCGCGAACTGCTCGCCCTTGCCGATGTCGACGGGCACGATGCGGTGCGGGAGGCCCGTCTCCTCGAGGAACATCAGGACCTTGTAGCCGTTCGGCGTCGGCCAGAAGTAGAGGTCGATCATGCCCCCGTTCTTGGCGTCGAGTGGCGCCCCGGTCAAGGGGTGGCGACCGGCCCGGACCTTGACGAGACGGGGTGCCGCGACCGATCATCCTCGGCTCGGCCGACACGACCACCACGGCTGGCGACGCCGACGCCAGCCCCACCGAGGTCGCGCGAGCGATCGACCCGGAGTGATCATGCGACGTGGACTCCTGTTGTGGACGACTTTCGTGGCGGCTTGCTCGGGCTCCGCGGCGTCGACGAGCTCGTCGTCCTCGGCCTCGGCCGCCACCGCGCAGAAGCCGGAGGCGCCCCCGGAGCCCGCGGTCGACGTGCCGGCGGCGATCGCGGCCTGCAAGAAGGGCAAGGAGGCGGCCTGCAAGACCGGGTGCGAGGCGAAGGATCTGCCGTCGTGCCTGATGCAGGGTCAGCTCGCGCTCGCCAGCAAGGATCGCGAGGAGAAGGCCGCGTGCCGCGTCCCGCTCACGAAGGCGTGCGACGGCAACCTCGGCCGGGCTTGCTCCGACCTCGCGTCGCGCTGCTCGGGCATCCTCGAGCTCGCGGGCGGCAAGGCACTGCCGGCGAGCGAGGAGCTGAAGCTCAACCAGAAGGCCTGCGAGCTCGGCGACGGGCAAGGATGCCTGCAGGTCGCCAAGCGCCTGGAGCAGGGCACCGGCGCCCCGAAGGATCCGGCCAAGTCCGCCGAGCTCTACAAGAAGGCGCTCGAGATCCTGCCGAAGGAGTGCGACGCCGGCGACGCGCGCAGCTGCCTCCTGCTCGCTTCCGAGCTCGACCCCGAGATCAAGTCGAAGCACCCGAAGGACCCGAAGCGCGCGGGCGAGCTCTACAAGAAGGCCTGCGACGGCGGCGAGGCGATGGGCTGCGCGGGCATGAAGCGGCTCGTCAAGTAGCGCGCCGCCGCGTGGCGACGGAGTAGGCACGCAGGCACGCCCCGGAGCGAGGTAGCGGCCGCCGGCGCCCGCCACGCCGCCGCCACCCCACGGACGCGCGCTCCGCCGGTAGATGCGGGCCTTTCCGGGCGGCACGACGCGTGCAGCGCGGCCGCGACATGCTGCCCCTCCGCACCTGCCTCGACCTGCTCTCCGAGCTCCTCGACACCGACACCGACGAGGAGGCCATCCTGTCGGCCCTCTTCACCTGCGAGCGCGCCATGAAGGACTTCTCCTTCGGCCTCGGCACGCTCGGCGAGGTCGAGGCGCGGGTGCGCGGCCTGCGCGGCAAGGTGCCCCGCGCGCTCTACGACGAGCTCGAGGCGGAGCTCGCCTGGCTCTACCGGCAGGCGCGCGGCACGGCGCTCGAGGCGCGACTCACGGACGCGCTCTCCCTGCTCTCGCGGCACGGCTCCGGGGGCGCCATCGACGCCGCGGCCGTCCGCGAGCGGCATTCGAACTGAGCGTGCGAACCGGTCGTTGTGAAGTCCGTGATCGAGGGGATTGCCGAAGCAGCAGGCGGCATCCGGACCGGGATATTTCCCCTCACCCCCCGGCCCCCTCTCCCGCGGGGAGAGGGGGCGGTGCGCGCGGCGAATCCCCAAGGCTCCGGGTGCTCTGTAAGCGAGTCGGTTCCGACGCCAGCAACCCTTGGGCCCCTTCATCGTCGACTTCTTGTACGCAGCAGCTCGGCTCGTCGTAGCGGTTGATGGCGGCCATCACGACGACCCGAGCGTCGCTGCTCGCGATGCGGCTCGCGGCGCCTTGCTTCGCGCTCAGGCCTCACGGTCCTGCGCCTCCCCAACGAACCGATCCTCCACGACCCCGAGCGCGCACTCGACCGGAACCGTCCACTGCTCCGAGCGCCTGGCCGACGCGGCGACATCCGCTAGCGCGCTTGGTTTCCCGACCGCCAACGACGAAAGCCCCCGACATCGACCACCCCCACGCGGCGACATCCGCTAGCGCGCTTGGTTTGCCGACCGCCAACGACGAAAGCCCCCGACATCGACCACCCCCTCTCCTCCGGGAGAGGGGGCCGGGGGGTGAGGGGAAGAGTCAGGTCCGGATGCCGCCTTCTGCTTCGGCAAGGGTTCAGGGCGCGTGCCGATTCGTGCTCACGCTCTGACGCCGGCGCCCGCCGACGCACTGGCGCATGAGGGTTCCGCGCCGCGCCCGAAGGCGGCAAGATGCGCGCCGTGATCCTCGTCCAGCTGAAGCCCCTCCTGCAGCACCTCGGGATCCACGCCGCGCGCACGCTCGAGGCCGCGGCGTCGCTCTGCATCTCGCGCGGGCACCACGAGGTGAGCCCCGAGCACTACCTGCGGCGCATGCTCGACGAGCCGCGCGCCGACGTCGCGCTCGCGGCCCGGCACTTCGAGCTCGACGTAGGGGCCCTCGCCCGCTCGCTCGACAAGGCGATCGACGAGATCCCGCGGGCGGCCGGGGGCAAGCCCGTCTTCGCCGTCCTGCTCGTCGAGTGGCTGCAGGACGCGTGGATGCTGGCGTCGGTCGACTACGGGCACGCACGCCTGCGCACGGGCGTCCTTCTGCGAGCGCTCGCGGCGCGACCGCGGCGCTACCTCGCGGCCGACCACGAGGAGCTCGACAAGGTGCGGAGCGACGAGCTGCTGGTGCGCTTCGCCGAGATCACGGCGAGCTCGAGCGAGGAGGCCGACGCCGTCGCGACCGGGTCCGCGCCGGCCGGCCTGCGCGGGGGCGCGACCGCAGCGGGGGCCGCGGGCACCGCCCCACCCGAGGCGGCCCGGTCCGACTCGGCGCTCGGGCGCTTTGCGCAAGATCTCACGGGCGCGGCGCGCGCCGGCAAGATCGATCCGGTGCTCGGGCGCGACCGCGAGATCCGCCAGGTGATCGACATCCTGGCGCGCCGCCGCAAGAACAACCCCATCGTCGTCGGCGAGGCGGGCGTCGGCAAGACGGCGGTCGTCGAGGGGCTCGCGCTCCGCATCGCCGAGGGCGACGTCCCCGAGCTCCTGCGCGGCGTCGATGTCTTCACGCTCGACATCGGGCTGCTGTCCGCGGGCGCCGGGGTGAAGGGCGAGTTCGAGTCGCGCCTGCGCTCGGTCATCGACGAGGTGCGCGGCCGCCTGCGCGGCACGATCCTGTTCATCGACGAGGCCCACACGCTCATCGGCGCCGGTGGCCCCTCCGGCAGCACCGACGCCGCAAACCTCTTGAAGCCCGCGCTCGCGCGCGGCGAGCTCCGCACCATCGCCGCGACCACCTGGGCCGAGTACAAGAAGTACTTCGAGGAGGACGCCGCCCTCGCGCGCCGCTTCCAGCCGGTCAAGGTCGACGAGCCGTCGCTCGAGGACGCGGGGCTCATGCTGCGCGGCTTGAAGGACCGCTACGAGCGCGCCCACGGCGTCGCCGTGCGCGACGACGCCATCGACGCCGCGGTGAAGCTGTCGGCGCGCTACATCGCCGGGCGCCTCTTGCCCGACAAGGCCGTCGATCTGCTCGACACCGCCGCCGCGCGCGTGCGCGTCGCACAGACGAGCCGCCCCGGCCCGCTCGAGGACGCCGAGCGCGCCATCGCGGGTCTCGAGCGGCGCCTCGCCGCGCTCGGCCGCGACCGCTCGGGCGGCCTCGCCGTCGACGCCACCCTCGTGCCGGCGCTCGAGGGCGATCTCGCCGCGCGGCGCAGCGAGCGGGACGACCTCGCGACCCGCTGGACGGCGCAGCGTCAGGCCGTCGAAGCGGTCCGGCTGGCGCGCGAGGCGGCACGCGCCGCGGCGGCGACCCCACCCGGGCCGGGTGCGGCCACGACGCAAGAAGCAGAAGGAGCGCTCGCGCGCGCGCTCGCCGACCTCGCCCGGGCGCAGGGCACGGACCCGCTCGTGCGCCTCGAGGTCGATCCCGAGGTCGTCGCGGAGGTGGTGGCCGACTGGACCGGGATCCCGGTGGGCCGCATGGTGCGCGACGACGCGACGCAGGTGCTCGACTTCGAGGCGCGCCTCGGCGCCCGCATCAAGGGCCAGGACCATGCGCTCGAGACCGTGGGCCGCGCGCTCCGCGGCGCGCGCGCCGGCCTCGCCGACCCGAACAAGCCGCGCGTCTTTTTGCTCGTCGGACCGAGCGGCGTCGGCAAGACCGAGCTCGGCCTCGCCGTCGCCGACGCGCTCTTCGGCGGCGAGCGCTTCGTCGTCACGATCAACATGAGCGAGTACCAGGACCGCGAGATGGGCGTCTCGGGCCTGCTCGGCTCGAAGCCCGGCTACGTCGGCTACGGCAAGGGCGGCACGCTCACCGAGGCCGTGCGGCAGCGGCCCTACTCCGTCGTCCTGCTCGACGAGATCGAGAAGGCCTGCCAGGAGGTGCGGAACCTCTTCTACCAGCTGTTCGACAAGGGCACCCTCACGGACGGCACGGGGCGCACCATCGACTTCAAGAACACGGTCGTGTTCCTGACGACGAACCTCGGCGCCGACATCATCACCGGTCTCTGTGCGGGCGAGGCGGCGCCCGACCCCGCGGAGGTCGTGGCCGCGCTCCGCCCGACGCTGAACCACGCGCTCGGGCCCGCGTGGCTGGCGCGCACCACCGTCGTGCCCTTCTCCCCGCTCGGCCCGCACGCGCTCGAGGACATCGCGCGCCTCAAGCTCGGGCGGATCGCGGCGCGCATGCACGAGGCGCACCGCGTCGCCGTGAGGTTCGCGCCCACGGTCGCGAAGCACATCGTCGCCCGCTGCGTCGACGCGGAGACCGGCGCGCGCAACATCGACTTCATCCTCGAGAGCTCGCTCCTGCCGCAGCTCTCGACGCGCGTGCTCGAGCGGCTCGCCGACGGCGCCCTGTCCGAGGACCTCGAGGTCGATCTCGACGCCGCGGGCGAGCTCACCGTCCGCTTCGCTCGGCCGAAGGAGCCGAAGGCGCCCACCCGCCCGAAGCCGCGGCGCGCGCCGCGAACGCCACGCGGGCCCGGCCCGCGCTAGTCGCTCGGGTCGGCCTCGGCAACCACGCCCCGCGGCTCGCGGATGGGCTAGAGTCGGCCCTTGGACCGACGCGACGTGTCCGGAACGGTGGTGCTCGCGCTCGTGGCAGCGCTCGGCGCCGGATGCACCCCGTCCCGCTCCGTGACGGTGTCGACGTCGAGCACCTCCCCGGTGCCATCCGCCGCGACGGTCGTCGCCGCGTCGGCAACGACCGCCGCGACCGCCGCGCCCACCGTGGAGGTCGGCGCGCTCGCAGCGCTCGTGGCGGCACTCGGCGACGCCGGCGCCGAGGTCGCGAGCGCGGACGGCGACCCGGTGCGGCACACCTCGCCGTGCACCGACGGAGCAGAGCGCGTGGAGATCGACGGGCAGCAGGTCACGCTGCGCCATGGCGGTTGCTTCCGCTGCAAGCTCGCCGGGGCGATCCCCGCTGGCCTCGAGGCGCGCGTCCACGCGTTCGCGCAGGCCTTCGTCGCCACGCCCGCGAGCCTGCTCCGCGCGGCGCACCTCGCGCGCGTCGCCCTGTGCGCGGAGCTCGAGTACGAGCGGGGACCGGACGGCGACGACCTCGTCGGAGGGACGGTCGACCACCTCCGGCGCGAGCTGCTCCTCAGCGTCGACGAGGTCTTCCCGCTGCCGGGCGCGGACGTGCTCCACCACGAGCTCTTCCACCTCTTCGAGACGGCCACGAGCCCGCGCACGACCTTCCGCGACCCCGAGTGGACGGCGCACAACCCGCCCGATTTCCGCTACGGACGCCACGAGGATGGCACGGTCGTGGCGGGCTTTCTCAACACCCACGCCATGCGGAACCTGCGCGAGGACCACGCCACGGTGTACCAGTTCATCATGGCGCGCCCGACCGAGCTCTGCGCGAGCGACGCACGGGTGCTCGCCAAGGCCCGTCTGCTCGGCGCGCGCATCCGCGCCGTCATCGGCGCCGCCGACGCGGCCTACCTCGTGCGGCGCGCCCCCTGCCTCGCCGAGCCGTGACCGCGTCGCGCCAGCCGCGCGGCCACCTGCTCCCCCGCGCCGCCAGCGCTAGCCGCTCACATCCGCCTCGGCGACCACGCCCGGCAGGCCCAGCGCGACCGCCGACAGGCCGTAGCCCCGGAACCCGTCGTGCCACAGCTGCTCGCCGAGCTCCGAGTAGCAGGCGACCTCGCCGCTGCCGGCCACGAGGATCTGCCCGCCACTCCACAGGAGCGTCCAGGCCGTCCAGGGCAGGTCGGCCGTCCAGAGCACCGCCCCCGTCGGGTACTCCAGGCACAGGAGGCGCACACCGGCCGCCAGGACGCGATCCGCCGTCACCGCGATGCGCGCGAAGCGGCCCCCCACCTCGTGCTCCCACAGCCGCGCGCCCGTGCGCCGGTCCAGCCCGAAGACGTGACCTCCGAGCGCCACGACCACGACCGGCGCGGGCGCTTCCGTTTCCCGGTAGCTCATGCCCGACTCTAGCATCCGGCGCGCTCGACCCTTCGCGAAGCGCGGGCGCCCTCGTTTCTTCGTTTCCTCCCGTGAGTCCTTTCGAGGATCATGTGCCGTCGGCGACCGCGGTGTCCGCGGCGCGAAGACGAGCCAGGAGAACGAGACCGATGGGCAACGAGCGCGCACGACAGAAGAAGCTGGCGAAGCACAAGAAGAGGCGCGCCGAGGTGCGGTCGCTGAAGCAGGCGGCCTCGGCGCCGCTGCCCGACAAGGGAGCCGCCCTCGCGCGGCGGGCGAGCGACTGGCCGGTGACCGACTGCTACCTCGGCCGCGGCTGGGACGAGACCGAGGTGCCGGCGCTCGTCACGGGCGTGCTCGTGCGGCGCCGTCCCGGCGGCGTGGCGGCCGTCGGCCTCATCCTCGTCGACCGCACCTGTCTCGGCATCAAGAGCGGCTTCTTGCGCGTCCTCGAAGACGCCGCGTTGCAGGCGCTGCTCGACGGGGTCGCCGAGACGCACGGCGGCATCGAGCGCGTCGAGCTCCCGACGCTGCAGGCGATCGCCTTTCATGCGCTCGACCTCGCGCACACCCTCGGCTTCGCGCCCGACCGCGACTTCCCGCTCGAGTTCCTCGGCCCGCGCCCGGCCGAGCTCCCCCTGACGCCCTTCGCGCGCCCCGACAAGCCCCACTACATCGCCGGCCCGGACGACGACTCGCGCCGCATCCTCGCCCAGCTCGAGCGCGCCGTCGGCGCGGGCAACTTCCACTTCACGGTGCCGGCCGACTAGGTCGATCTCACGCCCCCGCCCCCGCCCACTCTCCCGCCCCCGCCCCCGCCCCCGCCCCCGCCCCCGCCCCAACCCTCACGTACTGACGTCGAACGTCGCGTGCTCGTCGCGGAAGCGGTCGGGCAGCGCGAGCTCCCAGACGCCGGCGCGCAGGCAACGGAGCTCCTCGGCCGTCGCGTCGATCGCGGAGACCTCCGTCACGTCGACGACCTCGTCGAGCGTGGTCTCGAGCGCGACGCGCGCCGTGCGTCCGAAAAAGCCGCCGCAGCCGAGCCACACGCTGTCGACCGCGTAGCGCAGGTAGGTCTCCGGGTCGAAGGCCGGCTCGCGGCCCGAGACCAACGTTCCGCCCATGCGCACCTGGGGCGGGCGCGCGCGGCGGCTCGCGAGCCGACCGTGGTCGAGGCCCTCGGTCGAGGGTCGCACGCCCGGCTCGATCGCGAGGTAGCTCGTGACGGGCGACACGGCGCCACCGGCCCGCGCCAGCACCATCATCTCGTCCTCGGTGAAGTCGGTGTGGGCCGAGGCGCCGAAGACGAGCGCCGCGGAGCGCCGCGATTCCTTGGGGTCGGCCTCGAGGCGCACGCGGACGGGCTCGGTCCAGAGCAGGCCGCGAGCCGCCACCCAGGCCTGGGGGTGCGCCGCGGTCGACAGGTGCTCGACGCCCTGCCCCTCGGCGAGCTCGCTCGGCGAAAAGAGGGTCGGATCGTCGCGCTCGGTCGCGATCGCGAGCGCATGCAGGCGCACGGGGCGCGCCAGCTCCTCGAAGGGCGCGAGCGCGGCGTCGGGCGCGCCGGCCGCGGCGCCGGCCACCCAGGCGACGCCGCCCGTGGCAGCGGCGAGCTCGCCGTACTCGTGCTCGTCGTAGCGCGCGAGGCTCGCCTCCGCGGCCTCGTGGACGTCGACCACGTGCAACAGGGCGCCCGCTCCGAGCGTCGCCTGCAGGCGCGCGGGGCCGACCGCGGCGCGCGTGAGCGCGTCGGTGAAGAGCACGATGCGCTTCGGCCCGGTGACGGCGGCCAGGCGCCCCGCGGCGGCGGCGAGCGCGAGGTCGACGGCGCTGCCGTTGCGCCGCGCGACGGGCGCCTGCGCGAGGTCGGCGAGGGCGCGCGCCACGGGGACGAAGCCGCCGTAGGTGGGGCGCACCTCCCGATCGAAGCGCAGCACCTCGACGCGGGCGTCGGGCATGTGGAGCAGCCAGCCGCGCGCCGCAGCCAGCGCGGCGGCGGCCTCGTGCTCCGGGATGGAACGCGAGGCGTCGAGCACGACGACGACGTGCGCACCGCGGGGCGCCTCCGAGAGACGGGGCGCGGCCTCGAACCGAAAGCGGGTGAGGCCGTGGGCCTCGCTCGCGGCGAGCGAGCCGAGCGCGCCGCCGAGGCGCGGCGGGTGCGCCGGGACGAGGGCGAGGTCGAGCGCGCCGCCGTCCGCCGGCCAGGTGACGACCGCCGGCGTGCCTGGGAGCCGCTGGAACCGCTCGGCCCCGACCTCGACGCGCCCCGCGCCGGGGGCTGCCTCCACGGTGAGCTCGGCGCGAAGCTCCCCGCTGCCGAGCGGCGGCAGCTCGACGTGGTACGCGCCGTCGCGGTAGTGCGTGGGCATGGCGAGGGTGTACTCGACGACCTTCTGCTGCTGCGCCATGCACGGAAACACCTGCAGGGCGAGCCGGCCGAGCGAGCGCCAGCTGAGCAAGGCCGGATCCTTCGGGTAGTAGCCGCCGATGCCGGTCAGCTCCTGGTAGCGCGCCGCCGCCGTCTCGGCCTCGAGCAACTCGCCGCCGAACCATTGCGGTCGCCCCTCTGCGCTGCCGAGCGTGCGCAGGCCGACGGCGACGGCCTCGGGCGGCAGATCGAGGTAGAAGGTGGCCTGGTCGGGGCGCTCGCCGCCGTTGTAGACGGTGCGCCGGACCGTGAGCGTGGCCTGCCCGGGCTCGAGCACGACGCGGACGCGGTAGCCCCGCTCGACCAGGGCCTCGCTGCGCGTCCAGGCAAAATCATCGGCGCGCGCCGCGCCGGCGCCGCCTCCGAGGCCCGCGAGCACCGCCGCACAGAGCACCCCCGCCCGAGTCGTGCGCTCGCAGGCCCGTCGCATGTCCCTTCGACAACCCCACCCTAGGGAAGTTCCTCGCGTCGAACCGCTCGAAGCGGGTGCGTGGGCGGGGGCGGGGGCGGGCGCGGGTGCGTGGGCGGGCGCGGGGGCGTGAGAGTGGGCGTGAGAGTGGGCGTGGGCGGGCGCGGGAGCGGGGGCGTGGGCGTGGGCGTGGGAGTGGGCGTGGGCTAGCGCAGGCCGAGCGCTGGGGCCGCGGGCTCGAGCCGCAGGGCCGCGAGATCGTCCTCGAGGCGCACGCGGCGCTCGAGGACCTCTTGCTGGAGCTCGACGAGCTCGGTCGTCAGGCGTGCGAGCTCGGCGTCGAGCGCCCCGAGGCGCGCGCCGAGGCCCTGCCCGGCCCCGCGCTCCGGGCCCTTGCCTGCCGGCGCGGCGGTGGGTTGCGCCTTCGGCTGGGTCCCGAGGAACGCCAGCTGCTCGCGAAGCTCCGCCGCGCGGCGGCGCTCACGCCCGAGCGCGTGACGACGGCCGGTCGCCTTCTGCTCGAGCTCCCCGAGCGAGGTCGCCTCGGCGAGGAGCCGGCCGAGCTCGGTGCGGAAGACCGCATCCGGGCCCTGCGCTGCGGCGCTCCCGCTCTCGGCCACGTACGCGCGGAGCAGCGTCGCGCCCGCGGCGGCGCGCAAGTCGACGGTCGACAGGACGCTCGTCGCCTCCTCGAGCGCGAGCTCGGCCCGACCCCGCGGCTCGACCTCGACGCGGTAGAGGTACGCGGCGCCGAGCCGCTCGGCCGCGGCGGGCGCGTCGGCCATGCCGTAGCCCGCCGCCGGGGTGGGGTGCAGGTAGACGACCGCGCGCTCGCCGCTCCGGTTGTGGAGCGTGAAGGTCGTCACGCGCGCGTGGCGGAGCTCGGCCGAGAACACACCGCCCTCGAAGGACGCGAGGCGAGCGATGGCGTCGCGCTCGGACGGTCGCCGCTCGACCACGACCTGACGGTCGCGCGCGAACGGCACGAAGGCGACGCTGTGGGCGGGGATCGGCTCGCACAGGCCCTCGCCGATGAAGCCTTCGGCGCCGAAGACCGCCACCGGGCCGCTCTCGAGCGCGGCGTCGCTCGGATTCACGAGCCGGAGCGCGCGGAACGGGAACACGTCGTCGCCGCGGGCCGTCTCCGCGTCGTAGTAGTAGACGATGTCGCCCTCCGTCTCGGCGTGCAGGATGGGGAGCATGGCCGCGTGCCCCGAGGCGACGCTGAGCGTGCCCTCGAGCTCGAAGTGCGAGGTGCCGATGGGCTCGGCGTCCGCGGCGTCGGCAGCAGCGTCGGCAACCCGGGGCGCGGAGGGTGAGGCGGCGTCCGGCACCTCCACGATGCGCACGGCCGCGCCGGGCCGGCCGGCCGTCGCGCGCCCGACGGCCTCGATGCGCCCTGACGCGACGCCCCGCTCGACGAGCTTGCGCTTGACGGCCTCGGCGCGCGCAAGGGCCGCCGCCCGAGGCTCGGCGTCGCCGTCGAGCGGATGTCCCTCGATGCGGATGCGGCGGTTCCCGAGCTCGCCGCGCAGGCGCGTGGCGAGGGCGTCGAGCTCGGAGGGCGCCGCTGCGGCGGGGGTGCTCGAGGGGTCGGGCGGGCGCGGCGTGGCGACGGGCCCGCGCCCGAACGACGAGCCGTCCTCGTCGTCCGGCGGCAGACCCGGATCGATGGTCGCCGTCACGACCGTGTCGCCCGCGTAGCCCTGCTCCGAGCCGACGCATTGCATCGCCTCGGCCGCGAGCGACTCGCCGCGCGAGCCGAGCACGCCGAGCACCGCCACGAGGTGGGCCGTCTGCCCGCCGTCGTGGTGCGCGACCGCCTCGGCGAGCGACGCGCCGTGCTCGGCCGCCGTGCGCGCCGCGACCTCGAGCTGCGTCAGCTTGTCGCTGAGGCAGAGCGTGCGCACGACGTCCTTCTCCTTGCGCGCCTGCCCGAGGAGCTCGCCCACGCGCCCGCGCAGGCCGCCGAGTCCCTCCGCCAGGCGCCGCGCCTCGGCCGCCGGATCACCGGAGAGCGCGCCGATCACGCCGGCCGTGTCGGCCGTGATCTCCCACAGCACCGAGGAGCCGTCCCCCGCGCCGCCGTAGGTCGACTCCCCCACGGGCGGGGCCATGGCGAAGCGGTCGCTCGACAGGAGCGTGTCGCGCATCACCGGGCGCACCGAGCGCAGATCGTAGCGAAACGAGAGCGCCGAGCTCGAGGCCACCCCGAGCCGGACGTCGCGCCAGTCCTCGCCCGAGGTGTTGTCGACGATGGCCCAGCCCTCGAAGTCGACCTTGCCACCCGGGCGCACGGCCACGCGGTAGCTCGGCTTCCAGGTCGGGGCCTCGGTCAGGTACGAGAGCTTCACGCGCCGGGGCAGCGGGCCCGTGAACGCGAGCTCCACGTCGACGCGGCCGTCCGCCCCGTCGCTCGCGATGGTGGGCAGGCCCGCCGGCGCCGGCTCGCCGGTGTCGGCGTCGAGGATTCGGAAGCTCTTCAGCAAGTCGTCGACGAGGTGGCTCGGGACCGACAGGTGCAAGGAGCCACGCTCGAGCTCGGCCGTGCGCTCGAAGTAGGCGACCCCGTTCTTGTAGACGACGACGCGGCCGAGCGCGGCGTCGGAGTGGACGTAGCTCGCGCCGCCACAGCCGCCGAGCGCGAGCGCTCCGAGCAGGCCGAGAGCGGCGCGCACACGACGAGCGGTGCGCATGAGGAACCTCCGCGCCGTCCTTGGTTGCGCCAGCCCTCCGACTTGCGCGCCGCGAGCACGATTGCGACGGGTGCGGGGGCGTGTGCGGGAGCGGGCGCGGGGGCGGGGGCGGGCGCGGGAGAGTGGGCGTGGGCGGCAGCGGGTGCGGGCGCGAGCGCGGGGTCATCCCCCGGTTTTTGGGAGTAATTCGAGGATGACCCTGCTCGGATGGCAGCGGAGGACTCTGCCCGCCTGGAGTCTTCGCTTCCTCCGGTCGATGGACTTCCATGAGACGCGCAGCAAGGGCCATGGGCGCACCGAGCACCGGCGCTGCTGGACGAGCACGGCGCTGAACTGCGGGAGCCGGCGCCGCGGCCGACTCCCGCCCGAGCCCGCGGCCTCGTTCGTGCGTGCGCGCTTCGTCGAGGTCGATCGCTGCGTCGACGGCAAGACCGAGGACCCAGTGCAGCGAGTTCTCGATGCCCCAGTGTCTGCCAACCACGCAGCCATGTTGCCCATGCCCGCGGGCGCCGGACAGGAATTCGGCGTCCGTCACGAGGGAGTCCACGGCGACCTCGCGCCACTGCTCGCCCGGCGACGTGGCCTTCGGGTCGCGCCGGGCGACCGCAAGCTCTGCGGCCCGCTCCGTGACGATGGGGTGCAGCCGTGACCACACGAGGTCGTGCACGCCTGGCAGGCGCGCGACATCGACCGGGTACTGAGCGTGCCGCGCATACGCCAGCCGCTGGGCCCGCGCGTCCAGCGACAGCCCCCCGAGCGCCCAGGCGGCAACCGACGCGACGGCAGCCAGGACCGCGAGCCCGATCCAGGCGGCCCCGGTCCAACCACCGCCTTCTGCAAGGCCCCCGCGCGTCAGGGCGAGGGCCAAGCCGAGCGCTACGAGGGGACCCCACACGCGGCAGTAGCCGATCGCGACGGACTTGAAGCCCAGCGTGACCGGCACCTCATGGCCGGGCTCGCCACCGAGCTGCACCAGGTGCGAGCCGCGCGGAAACAGCGGCAACAAGCCGGCGAGGTGGACGAACCGCGTCGTGATGCTCCAACCGGCGCACGCATCGACCGAGCCGTACGCCCGGTGCCACACATGCAGATGTTGGCGCAAGTCCAGCACCCGGGGGAGCGTACCATGGCGTGACGCCACTTCGTTGCGGGCGCAACACGGCGGCGGGGTCCTGGATCAACCTCCGACGTCCGATCGGCGCCGGGGGCGATCGGCGGGCGACACTCTCGTCGAGCTTGAGCTTCACGCGACCTCGACCTCTGGGGGGATCGGCGTCGGGGCGGGCAGATCCTCGCTGGCAGATGCGGCCGCAAACGCGATCACGGCGCGCACGTCCTCCTCTGCGAGGCTCGGGAACTCCGCCAGGATCTCTGCGCTCGTGTTGCCGTGCGCCAGATAGCCGAGGATTGTGCGCACCAACACCCGGGTGCCCCGCACGACGGGCTGTCCGCCACAGATGGCAGGGTCACGCAGGATTCGGTCGTGATGGGTCATGGGCGTCTTGCTCCTACATCACGCAGAACTTCTTGTACTTCTTCCATCCCAGCCACGGCCTCCTGCGCAAGTGCCGCGCCCCCGAGCCGTCACGACGTGTCCTGCCGATTCTAGCGCAGATCGGAGCGGCGCCTCGTAGCGGTCACGCTCGCACTTGCGCGCCTCCGGCGTCACCGTTTGCGTGCGTCCGCGTCTGGCCGCGGGGAGCTGCGTCGGTTCGGGACTCTGCCGCCGCCGCCCAGAGTCGGGATCTCCCCTCGTTCCCCGCGCTGCTGTCCCCAACGCCGCCTTCTGTCCTTCTGTTCTTCTTGTGAATCCTCGGGTGCCCCAGCCCCCCCAACCTGCCAAAAACGGGCGCCCTCCGCCGCGCGCGGCTACATTTCCGCGGGCATGCCGAGCGACGCCACGAATTCCGAGCCCCCCGTCCCCCCGAAGCACGGCACCGCGGCGGACCGCCCTGCCGACGAGCCGAAGCCGAAGAAGAAGCGCCGCTGGCGCCGCCGGCTGCTCATCGCGACGGCGGTGGTCGTCGTCGGCACGCTCGGGCTCTGGGTGGCCGTGCACAAGATCCCGTGGCTCGGGCCGTGGCTCGCGGACGCCTTGCGGGCGGTCATCGGCAAGGACGCCGTCGCGCGGCTCGAGGAGCTCGTCTACGGCGTCGAGGACAAGTGGAACCAGGCGTGGAAGGGCGGCGACGCCCCGAAGCCCTACTGGGACGTGCCGACCGACGTCGAGCCGCCGAAGCCCATCGAGGAGGCGGGCTGCACCGTGCCGGCCTTCCGGCCGGACGACGTCGGGCCGGTCCTGACGAGCTGGAGCGCGCCCGGCGACGGTGTCTGGGTCGCGATCCAGGCGCAGCACGCGGGCGACACGCCGCGCATGTACAAGACGCTGCTCCACCCCGACCCCAAGCGCTCGTGGGCCGCCGTGACGGTCGTCGCCGTCGATCTTCGCCAGGTCGATCTGCACATGGTGCTCGGCACGCAGGAGCCCGCCGCGCGCACGCCCGAGGGCGAGAAGATCGAGCGGACCGGCATCATCCCGGAGCGCGACACGGCCGAGCTCCTGGCGGCCTTCAACGGCGGCTTCAAGACCGAGCACGGCCAGTTCGGGGTCGGGGTCGGCGAGGTCGTGGTGGTGCCGGCGCGCAAGGTTTCCTGCCTCGTCGCCTTCGTGCCGGGCCCCGCCGGACAGCCCGAGCTCCACATCGGCGACTGGGAGGGGCTCGGGGGCCTCGAGCAGAAGGCTCTATGGTGGCGCCAGACGCCGGCCTGCATCGCGGAGGACGGCAAGGAGAACCCGCTGCTCGTCACGAGCGAGAAGAACACCGCCTGGGGCGCGACGCTCGACGGTCAGACCGTCATCCGCCGCTCGGCCATCGGCGTGTCGGCCGACCACCGCGTGCTCTACTCCGGCATCGGCGACCACGTGACGGCCCGGGCCCTCGCCGCAGCCATGCTGCACGCCGGCGCGGTCGACTCGGCGCAGCTCGACGTGAACTGGTCCTACCCCAAGTTCGTCGTCTACGCGCCGCGCGGCAGCGGCAAGAACGACCTCGTCGCGCAGAAGCTGTGCGACGGCTTCGAGTTCAGCGAGGACGAGTACGTGCGCCAGAAGAACCCGCGCGACTTCTTCTACCTCACGAGGAAGAAGCCCGAGGCGACGGCCGCACTCGTGTGCGGGCCCGGCGCCGGCTCCGCGCCGGGCGACCCGCCGAAGCCGGCCCCCGCCGAGCCCGGTGCGCCGGCACCCGAGGGCCCGCGCGGCGCGCGCCTCGACGCCACACGCACCGCCGGGGACGGTTGAAGCCCGCGCGGCCCACGATAGGGCAGCCGAGGCCGCCCCGGGGCGGACGACGCCCGCCCGAGCCCGCCGCGGAGCCGCCGCGCGACGCGGCCGAGGAGCTCACGTTCGGCCTCCGCGCCGCGCTCGCCGTCCTCGCGCGCCGGCCCAACGACATCCGCCGGCTCGTCGTCTCGAGCGCCGCGCGCGCCGAGGCGCAGGCCCTCGAGCTCGCGCGGCAGCTCGGCATCGAGATGCGCGAGGCCTCCGACGCCGAGCTCGAGCGCCTCACGGGCTCGAAGCAGCACGAGGGGGTCGCCCTCTTCGCCCGCCCGAGGCTCTGGACGGCGCCGCGCGAGCTCGCACGGGCGCTCGTCGCGCGGCGCGGGGTCGCGGTCGTGTTCGACCGGGTGCGCAACCCCTTCAACATCGGCGCCATCCTCCGCACCGCCGCCTTCTTCGGCGTCGACGGCGCCCTCTTCGGGCCGCTCGCCCCGGCCCCGGGCCTCACCGGCACGGCCGTGCGCGTCGCCGAGGGCGGGGTCGAGCACCTCCTGCTCGCGCGCACGACCGACCTCGGCCACACCCTCGCCCGCCTGCGCGCCGCGGACGTGCACGTCTACGGCGCCGACGGTCACGCGCGCACCTCGGCCTTCGGCTTTTCCTTCGAGCGCCCGGCCGTGCTCGTGCTCGGCAACGAGCGCGAGGGCCTGTCGCCCGCCGTGCGCTCGACTTTCGAGGCCTCGCTCGCCATCCCGGGTCGCGGCGCCGTCGAGTCGCTCAACGTGTCCGTGGCGGGCAGCATCCTGCTCGCCGAGCTCGCCCGCTCCAGCCGCTGAGAACCCCCCCGCCCCGCCGAGAGCCGAGCGTTCATGTGCGCTGATCCAGCCCACGAGCTCTTCGACCTCTACGACCGCGAGGGGCGCCCCCTCGGCCGTCAGAAGGAGCGGGCGCTCGTCCATCGCGACGGCGACTGGCACCGGAGCGTGCACATCTGGGTGGCTCTGCGCGCGCCGGGCTCGGGCGCTTGCACGCTCGTGATGCAGCGCCGCTCGCTCGAGAAGGACACGTGGCCGGGGGCCGTCGACGTCGCGGTGACGGGGCACGTGCGGGCCGGCGAGACGCTCGACGAGAGCCTGCGCGAGGCCGACGAGGAGATCGGCCTCCGGCTCGGGCCGGGCGACGTCGTGCGGCTCGGCCTCCGACGGCGCGAGGACCGGCACGCCCCCGGCATCGCCGACCACGAGCTCCAGTCGATCTACGCCGCCGTCGTGACGCTCGAGCTCGCCGCCCTCCGCCCGGGCGCGGGCGAGGTGACCGAGCTCCTCGCCTTGCCTTTCGACGCCGCCGGCGCGCTCTACCGCGGCGAGCTCGAGGCCGTCGACGGCGAGCGGCTCCGGCTCGGAGCGTCGGGAACCGAGCTCGGGCCCGTGCGGCTCGCCCGGCGCGAGCTCGTGCACGCGGCCGATCCGTACTACGCCCGCGCCCACGCGAGCCTCGCCGAGCTCCTCCGGGGCACCCCGCCGGAGCCCTGGGTGCTCGACGCGGCACGCTGAAGTACGCGATCGCAAAGGGCCATGACGCGCGACGCGACGCGTCGCGTTATGACGCGCCGAGTCGGGCTGCGCGAGGGGCTCGCGGCGCCCAGCGCGGGGGCTCGAACTGTGTCAGGATCATCGTTCCATGCTGGCCCCCGCGACCCCGAACGCCTTCACCTTGAGCGACGAGCTGCTCGAGACGCTGTGCGAGCTGCGGCCCGTGTCGGCGACGCTCTACGGCGTGCCCGGTCACGACCACCTCTGGGACGACTTCTCTCCGGCCGGGGCCGAGCGCGTCGCCGGCGCCCTTCGCGACCTCGAGCGCCGCGCGGCCGCGCTGCCGCCACCGGCGACCCCGGACGAGCGGCTCGCGAAGGTCGTGCTCGACGAGGTGCTGTCGACCGAGCTCACCCGCCTCGCCGAGGGCGACCACCTCTCCGACCTCAACAGCATCGCCTCGCCCCTGCAGAACCTGCGGCTCGTGTTCGACGCGATGGGCAAATCGACCCGCGAGGGGTGGCGGGACGTGGCGGAGCGCCTGCACGGCCTCGAGCGGGCCTCGGCGGGCTACCGCGAGGCGCTCGACGCGGGGCTGCGCACCGGGCGCGCGGTCGCGCGCCGGCAGGTCCTGGCGGCGATCCGCGAGGCGCGCGTGCACGCTGCCGAAGGCTCCTACTTCGCGTCCCTGCCCCGCGACTTCGCCGCGGCGCGCATCGACGATCCCGAGCTCCTCGCGCGCCTCGTCTCGGGAGCCGAGGTCGCGCGGCGCGCCTACGGTGGGCTCGCGGACTGGCTCGAGCAGATCTACCTGCCCCGTGCCCGGCCCGGGGACGCCTTCGGCCGCGACCGCTACCTGCGCCTGGCGCGGCGCTTCCTCGGCATCGACCTCGATCCCCTCGAGACCTTCGCCTGGGGCCTCGAGGAGGTGCGCACCATCGGCCTGCGCATGCGCGAGGTCGCCCTCGAGGTGGCCCCGGGCGCGAGCGTCGCCGAGGCGCTCGCCCTGCTCAAGAGCGATCCGGCCCGCTCGGCGCCGAACGCCGCCGCCTTCGTCGAGATCATGGCCGCGCGCCAGGCGCACGCGCTCGCGGACCTCGCGGGCCGGCACTTCGACGTGCCCGAGCCGGTGCGGCGCATCGAGGTGAGGCTCGCGCCGAAGGGCGGCGCGCTCGGCGCGTACTACCTGCCCCCCTCCGAGGACTGGAGCCGGCCGGGGACGGTCTGGTACCAGCCCGGCGACGACCACCCCATCCCGCTCTACGGCGAGGTGAGCACCGCCTACCACGAGGGCTTCCCCGGCCATCACCTGCAGTGCGGCATCCAGGTGTCCCTGCGCGGCAAGCTGAGCCGCCTGCACCGCGTCGCGGTCGAGAGCTACCTCGGCTTCGTCGAGGGCTGGGCGCTCTACGCCGAGCGGCTCATGGAGGAGCTCGGCTACTACGAGAAGCCGGACTACGTGCTCGGCATGCTCTCGCAGCAGATGATGCGCGCCTGCCGCGTGGTGCTCGACATCGGGGCGCACCTCGAGCTCGAGCTGCCCGCCTCGTCGCCCTTCCGCCCGGGCGCGCGCGTCGACTACGAGCTCGGGGTCGCGATGCTGACGGAGGTGGCCGGCCTGCCGCTCGATCAGGCCGAGTCGGAGATGACCCGCTACCTCGGCTGGCCCGGCCAGGCCATCGCCTACAAGGTCGGCGAGCGCGCCATCCTCGAGCTGCGCGAGGAGGTCCGGCGCCGCGACGGCGCCGCCTTCGATCTGCGCGCCTTCCACGCCAAGCTCCTCGGCAACGGCGCCGTCGGGCTCGCGACCATGCGCGAGCTCGTCCTCGCCGGCTGAGAGCCGGCGTGCTCTCGGTTCCACGGGCGGAACCCCAGGTTGTCGGGCCCGGGCCCTGACGATCGGGCCCACGAAGGCTATGTCCATCGCCATGCGCTCCGCCGCCTGGGCTGCCTCGCTCGCCGCCGTCGCCCTCGCGGGTGCCGGCGCGCGCTGGCTCGCGCAGGGCTCGCGCAACCTGTACACGGCCGTCGCGAAGCGCTTCTACGAGCCGGATCCCGACTTCGGCTGGCGCGTGGCCGCGGGCGGCCCCTTGTGGCTCGGCCTCGACGCCATCGCGGCCGTGCTCGGCCTCGGGCTCGCCGTGCTCGTCGCGGGCCTGCTCGTGTCGCGCCGCGAGAAGCGGACCGGGCGGCGGGCCCGCGCGCTCCGGGCCGCGCTCTGGGTCGTCGCGGCCGCTCCGCTCGTGCTGCCGGTCTGGGCGTTCGCGACCGGGACCGGACCTGCCGGAGGGCGCGAGGCGTTGCCCGAGGGGGCCTCGGCCCCGGCGCCCACGAGCGGCATCGAGGGCGCCCTGCCCCTGCCCGCCGGGCGCTACGAGGTCGTCGCGAGCCCGGGCACCGCCGTCACGGCGAAGCTCGAGGCGGGCAAGGAGGCCTTCGAGGCGCGCTTCGAGCGGGGCATCACCGGGACCTGGACGGCCGATCCGGGCGACCTCCGGAAGCCGATGAAGGCCGAGATCGGGCTCGACGCCGGCGAGGTCGACACGGGCGTCCCGATGCGCAGCAACCACGCGCGCGGCGACTACCTCGAGGTGGATAAGTACCCGCGCATCACCCTCGAGCTCGGGCGCCTCGTGGCCGCGCGCCAGGACGGTCCGACCCAGCTCGCGTTCCGCTCGGAGGGCTCGCTCGCCTTGCTCGGCGAGACCGTCGCGGTCGAGCTCACGGGCACCCTGCGCGCCCCGGACGAGGCCGGGCGCGCGCGGCTCGGCGTGTCCGCGAGCGACGCCGTCGCGCTCGTCGAGGCCGACCTCACCCTCACCGTCGGTGGCACGCGCCTGCGCGAGCACGCCGACTCCTTCGATGCCGACCGCATCCCCATCCACGTCACGCTCGTCCTGGTGCGCAGGGGCGACCCGGCGCCGTGACCCGACCCACGACTCACGACTGGAGACACGACACGATGATGAAGCTCGCAGCACCCTTGTTCCTCACCCTCGCCACCGCCCTCGCGCTCGGAGGCTGCGGCGACGACAAGGGCACGACCGCCACCCGCAGCGCCTCGGGCTCCACCGCGGCGTCGACGTCGGCCTCGGCCGCGCGCTCGGCGACGGCGCCCGCCTCCGCCGCGCCCTCCACGGCCAAGCCCGACCCGCAAGAGGACGTCGACCACATCAAGCTCGTGGCCGACCACGTCGATCCGAAGAAGGGCAAGGTCGAGGTCGTCTTCTCCAAGTGGACCGTGAAGAAGGCGAGCTTCGACCCGGCGAACCTCGAGGGTGGCACGGCCGAGATCGAGGTCGACCCCCTGAGCCTCTCGAGCGGCGTCGCCGACCGCGACAAGCACCTGAAGTCGCCCGACTACCTCGACGCCGCGAAGTTCGCCACGGCCACGGTCAAGGTCGACAAGGTGAAGAAGACCGGCGACAAGGCCTACAGCGCCGAGGCCACGATCAGCATCCACGGCATCGAGAAGAAGTGGTCCATGAGCTTCGAGGTGGTGTCGTCCACCGCCGACTCGGTGCGCATCAAGTTCGCGCAGCCCTTCAACCGCCGCGACTTCGAGGTCGGCGGCAAGGGCGACGACAAGGACACCGTGAAGCTCGACGTCGAGCTGCGCGGCCTCCTCACGCTGAAGAAGACCTGAGCGGTTCTCCGACACGCTCCTAGAGCGCGTGGAGCTCGTCGAGGCCGTGGACCTCGGCGTAGGCGCGGCGGATCCCGGGGCACTTCGGTCGCAGCCGGCAGCCCTCGCACACGGGAGCGTGCACGAAATCCTCGGCGGAGGACCACACCGGGTGCTCGCGCTCGAGCTCCGGGAAGCAGGCCGGATCACCGTCGAGGATGCAGGGCGGCAGGCCGCACTGCCCGAACAGGCCGGCGAACGGCACGCCGAGCGCGCGCGCCGTCGCCACCGCCTCGCGCAGGGTCGGCGCGAGCTCCGAGTAGCGCGGCGTGACGGCGCGCACGTCGACGCGCTCGTTCACCGGGGAGGCCACGCTGAGCGTGAGGTCGACGCCGCGGAGCTCGGTCGCGACGAGCGTGACGAGCGCGCGCGCCTGGGAGCGGTTCTCCGTCGTGAAGACGACGCCGACCCCGACGGAGATCCCGGCAGCGAGGAGGTTCCGGATGCCGCCGAGCGTGCGCGCGAAGGTGCCGGGGGCGCGCGTGATGGCGTCGCTCACCTCGGCGGTCGCGCCGTGCAGCGACACGAAGGCGCGCGTGAGCCCCGCCTGCGCCAGCGCCTGCGCGCGCTCGGGCTCGTCGAGGCGCACGGCGTTGGTCTGCAGCGTGACCTCCAACGCCCCGAGGGCGCGCGCCAGCCGCACCTGCGCCGGCAGGCGTCGGTCGAGCGTCGGCTCGCCGCCGGTGATGCTGAGCACCTGCATGCCCTCGAGCGCGGTCATCGCCAGGGCCTGCTCGACGGCCGCGGTCGGCACGCGCGGTTGCTCGAGATCCACCCAGCAGAAGGTGCAGCGCTGGTTGCAGTGGTAGAGGCCGCGCAGCAGCGCCGACAGAGCTACGCCGCCGCGCAGATCGGGCTCGCTGCCGACCGACACGAAGTTGGCGCGGCCCCAGCGTTGCCCCTCCCCCGATTCGACCCAGGCCTGCACCTCGGCGGCGTGGCGCACGGTGGCCGTAGCCGCCTCGAAGGCGACGGCCCCGCGCCCGCCGTCCTCGAAGCCGGCCGCGGTGGCGCCCTCGACGGGACCGGCGCACACGTCCGACACGACGCAGGCGCCACACGCAGGGGCGCGCGTGCGCGGGGCGCGCGGGCCGGCGAAGAGCGACGCGAAGGCCTCCGGCCGCCGAAATGCGCACGGGGCCGGCGCGGCGGGGCCGGCGAGCCAGGCGACGACGCCGCGCCGGACGGCGGCGAGCGCGAAGCGCGCGAGCGCGAGCTCGAGCTCGCGCGTGGCGGCGCGCCCCGCGGGAACCAGCCACGCGAGGGCGA
>JACRDA010000060.1 GCA_016212965.1 Myxococcales bacterium
CACGAGCGGCGCAGCTGGCGGCGGCGCGGGCGGCGCGCCGGCAGGGGGCGCGGCTGGCGGAGTCGCAGGCGGGGGTCAGGCGGGCCAAGGCACCACCGGTGGCGCTGCGGCCGCCGAGGCGGCGCAAGGGCCACCGGGCGACGACGCGGGCTGCGGGTGTCGCGCGGCAGGGGCGGAGCGCGCGGCCTCCGCGCGCGCGCTCTTGGCGCTCCTGCTCCTGGTCGCAAGGAGGAGGCGACAAGGGAGCGCTCACGAGGACGTGACGACCGCCGCGAAGAGGTAGGCGCGAAGCTGCCGCGCGGCGCCCCTCCTCAGCAAGGCGCCCCACGCCCCGTCGGATCTCGCGGCAGCGGTAGGCGAGAATACCGGGACGTGCGCTGTACACCGTGCAGCCCGCTGCACACCGGCGCGGCCCGCTCGTCCCCGCGGCCGCGAGACATCGCGGACTTGGGGCTCGACGTGCGCGCCGCGCAGGTCGGCACGCGGGTTGCTCTACCGGCGCGCAACCTCACCACGAAGGAGCAAGCCCCCATGTTCTCCAAGACTCTTCCCGTCCTCGGCGTCCTCGGCGTCCTCGTCCTCTCGCTCTCCGCCACCGGTTGCTTCCCCACGAACGACGACGAGGCCGAGTGCGTCGCCGACAACGACCCGACCCCGATCTACGAGGTGAGCGGCAACCCGCTCGTCGCGCCCGTGCCGACCGTGGGCGCCGAGACCAGCGTCTTCATCTCCCTCACGGTCGAGGCCACCCTCGACTGCCGCTGGAACGACGGCGAGGCCAACTGGTTCACGGGCATGGCGGACCCGAAGGGGTGCTTCTGCGAGCCCCATCCGACCGACGTGCCGTTCGCGGTCGCCGAGGCGAGCTGCCCCGACGGCAGCTGCGAGGTCCTGTGGGTCAGCGATTCCTTCGAGCTCCACGGCAGGGCCGAGCGCGAGGTGCGCCTCGTGCCGCAGGCCACCGCGTACGACCTCGTGCTCCGGCTGGTCCCGGACGCCGACCCCGCGACGGTGGTCGAGCAGTCCTACCTGGGCGAAGCCGCGCCCTGATGTCTTCGTCGGCTCGCTCGGCGTCCTGCTCGAGCGCCGCATCCGCCAGCAGGCGACCGAGCTCGCCGCGACGACCACCGAGCTCTCGGCCCAGCTTCACGGCAGCTCGAGATCGCGGCAGAAGCGCACGAACGGCACGACCGTGATCTTGCCGCGCTCGAAATGCCGTACGCCTCGGTGCACCTGGTAATAGCGCGGGATGGCCGTTCGATCGGCGAAGTAGCGCAGCGGCGCAGCGACATCACGGTCGCCGGTTTTGCACTCGACCGCGAACGACGGCTTGCCGTCCCGCAGCACGACGAAGTCGACCTCTCGGCGGTCGGTGTCGCGCAGGAACCTGAGCTCCATGCGTCGGCCCTCTGCATCCTCGACCAGGTGGCAGTGCTTGAGCAGCTGCGCGGCAACCAGGTTCTCGAAGCGCGCGCCGGGGTCGAGCACCGCTGACCAATCCCAGAGATAGAGCTTGCGCTCCTTCTTGACCGCACGGACGCGCGGCGCCCCGAAGGGCGCGACGCGGAAGCAGACGTAGAGGTTCTCGAGCATCTGCAGCCAGCGTTCGGCGGTCTTGTGGTCGACCTCGAGATCTTGCCGCAGGTTGGCGACCGACAACGGGGCGCCGACGCGCGCCGGGAGCAGGTCCACGAGGTGCTCGAGCAGGGTGATCTCCCGAACGCGCTCGAGGTCGCGCAGGTCCTCGCGGATCACGCGCGTCAGCCGGTCCCGCTGCCAGATGCGATGCTCGGTCTCGTCCTGACGGAACAGCGGCTCGGGGAAGCCGCCGAAGCGCAGAAGCGTCTCGAGGTCGGACGCCCCCGCCGCGCCGTCGAGCTCGCGCAGCGAGAAGGGGTGAAGCCTGAAGTAGCGGTAGCGACCGGCGAGCGAGTCGCCGCCCTTGCGGTAGTAGTCGAGTCGCGCCGAGCCGGTGACCACGATCCTGCGAACCGACTTCTCGGTGTCCCAGAGCCCCTTGAGAAGGTTGCGCCAGCGCGCGTACTTGTGGATCTCGTCGAAGACGAGCAGCGCCTCGCCCGGCGGCAGCTCCAGAGCTCGCACGCGCGGCCGCACCCTCGGATCGTCCCAGTCGAGATAGGCCGGGTGGCGCTCCCTCGCGTGCTCGCCGAGCAGCGTCAGCGCCATCGTGGTCTTGCCCACCTGGCGCGGCCCGCCGACGAAGACCATCTTCCGCGTGGCGAGCGCCTTGTCGACGTGGTCCCGGAGGTAGCGGCGCCTGCGCACGAACTGGACTATAGTCCACTTTACTAACGTGTAAACTGGACTGTGCGCCAGAACGCGCGGGCACCACGCGGCCGCGGCCGCCGCCCAGGGAGGCCCTGGCCGGTTGCCGGCGGCGCCGTGACGCGCCTAAACTGGCCGTGCTGCGCCGTGCGCCGACGGACAAGGCAGCTCGACGACATCGCTCGCGTGACTCCCCGATGACAGCACCGTGGCCCTACGAGCCCTTCCCGGATCCGAGCTCGCCGCCCGATCTGCCCAGCTGGGACTGCCCCGGCGGAACCTGCGTGTGCCACGCTGCCGTCACGTCGGCAGCCAAGCGCCACACGATCGCGCTCTACGACCACGAGGGCGTACGCATGCCGGGCGCTCGCTGCCGCGTGTTCCGCAACGGCGTGCTCCTCAACGCCGATTGTCCCAACGCCGACGGCGACGGCGAGCTCCACCTGCGGTTACCCCGGGGAACGACGCTGCTGTGGGTGGAGTGGGCTCCCGCCACCACGCCGCGATCTCCGAAGTATCCGTATCGGCGTCAGTACTTCGTCGACCGCGACGTCTCGCGCGAAGAGGCCGCGCGACGCCGCCTCCATCACATCGGATTCTCGGCGCGGAGGGACCTGTCCGAGAACATCGTCGATTTCCAGCTCGCCTATCATCGTGAGCCCACTGGACGACTCGACGACGTCGAGGCGCTGCTCGTCTCCTACCACGACCAGGGCACCCTGCCCCCGCTTCCACCGCCGCGCGAAGGTGCGATGGCGCATGGCCTGGTGGCCCCTTCGTCGCCGCCGCCGCGCCCGCCCGGCGATCCAGCACCCACCACACCTCTCGCGAACCCGACCTTCGGCATTCTGGCCAACCTCGTCCGGACAGTGAGAGTGACGGTTCGTCTACAGATCGGCTTCCTGCTGCTGCGCGACCACTTTGCGGATCCGACGCGCGACATCGACACGCCCCAGCGGGCGCGCGTGCTGGGCCACCCGCGGTTCGGTCGCACCGCGCAGTTCGTCCACGGCGCGACGCTCGCTGCCACCGTTCCATCCGGCGGCACGGTGCAGCGGACCGCCGACGACGCCTTCGACATTCTGGTACCTCATTCCGGAGAGGAAGCCCTCTACGCGTTCACGGTGGAGCCACCCCCGGGGCAGCTCAACGAGACCGACCGCGCGGCAGGCCCGGACCTGACGGCTGGACGCCACCGCCGGGAAGTCACGCTCACCGTGAAGCAGATCGTGGGCCCTGCCTCGAAGGACATCACGCGCTACGAGGTCGATGCGCCGGAGCTCCTCTTTCGACGATTCACGCTCGGCTTCATGCTCGACCCGTCCGGGAATCTCTTGCCCGATCGGCTCATGTGCTTGCCCTTCGTGCGCCCGGCGTTCGCTGTGCCCCGACTCCAGGGCGGCGAAATCACCGTGTTCTGGCGACCGGATTGGATCCGCGCGCCCGCGATCTCGACGAGGCTCAAGCCGGAAGATGGCTTTGCCGTACCCATCTTGAAGGTCGAGGCGCGTCCCGTCACCGAAAGCCCGTTCGACGCGGCGCAAATCGGCCAGACCGGCCGCTTGCCGTGCATCGTGCTGCATCAGACAGATGACAATCGAGAGAGCGTCGGCGAGAACATCGCGGCGTTCACCGACCCAGCCGTCGTGGAGTCCGTTCACTACGTCGTCGACCTGGACGGGCACGCCGTCAAGCTGGTCCACGAACTGCACGAGACCAACCACGCCGATCCGAGTGTCTGGGCTACGCATGATCGAGTGAACGGCCGTTCGATCGGCATCGAGATCGTGCACTCGGACTTCGATCCACCGCCGCCCGGGAGCACGGTTCGCCCGAGTCATCCACGTCCCTTCCCCGACGAGCAGATGCAGGGGGTGACCCGACTGCTCCGGGAGTTGTTGCGCGCATTCCCAAGCATTCTGCCGCCGCGAGTACTGGGACACGCGGAGGTCGGCACGGATCGGTGGACCACCCAGCTCACGCGCAACCGCGTCGGCGACCCCGGCATGTTGTTCGACTGGCCGCGACTCGAGGGCGAGGGACTCGCGCGCGATCCGCGATGGACTCCCCCGACCGACTCCGATCCAGTCCTGTACAATGTGAGGCCGGGTGAGTCCCACATTCAGAGCCGGCACGGTCCGATCGACGTGGGGAGGATCAAAGGCGACTTGGCGACCTTGGGCTACAGCGTCTCGGCGGACAATGCGCCCGGCACGATGCCGGGTGCCAGCGCGCCGAGCACCATCACGCCCACTTGGGACGACGCCTTCACGGCCACCCTGAAGGCGTTTCAGGCGCGCTACTTCTCGGGCGCCCGGATACACGACGGTCCGCAACGCGGGCAGTTCAACTACAATTCCCTGGCGACCCTCACGTACGCCACGGTGCGGTTGCTGGCGTTCCTGCTCCGTCCGCCGCGTCCATGATCGCACCCTCGAACACCCCACGCGAGCCGCCGCACAACAGGGCTCGACGCACTCTACCGCCATGCGTGTTCGCGCTCCTCGCCGCATGCGGGCCTGGTGCTGCCCATGCGCCGACGGCACCACCCCGAGCGGCCTCGGGCGCGGCGGACGCTGCCGCGACGCTCGATCCACCGTCGGGTCGGCCCGTCGCGATTTGGTCCCTTCCGGAGGTGTCGTGTGCGCGCTTCGGTGACGCGAGCGTGTGGTGCTGGCACAATGAGCCCGAGGTGGTTGACCTGCCAGCGCTCCCTGGCGCGCAGCTGCTGGCGCACCGCAGCGCGCGCCTCGAAGGCGCTTCGGGTTTCTCCGAGCCGGGCTGCGCATGGACGCCGGCGGGCGCACGCGACGTGCGGACCGAGGTGCGCTGCCCCGGGGTCGTCGCCGCCGGCGACGCCTGTCTCGATTTCGGCCCCGCGCGCGCCTGGTCGGCAAGCTCCTGTGCTTCGGGCTGCGCGATCCTGCGCGACGGGGGCGTGCGGTGCTTCGTCCACCTCGACGAGGCGCTTCTTTCCCACGCGAACGCGGATCCTCGGGCGCGGGAACGTGACCGCTTCGTCTTCGACGTAGAGGACTCGCTCGACGCCGTCGCGATCTCGGACGGCGGAGCATCCGGCTTATCGTGCATGGTGAAGGGCCCCGACGGGACGGTGCATTGCTGGGGTGGCGAACGCGAGTGGCGGAAGGTTCGCGGTGGTCTGCTCCGCGGTCCGCTGCCGGCATTTCGCGTCCCGGATGTGACCGGCGCCGTCGCGGTCGCGGGCACGTGCGCTTCGCTCGCGGGTGGTGGCGTGAGGTGCTGGGCCCCCCCCCGTCCGTTTGCTCCGGTGGTGGGCCCCGCGACGCCGGTCCCGGGCTCGAGTGGGCAGTGCGTGCTCGAAGCGGGAGGCGTGCACTGCGGCGCGGCGGCACTGCGCGAACCATCCGATGTCGTCCTGGTTGGCGATTCCCACCCCGGGGCACCCACGTGCGTCGCCGTGTCGAGCGGACGAGTCGCATGCTTCCGCGTGGCTCCGGGCTCGGCGGAGGCGCCGGCGCCGCGCTGGGTTCGGTTCGCAGCGGCCGCCGAGGATCGTGGCGCGGACGCGAGCGTGGGTAGCAGCGCCCGCACGTGGCCCGACTTCGTCGTACGCTGCGGCCCCGGCGACACGCTGCATGCGGGACGGTGCCTCCCACCCATGCCATCGTGCCCTGCACACTCGCTATTCGACCCTCGCTGGGGCTGCGTCTCGGATGGCAGCCCACCCGACGCCGGGGTGGAGATGGTCCGGGTCCCGGCGGGGCCCTTCTCGATGGGGGCGCCGTCCGCGCGACGCGAGAGCGCCGAGGACGCGCCCGAGCACGTGGTCGATGTCGCAGCATTCGAGATCGACCGGACGGAGGTGTCGGTCATGGCGTACGAGCGCTGCGTCGTCGCAGGCCGCTGCGCGGAGCCCGCCGACGCCTGGGACCCAGCCTGCAATTGGAACCTGCTGCGCGACAGCAGCCTGCACGATGTGGACGTTCACGGCGTGCAGCGGCTCTGGCACCCGATGAACTGCCTCGATTGGGCGGATGCCGAACAGTACTGTCGGTGGGCCGGCAAGCGCCTGCCGACCGAGGCGGAATGGGAGAAGGCGGCCCGCGGAACGGACGGCCGCTCCTGGCCCTGGACGCGCGGCGCGGACCCGGGGTGCAGCGCCTGGAATGCGTGTCCGCTGCCCGAAGCGCCCGGACGCGACGTACCTGCCGGGCTCGCGAAGCTTCCGACGACGTTGCCCGTGCACCTCGCGCCGGCGGGCAAGAGCCCGTACGGCGCCTTTCACATGGTGGGCAACGTCGCGGAGTGGGTCTCGGACTGGTATGCGCCGTATCCCGCAGCGGGCACGGGGCGCGATCCGTCCGGACCCGTCACGGGCATCGAGCGCGTGCATCGCGGTGGGGCGTGGGGGGACGGCGCCCTGCCGGCGTTCGTGCGGGCGCACGCGCCGCCGGACACCGCGCGGCCGACCCTCGGTTTTCGCTGCGCTCGAACGCCGTAGGCTCGGTTCAGCGGGGCCGTGCTCGCGCGTCGTCGAGCAGCCAAGCGAAGAGGCCCTGCCACTCGCACCGATCGCGACACAGCGCGAACGGGTACGCCTTCGCGCCGACCTGGCAGACCGGTTCGGACGGGAGCCGGCCAGCAGGTTCCAGCAGCCCGTCGGTCGTGAGGAGATAGGCCCCCTCGAAGCCGCCCGTGAATCGGGCGGTGGCGCGGACATTCTCGGTATCGATAGCGTAGAGTCGAATCTCGCCGTGCTGCAGGAGGACGAGGCTGCGACCATCGGGCGATAGACGCGCAGCGTCCACGGGCACACGCCCGGCGAAGTACCTGCGCCGCAGCGACGACCCACCGTTCAGGTCCCAGGCGACCACGCCGCCGGTACCGACCGCGACGAGGCGTGCGCCACGCGCCGCGAACGCGAGCCAGTCGACCGGCGCCGCACGCTGCTCGGGCACGGGCGCTGCGGACGACGTCCCCCGTTGCGCCTCGTGGAAGACGCCCTGCTCCCGCCGCAGCAGATGGACGAGGCGCCGCTCGGTCCCAAGGTACGCAAGCCATGCGCCATCGGGCCCGAGGGCGACGGAGCGACCCGTGCCGCGTCCGGTGTCCAGAGGGGCCTCGATTTGCTGGACGAGCGCGAGGGTCGGCAGTGCCCACACGTCGATGCCGCGCGCCGTCCGCGTGGCCAGCCACGCGCCGTCCGCGCTCGTGGCGAAGTCCATGACGGGCTCGGTTCCCCCACCCCGCTCGCCCAGCGTCGCGGCCGACGGCACGGCGACGAGCCGCAGGACCCCCGCGGACCATGCCAGGAGCCAGCTGCCGTCCGGAGCGACCTCGAGGACGGGGGCCGCGCGCGGCGCGGGTAGGGGCACGTGCACGAGCGGTCCGTCGGCGACGAGATCGGCCACCGTGACGCCGTCGGCGTTGGCGCACGCGAGCCGTCCGCCGTCCGCCGAGAGAGCCAGACTCGTGACCCCCGGGGCACAGCGCGGGTGACGCAGGCTGCCCGTCGCGAGGTCCCACACCGCCGTGCCCGCGGCGCCGGCGACCGCGAGCGCGGTGCCGCCGGCCGAGAGCGTGAGCGCTGCCACGCCGTCGGTCGGCACCAGGGCGTCGACGCGGCCCGCCGGCGACCGCGACTCGGCGTCGACGATGGACACGGCTCCATCCACGTCGACGACGGCGAGCAGCGCACCGTCAGGGGAAAAGGCGGCGGGCGCCGCGCCGCGCGGATAGGTGTGCAAGCGCCTTCCCGTGGCTGCGTCGTACAGTCCCTCGGCCGTCGCCACCACGCGATCGTTCGGCGAGAAGACGGCCGGTCCGGCGTCGCCCTCCCAGGTCCCCCGGACCTTCCCCGTCCTCGCGTCGACGAGCTCGAGCCCCCACCCACTCTGCCCGAGGGACGTGCGCCGGACGACGAGGTCGCCCCCGCGCGCGAGGGCGACCGACTCGCCGACGGAACCTGGCGGCGCGTGCTCGGGCGTGAGCTCGGCGCCGCCGTCGAGCTCCCAGACGCGGTGGCGCTCGGCGTCCGCGGCCAGGATCGCGCCGCCGCCGCGAGCGAACGCCACGAGCGTGAAGGCGTCTCGCTCTCGCTCGTCACGCAAGACAGGGGCGCCGAAGGTAGCGACGAGGCGCTGCTCGGGCACGTCCCACACCGCGACGAAGCCAACCGATGCCGACGCGACTCGCCCTCCGTCGGGGGAGAAGGCGAGCGCGCGCACGAGCTCCCCCGGGTGGGCCCGCAGGGCGCCGAGCGCCGCGCCACTGCGACCGTCCCAGAGCTCCACGAGCTCGTACGTGCCCGTCGCCAGCACCCCGCTCGGGGATGCCGCGACGGCGATCACCGGAGCGCCGTCCGGCCTCCCGAGGCGCAGCGTCACGCCACCGGTGTGCGGGTCGACGACGTAGGCGTGCTCCCCGCTCGCGACGAAGAGCTCACCGGCAGGCGTCCACGCGACCGCGTTCGCGTGGCGCGCGGGCCACGGCGCGAGCACCCGCAACGCCTCCTGACCGCGCGGCACGTCGAGCCTTGCGACCGAGCCTTCGCGCCGCTCCAGCCGCACGAGCGCACGATCGAGACTGCGCTGGGCGGCCGCGTCGAGGGAGTCGGCTGCGGCGGCCCGACCCTCGGCACGTGCCCCGCGACCCTCGACAGCGAGGCGGAGTCCCTCCGCGAGCAGCGGCTCGGGCTCCGGCGGCGGGGTCGCGAGCGCCGATTGCGCCGCCGCCACGAGCTCGAGGGCGGCGGGTAGCTCCTCCGGGCAGGCACGCGCGCTCTCGTCGAGCATCGCCACCGCGCGCAGCAGGCGTCCGCCGTCCAGGAGCGCCCGCGCGGTGGCCTGGGCGGCCCGCGCCGCTCGGCAGCCGTCGACGCGGCCCTGCCGCGGTGCCGCGCCGGGAGCCGCGCCGGGCTCGCTGGTCGGGTCGCGTGGCGGAGCGGGGTCGCACGCGCACGCCCACAAGGCCGCGCCGAGCGCGGCACCCCACCCAGCCGTCGTCGCCGCACGCGAGCCCGTGAGACGCACGACCGTAGCCGCGCCGCGAGGAGGGCACCAGCGGCACCGGCGCTCGCGCCCGCCGGGCGCAGCCGTAGAGCCGCGCGAGGCGGGCACCCTCATCCCCCCGCGAGCACCTTCGCCTGCGAGGGCGAGACGTGCTTGCCGAGGGGCTGGTTCGCGCAGGCGCCGTTGTGGGCGGACGCGGCACCGAGCAGGACGACGCGCTTGCCCTTGGCGCGGATCTTGGCGCTCGCGGTCTTGAAGGCGACCTCGCCGCGCTGCAGGCCCGAGACGACGCCGCCGGCCGTACCGGGCTCGTCGCCGGCGCTCATCGGGACCTTCGAGGTCTCGACGACGACCTCCTTGTTCTCGACGAGGACGGTCGCGATGGTGCCGTCGGCGTCGCGGCACTCGGCCGTGTTCGGGAACGGCGTCGGGATGGGGCTCGGCACGGACGGGACCAGGCACACGTCCGGGAACGCGAAGCAGGTGCCTCCGGCCTTGGTGGTGACGGGCAACATCGGGAGTCCTCTTGGCGCGGGGTGCGGGGTGCGGGGTGCGGGGAGCGGGGTGCGCCCGCAGCTCAACCGAGGAGCACGCGCTTGCCGTCGACGACCGTGTCCTCGTCGGAGGCGAGGGTCGCGCGCCCGGCGAGCAGCTGCAGGGCGCCCGTGACGAGGTAGCGCACGCGGCCGGCCCGGAGCTGCGCGACCTCGGCGACCTCGCGGTAGGTGTCGGTGGCGGACTCGAAGATGCGGCTCGCGCGGAGCTCGAGCCGGCCGACGGTCTGGACGAGCTCGCGGGCCCTTTCGGCGATGCGCGCGGCCGCGAGGGTGACCGTGCCCGCGGAGGTGAGCTCGAGGTCGCCGCCCGCGCGCACGACGACGCGGCCTTTCGGCGCCTCGATCGTGACGTCGCCCTCGGGCGCCGCGATGCAGAGGCCCCCCTCGTCGGAGTAGCGCACGACGGGCTCCCCCGTGCGCGTGGACACGACGAGCATGCCGTCCTCGACACAGGCGCTCGCGCCGCCCGGGGCGACGAGGCGGTGGGCTGCGACGACGGCGAGCACGCTCGCGCGGCCGTCGGCTCCGAGGCCCGCGAGCACGCGGTCGCCGACGTCGGGCAGGCGGTCACCGTGCGGCACCGTGGCGCGGACGAGGGGTGCGGTCGCGTCGCAGCGCCGGAGCTCGAGCGTGCGGCCGTCGTCGCTCGTCGCGACGACGTCGGCGACCACGAGGGGTGGCGTCCGGCGAGGGGACGCCGTTCGGGCGGGTGCGCTCGGGGGCGCAGGGGGCGTGCGTGCGGTCGGTCGTCGGCTCATGAGGGGGCTCCCGTCGGAAAGTCCTCGGCCCGTGCGCGGTCCGGGTCCGTGCGGCGGGCGCCCGCGAGATCGGCGCCCGTGAAGTCCGTGTCCTTCGTGCTCGCGCGGTGCAGATTGGCCCGGGCGAGCGAGGCGCCGACGAAGGTCGCGCCGTCGAGCGCGGCGTGGGAGAGGTCGGCGTAGGCGAGATCGGCCTCCGCGAGGGAGGCGCCGCGGAGGTTCGCGCCGCCGAGGCGCGCGCGCGCGAGCTTGGCGCCGCGCAGGATGGCGCGGCCGAGATCGGCGCCGCCGAGCGCGGCGGAGGTGAGGGTCGCGCCCGTGAGGTCGGCGAGGCCGAAGACGGCCTGCTTCGCGTCGGCGCCGGGCGCATAGAGCCGCGCGAGCCGGGCGCCCGTGAGATCGGCGCCGCACAGGTTGACCTGCGGGGCGTGCACGCCCTCGAGCTGCGCGCCGGCGAGCTTGGCCGCGCGCAGGGTCGCGTCGGTGAGATCCGCGCCCGCGAAGTCGAGCCCCTCGGCGCGTGCCCCCTCGAGGTAGCAGCGCTCGAACGAGGCTCCGGCGACGCGCGCGCCCGCGAGCTCGACCCCGGCGAGCCACGCGCCCCGGAAGCGCGCCGCGGTGAGATCCGCGCCCGCGAGCGCGAGGCCCCGGACGAGGCGCGCGACCGTGAAGTCGACACCGGCGGCGTCGGCGCCCGACAGATCCACGCCGTCGAGCCGCGCCCGTGCGAAGGATGCGCCCGCGAGCTTCGAGCGCGCGAGGGAGGCGCCGGACAGGTCCGCGTCGTCGAGGCGCGCACCGCGGAGCGAGCAGTCGTCGAGCCGCGCGAGCGACAGATCCGCGTGCGCGAGGTCGGCGCCGGTGAGGGTGCAGCCCTCGAGGCGGCAGCCGTGGAGGATGCCGTGCGCGAAGACGGTGTCCGAGAGATCGCAGCCGTCGAGCGCGACGTCGCGCCACTCGGACCCGTCTGCGTCGACGCCGACGAGCGACAGGGTGGCGCGGAGCCCCTCGACGCGCACGCCCCGGAGCTCGCCGTGGCGCGCGAGGTGCGCCTCGAGGCTCGGGACATCGCGGAGCACGATCGGGCTCCGGCGCGCGACGCGGAGCGGGCGGGCCGCGCCGGGCGAGCTGCGACCCCGCGGGTCTCGCTCGTGCTCGGGCTCGGGGTCGCCCGCGGCGTCGGCGAGGGCCGTGCACGCGCGCGCGAGCGGCTCGAGCGCGGCGTCGACGGTGGTCGTGCCGCCCGCCTCGAGCCCGGCGAGCGCGGTGAGC
>JACRDA010000061.1 GCA_016212965.1 Myxococcales bacterium
CTGGATGTGCTCTTCGCCGGGGATGAGCTTCGAGGCGACGCGCATCGCGCCTGCGAATACGTGCTTGGTCGCGATGGTGCGGTTCCGGACCGTCCAGAACTGGTTGACGTAGGCGGTCTCGCCCTGCTCGCCGCGCTTCAGGACGCGCTCGCCGGCCGCGTCGTACTTGTAGGACGTGGTGCGGCCGTTGTCGTGGATGGCCTGGATGCGGTGCTCCTCGTCCCAGTTGATGCTTCGGCTTTGGCCGCTGTCGAGGGCGTCCCAGCCGCGCTGGTTGCCGCTCGCGTCGTAGCTGTAGGTGCGGTCGCCGATCTGGGTCGCGGCGTGGGGGCGCGGGCCGCCGTAGGTATAGGCGAAGTCGTAGCTCGTCCTCTTTTGCGGCACCGTCGCGCCGCCGGGGGAGACGACGTCGTGGCGTTGGCGCTTCGAGACGATGTTGTGGATCGTGTCGTACGAGACTGCGAGGTCGTAGACGCTGCGCTTGTTCGGGGCGTAGCGCCACTCGCCCGTCGCGCTCGTCAGGCGATTCAGATCGTCGTAGGTGAAGCTCTGCGTGACCGGTCCGCCGAAGTCGTGGGGCGGGGCGACCGGGACTTGGTTCTCGAGCGTCCGGATGTTGCCGACGTCGTCGTAGCTGTAGCGGAGATCTTGGAAATCGCCGGCCGTGAGCCGCGCGAGGCGGCGGTCCGCGGCGCCGTAGTGGAACTCGGTCGGGACGCCGTTGCCGGCCACGAGGTACGCGCGCTCCCCGAACTTGTCGTGCTCGAGGCGCTCTACGTAGGGGTACTCGTTGCCGAGCTTCTGGCCCGTCGCCGCGCGCACGAGGCCGCCCGAGTCGTAGGCGTAGCGGAGCACCTCGCCGTCCGGGTACGTCAGCTGCTGGAGCCGGCCCCAGGTGTCGTAGACGTAGGTCGTCGTCCAGACCTCGGGGCCGTCATCGCTCTGGCCCTGGGTGTCGCTCGCCACCGTCTTCGTCTGCCGCACGAGCTCGCCGAGCTTGCCGTAGGCGCGCTCGTCGACGCCGCTCTCGTCGGTCACCTCGACGATGCGGCCGACACGGTGCCCGGGTTGGCCCAAGAGGCCCGGGCCGCCGTAGCTGTAGGTGACGTCGTTGTCCGGGTAGTTCGGGTACGAGATCGAGATCAGGCGATTGAAGTCGTAGTCGTACGCGATCGCCTTGTGCTCGGCCGCGAGGTTGGCGGTCACCTTCGCGATGACGTTGCCCGCGCGGTCGTACTCGGTCGCGGTGCGCCCCGCATCCGGGCTGTCGAGCACGACGAGACGGCCGAGCATGTCGTACGTCGTCGCCGTGATGTGGCCGTGAGCGTCGCGCACGGCGACGAGCTCCTTCAGCGGGTCGTACTCGTACTCCGTCCAGATGATCTCGTTGTGCGTCGACTCGAGCTCCTTCACCGCGCGGATGAGCTCGCGCAGATCGCGGTAGGTGACCGCCACGCGCCCCAAGGCGTCGGTCGTCGTCGTCGCCAGGCGCTTCAAGCCCTGCCGATCGAGCGCGAGGGCGTACGCGGCCGTCGTCACCGTGCCGTCGGGGAGCGCCGTCCGGGTCGGCCGGCCGAGCGTGTCGTAGTCGGTCACCGTCGGCCCGACGGCGTCGTAGTCCGGGTTGAACGCGAAGTTGACCGCCGGCACGCCGGCCGGCTCCGTCACCGGGTAGAACGCCTCGAAGGCGCGGCCGCGGTGGTCGAAGGCGACGCGCCCGCTCACCACCATCACGTCCGCCGGCGCGCTCGCCGGGGCCGTGTGGACCGTCGCGTCCTTCTTTTCCTGCACCACGCGGCCGAGACCGTCCACGAAGAGCAACGTGTCGATGGGATCGGCCGGGTCGCGGTAGACGTCGAGGTGGCGCGTCAACGCCACCGGCACCGGCGCCTCCGGGTGGTACTCGAAGTCGAGCGTCACTCGGCCGGTGCCCGCCTCGTACGGGCCCACGACGGCGTCGAGCCGACCGAAGGCGTCGTAGCTCCGCGCGACGGCCTGGCCGTTCGCGTCGGTCTCGGTCGCTAGCGCTCCGAAGCGCAGATCGTAGGTGGCGTGCGAGGCGTAGCCGAAGCTGTCCGTCACGACGGTGACGTGCGTCTTCGTCACGGCGTCGTAGGCGAAGTGGCGCGCGTAGCGCGCGCCGTGCAGGTTCGGCGGCCCGATGGCGGTCACGAGATTGCCGCCGGCGTCGTAGAGGAAGCTCGAGGTCGCGACGCTCGCCGGATCGATCTGCTGGCGCAGCTCGGTGAGATCGCCGTTCGAGCAGTCGAAGCTCGCCTCGCGGCGCCGGAGCTCCTGGCTGAGCGCGTTCCTCACCACGATGGCGTCCGGCAGGCCGATGATGTGGCGCGCCGCGCAGCCCATGTGCGGGCCCGACGCCGACCCCGTGTAGCTCAGCGTCGCGACGTAGTCGTCGCTGCTCCCGACGTCGCCGAGATCGACCACCTGGGTCACGTTGCCGACGGCGTCGTAGGCGTACAGGAGCTCGGTCGCGAGCGACACCGAGGCGTCCCCTTCGAACACGCGCCGGATCTCGCGGCCGAGCTCCGGAAAGACCGGCGACAGCGTTTGCCGGACGGCGGCCGGGTCGGTGAGCTCCTCTGCCGTCGCTACCTCGCGCAGGCGATACTCGTTCTCGAGCTCGCCGTAGCGCAGGGGCTGGCTCGTGATCGGGTCGAAGCCCTCGGTCACCTGGCGCACCAGCAAGCCGCGCGAGAAGTAGTCGCCGTTCCGGAAGGTGAGCGTCGTGCGCTCGTACGGGGCGTCGACGGCGGCCGCGGCCGCCGCGCTCGCGAGGCCGCGCGTGTCGTGCTCCGTCACCGTCACGGTCTCGTAGCCGTAGAACTCGCGCTCGCGCCGGTCGTAGCGCCCGCCCTCGTAGCTCACCGTCGTCACGAGGTAGTCGGCGCCCGGGCGGTTCGGGCGCCAGTCGCCCGACAGCCCGTCGAATACGACGACGCGCGACATCACCCAACGGCTCTGCGGCGCTGCGACCGTGTTGCCCGAGCGCGCGTAGTCGAGCTCCACCGTCGCTCCCATCGGGCGGCTGACCGAGCGAAGCAGGTTGGTCTTGCCCGTCCGGTTCCGGCCGACGTCGAGCGTCGAGCTGTTGGTCGAGCCGAGATGGTCCGGGTAGCCGTCGCCGTCGACGTCGCGGATCATCGCCTCCTGGCGCTGCGTGCTCGCCGAGAAGTCGCCGCCCGGGTTGATGATGAGGTAGCAGGCGACCTCGCAGAGCGGCCCGACGCCGATGGTGAAGTAGATGCCGCCGCCGACGCTGAGCGACGCGCTCTCGGAGATGTCGCGCCCGGGAAGCCCGCCCGTCCAGGGGACCTCCGACGTGGCGAGACCCGCGCCGGTGTTGAACCGCACGAGGAGCTCGGTCGCGCCGTTTCGCACCCGGTCGAGGAGCCCGTCGCCGTTGAGGTCGAGCAGCGTCTCGCCCGGCTCCGCGAGCTCGAAGGGCGCGCCGTAGTCGCGGATGCGACTCGCGCTCCGGTTGCCGGACAGGCCCCCGCCGAAGCCGTAGATGCCGTCGTTCATGCCGAGGCTCGCGCCCGCGCTCGTCTCCTCGCTCGCGCCCGAGTGGATCGCCGCGCCCGAGGCGAAGAGCTCGGCGGGCGCGAACTCGTAGCCGAGGCTGAGCTCGACCACGATGCCTGCGGGAGCGCGGCTGACACGGTCGGGGAGGCCGTCGCCGTTGACATCCATGAGGTCGTAGTCGGCGGTGTTGCCGGCGAAGTTCTGGTTCAGCGTGAAGCCGATCGACATCATCTGGCTGCCGCTCTCGGCCGACTTGCCCGAGCCCTCTCCCGTCGGGCCGCCGCGCCCCTTGGCGTTCGCCACGAGCTCTGCAGGATTGCCGCCGATCCCCACGTTCAGGGCCTTGTTCGAGCTCGAACGGATCCCCGCGTTCGGGCCCGACGATCCGCCCTCGAGCGTGCCGCGCGCGCTCGTGTACTGGATGCCTCCCGCGCCGACCACGTCGGGGAACCCGTCGCCGTTCATGTCGAGGTAGTCGACGACGCCGGTGCCGTGGCCCGAGGAATGCGAGGCGGAGCCGCTCATGCCGAGCCCGCCGACACCACCGCCGAGGGCGATCTGCTCGCTCTGGCTGAGACGCGCGACAGCGTGTGCGTGCGCGATCTCCGCAGGCGTCGGCGCGGTGAGATCGTCGGCGCCGTGCCGCGAGCTCCGCTGCTCGGCCGCCGCGATGTACACCTCTTCGTCCGCTGCGCCCCACACGGGTGCCGTGGGGAGATCGCAAGCCGACCCCGGGGGATGGCAGGGCCGCCCCGCTGGAAAGGGCAGGAGCATGAACGTGAGCGTGTCGTCTTCGAGCTGGGCGGCCTGCACTTGCGCCGTCACGTCGTCGGTGGCCACGCCCGTCGTCGCGTCGAAGTGCGTGAGCGGCTCCGTGCAGAAGGCGTCCGGAATCGGCGTCCCCGGCGCGACCTTCCCGCCATGGAGCCCGCCGTAGCTCCAGCCCCGATAGGGGCGCGTGCACCGGTCGGGGGCCGCCGCGAAGTGCAGCGTTCGTGGGAACGGCGTCCCCGTCGACGCGCTCGTGTCGAAGGTGAGCTCGACGCTCGTCGCGAGCGGCAGGACGGCGGCGGGGTTGCTCTCCCGCGTGCTGAAGTCGAAGTAGAGGACGTCGTTCTGCGTCACCGGAAGATCGACGATCCAGGCGCCCGAGCCCGTCCCGAAGTCGTACTTGGCCGCTAGCTCTTTCGGCTGGCGCTTGACCGTGAACACCACGGGCTCGGTCGTCGGCATCCCGCCCTGGGTCACGCGGGCGATCACGCGCAGTGTGCCGCTCTCTGTCATCGTGACCGGTGTCACCGCCGCGAGGGGCAAGCGCAGCGAGTAGACGTCCATGTCGAACGGCGCAGCGAGCTCGACGAAGGGCTTGCCGTGCTCGTCGTACACCGGCAGCGCGTTGCCGTTGCCGTCCGACGCCGATTCGTACGACAGCGTGAGCGGTGCGACGAAGGTCAACGCGGTCAGATCGATCGGAGAATCGGTGCGGAAGTGCAGCGCGATGCGGTCCTTGGCCTGGATGGCGAACGCCTCGTCGATCGCGAAGGCCTGGGTCGAGGTCGGCGCGCGTTGAGCACTCCAGACGACGACGCCGTTCCTCCGCACCACGAACGTCACGGCGTCGCTCGTCGCTGCCTTGTCGACCGTTCCCTTGAGCCGGACGGTCCCGGCGAACGGCAGCCCCACGAAGGCGCCCGACCGACCGGCGAGCACGAAGTCCGTGGAAGCCTCGAACTTCCGCTCGTCGACACCGTTGCCGTCGAGGACTTGCGGGACGCCGGTGTACTCGATCTTCGGGTCCCAGAGCACGCGGTCGTCGTGCGGGTCGTCGAGGCCCGAGACGCGGAAGTAGATCGGCACGAGCGCCTGGACGGGCACGCTCCCGACGCCGCTCGGGTGCTTCGCCGTCGTGTCCGTCGGACCGATCGCCGCGCTCCAGAGCTCCGTCTGACCTTGCTGGATGGCGACGCGCACGCCGTCCGCCCGGGGGTTCGCCGCCGCGAGGCGCACCGCCCCCGTGATCGCCACCGTGCCGCTCACCGGCGGGAGCCACCTGCGCACCGTGTCGACGGGCGGGAACTTCTGCTTGTTCTCCTGCTCGAGCGCCGTGTAGTCGGGCAACAGGCTCGAGCCGTCCACCACACCGAGCACGATCGGGAGCGGCGTCCCCGCGCTCGTCGTCTCGAAGCGCTGCCCGCCGCTCGCGTTCTCGGTGCTCGTGTTGAAGCGCACCGTGTCGCCGTCCACGAGATCCGGCAGGCCGTCGCCGTTGACGTCGGAGAAGTACTGGTCCTCGGTCGTGAACGTGAAGCCCTTGTTGAAGAGCACGCTGAGCGTGAGCGGGAAGGCCTCGGCGCCCACCGACAGCGTCGCCGACTGATGCGCGCCGAGCGCGGGTAGCCCCTCGGGGGCACGCAACGTCGTCGAGAAGCGCGGCAGCCCGAAGGGGCCCGATTCGTTCAGGCGGTAGGCGACGCCGCCCGGCGTCGCGAACACCTTGTCTGGCAGACCGTCGCCGTTCAAGTCGACGAGCGCCGTCTTCGCGGTGCCGTTCGACCGCGAGGAGCCGACCTTGAGGCCTACCGAGTCCTGTTTCGTGGGCGACAGCGGGTTGAAGCCGACATAGGTGTGGACCCCGATCTGCGTCGAGCTCGAGCCGCCGAGCACGCTCGGCTGGCCGTCCCCGAGCACGTTCACGGCGGCGCTCGGCACGTCGAGGCCGGCCGCAGCGTCGTCGCCGGCGCTCCAGGCGGCGGGCGGCTCGAAGCCGGCGTACTCGCCGCTCGGCAAGCGGACTTCGTCGAAGTAGTCGAAGGCGTGCTCGTTCTCGGGGAACGGGACGTTTCCCACGCCGAAGACACGGATCCTCTCGAGCAGGCTCTTGTGAAAGGCGCCTTCGCGGTAGCCGAGCTCCCACGCGCGCACGAGCTCGCCGTCGAAGCGCACCTCCACGCGCGAAAGCCGCTCGGCCGTCACGCGCTTGAAGCCACCGCGCCCGTCGATGAGCACGTCCGGGCGTCCGGCCTCGCGCAAGAAGTCCACTTCGTACGGCGCCGCCGCCGAGCCTTCTTCGTGCGTGTAGCTCACCTTCGCGAGGTAGAGCTCGAACCCTGGCACCGTGCCCCCTTGGAAGCCCACGTGGCTCACGCGCTCGTGGTGGTAGACGATCGCGTTGCCGTGCAGATCGCGCTGCTCGGTCAGCGCCCACACGAACACCTCGCCCGCGGCCGTCTGCAGCGTGGCTCTCACCTCGGGTTGCCCCGCCTCGGGCGTGCTGCCGTAGAACGAGCGCAGACCCGTCTTGTCGATGACCTCCCCCCAGTAGGAGCTCGGGTCGGCCCCGTGCCGGATGATCTTGCGGAAGGCGCCCTCGACGCGGGCGTGGAAGATCTTCGCCGGCTGGCCGTCGAGGATCGTCGTGTCGGCCGTCCGGCTCTTCGGCTCGCGATGCGCGCCGGGCGTGAGCTCCGCGCCCTCGAGGAGGTAGTCCTCGCTCTCGACCGCTGGGTCGTAACGCGCGGCGCCCCAGCGCGTGTCGACCGTGATCGCGCGGAGCGGTAGATCCCAGCCCACGCCCACCCAGCCGTTGCCGGCGCTCGAGCTGTACCGGAGGCCGAGCGAGGGGGCGAGACCGCGCCGGCCGGGCGGGAGAGCGAACGGGTAGCCGAGCTCGGCGTCGCCTCGCGCGCTCGGTCGCGGCGGCTCGATCAGCGCCAATCCCTGGCCGGGATCGGCGGCGCGGAGCCCGCTCATCTCGTTCGGATCGAACTGGCGGAGCTCGGGGTGCTCCGGTGCGACCACCACGGCGTTGATCATGACCGTGAAGTGATCGCTGAGGCTCGCCACCGTGCCGGCCTGTGGGTCGACGCTCTGTGTGGCGAGCCGGCGCCAGCGACTCACCTCGGTGTCGAAGTAGTAGCTCGCGATCTCGCTCGCGAGGTAGCCGGGCGGCAGAAGGGCGTCATCGAACGGCAGCGTGATGACGACGGGCTCCTGGAACATCTGCCCGTGCGGCAGGAGCTCGTAGCCGTTCGCGCTCGGCGCCGTCACGTTGATCATGCCCGGATCGAGTGGCGGCACCTCGCTCGGCAAGAGGTGCTTCACCGTGAGGTCGACGTGCCCGTTCACGGCGCCCGGGGGCACGTCCACGCCCACGTGCGTGCCGAGCTCGACCGAGCCTCCCCCGCCGTCGACGGTGCCCGTCGCGGTCTGCCCGGGCGCGCCGTACCTCTCGGCGCTCTCTGCGGCGCCGAGGGTGCCCGCGCCCGCGGGCGGGGCGAGGGAGAGCTCCGCATCGCGCTCCAGGACGAAGCTGCGCGTCACGCGCGTGCCGTCGGCGAGGCGCGCCGTCACCTTCACGGGCCAGCCCTCGCTCGTGTCTTCGCTCCGCGTGAGAAGCTCACCGAAGACGCCGTGAGTCGTGCCCACGTCCCGCCGGTCGACGACGATGGCGACCGGCCCGCCGAGCTCGCTCGGCGCGCTCGCCCAGCCGTCGATCCACGCGACCCGACCGAAGTGCTTCGCCTCCGAGGCGAGCACGATCTTCGGCCAGTCGATGCGCCGCCGCGCGCCCGACCCGAGCACGGACAAGTGTGTGATGGCCGCGCCGGCACCCCCGGGGCGAAGCGCCAGCGCCGCGCAGCTCTCGTCGCCCGCGAGACGGAACACGTAGGAGCCGCTCCGCCCGGTCGACTCGACCGAGGTCGGGACGGGCGCCCCCGCGCCGGCCTCGTCGAGACAGTCGATCTGCCAGTCGGCGCTCGCGCTGTCGACCAGCAGGGCGTCGGGCGCGATGAAGCGATCGAGTACCAACACGAGCCGCTCGCCGCCGCTCACCGTGCGCGCGCTCGCGTTGTCCGGATCGAGCAGCTCCATCGCGTCGTCGTCCGGCACGCTGTCGAGCGGCCCGAGCCCCAGCCACTCGACGACGTTGCTGCCCGTGTCGAGCTCGCCGATGAAGCGCGCGCCGCGGATCGCGACGGAGCCCGCGGGTCCGGCCGGCGCGCAGAAGTGAAAGACGTTCTGGCCGCGCACGAGGAGCTCGGGATCGAGCGGCTCGACGACGGGTCTCGGAGTCGCGCCCGCAGCGGCGGAGAGATCCACGCGCGCGGTCCCCCGCCGCACGGCGCCCGTGTTGAGGGCGCGCGTCAGCGCGAAGGGTCGGACCACGCCGGCGATCTCGTAGGTGAGCCACGCGCGCCGGTAGCTCGCGCCGCCGCGCGCGAGCGCGAAGCGCACGCTGTCGCAAGCCTCGCCCTCGTCCCCGGAGGGCGCGCCGGTCTCTGCGCCGGACTCGCTCGGCGATGGCGCCGCGAGCACGAGCTCCGCCGGCTCCGCGCCAACTAGGTCGACATGCCGCCCGAGCGGCCCCGAGCCCGAAGTCCCGAAGAGCGCCGGATCGAGCGGGCGCTCGACGGCCGCCGGCGCCCAGAGCTCTAGCTCGGCGACGGAGCCCGCAGTCTCGTCACCGGCGCTGTTGGTGTGCTCGAGCTGCTCGAGCTCGAGGACGAGCGCGCTCGCCGGCAAGAGCTTGCCGAACGGCACGAGGTTCCAGCCAGGCGAGAGCGCGTCGAGCGCCACGCGCTCGAGGCCGGGCACCGGATCGCCCTCGATCGTGCGCGCCGAGAGCACGTAGGGGCTGGGGCCGAAGACTTTGAGGTGCGAGAGATCGACCGCGTGCGCGAACGTGACGACCACCCGCGCTCGGCCGCTCGCATCGAGCTCGGGCTGCCAGCCGACGGACGTGTCGCGGTCGAAGAGCGCCCAGGGGGCCGGATCCTCCGCGGCGACCCCCTGCGCTTCCACGGCGATGGGCGTGATCTTCGCCGGGACGAGCCGACCGGCCGCCCCCTCGTCACCGCAGCTCTCCGAGAACCCGAGCGCGAGAAGGCACCCTACGACCACGCGCCACGCCCAGATGCGAGTCCTCTTCATGTCCGGCTCCTGTCTCGATGCCGCCATCTGGATGCCCGGCGCTGACGGACATCCCCACCGAGTCATCCTAGGCCACCCCTTTCCATCGCGCTTGTCAACGGACAGTGAGAGGCCCGTCGACGCCGCGCCCGCGCGCTGGTAGGGTCCTCGTCCATGCTGCGCGCCTTCGTTCGGAGTTGTGCTCTGGCCGGATGCCTGGCCGGAGTGGTCAGCATGTCCTGTGGCGCGGACCCACTGCTCGGCGCGCCGGGCGAGTCGTGCGGGGCCCGCGGCGACTGCGAGGAGGGGCTCGCTTGCGTCGACCAGACGTGCGTCGTTCCTGGGGAATCCGCGCCCGATCGCGGCGGCGCCGGCGAAAGCTGCCGCGCGCGAGAGGACTGTGCTGCCGGCTTGTCGTGCGTGGCGAGCGTGTGCGTCGCCCTCGGCTCCGGCGCTGCTCCGACCGGCAAGAGCTGCTACGCCGTCGAGTGCGCCACGAAGGACGACTGCTGCCAGGGCTTCGTGCCGAGCCCCAACTGCCCGCAGTACCTCGCCGACTGCGAGGCGGACCCGGCATATTGCCTTACGTATCGTCTCCTTTGCGAATGCAACCGCGACTGCGAAGCCGAGCTCTGCGTGGACACTCCGCCCGGGTGCGCCTCGAGCGCCGAGTGTACGTCGTTCCTCGAGCCGTTCTGCGTCGCCGGACACTGCCATGAGTGCTCGCAGCATGGCGACTGCGCGAGCGAGACCGATCGCTGCATCGACTACACGTGCCGGCCGCCCTGCACGCTCGACGAGCACTGCCCGCTGCTGCATGCATGTCAGGCGGGCGAGTGTGTCGAGGTCGGGTGTTCCACGGACCTCGAGTGCTACTTCCTGCTCGGGGACCCTCGCGCGAAGTGCGCGCCGAGCGCCTCGTGCCTCGTGCCTTGCCTCACCTCGCTCGAGTGCGCCGAGTTCTACACCTGCCACGAGGGCTCGTGCGCGTTCGTGGGCTGCAACACCGACGAGGAGTGCCGCATCTACCTCGGGCTCGCCGAGGAGCAGGGGGATGCGCACGCGGTGTGCAAGTAGGTCGCGGCCCCGGCGTGGCGGACTGCCCGTGCCGCGCTCCCAGCGGTCTCCTGGCGTCGCTACCCGTCGCAGCGTGCAGACCTTCTCGGGCGCGACGGCGCTCGAAAGGCCGCCGTCGATCGGCGCAAGCTGACCGCGACGTGGAGGCGAACGCGGGTGACCTGAGGCGCCCGCAGCTCGACATGGCTCCCGACCCTATGGCGGGAACCGATCGCGGGGCTGCCCGACGACGTCGCTCTACACGCCCTCGAGCGCGATCCGCTTGTTGCGGAAGACGGCCACGACCTCGAGCTCCCCGCCAAGGGCCTCGACGTAGCGACGGAGCGTGGAGATCAGGTGGTCGTCCCGGCGCTCGAGCTTCGACAGCTCGGCCTGGGTCATCGCGGCGATCTCGGCCACCTCGGTCTGGGTCTTCCCGGCCTCGACGCGAAGCTCCCGCAGCTCCATCGCGAGCAGCTCCTGGCGCGTGGCCTCCTCCACCCGCGCACGCCGCTCGGGGGCCATCTTGGCCTTGAGGTCGCTCCACTTGTGCGTCGGCATGGTGTTCCTCCTCGTAGTGCTCGACACACGCCTCGTGTCGGCCTCACTTCCCCATGGGCGGGGCTTCGCGACCGAGCGAGGCGGTCATCGATTCGGGATAGCGGAGGCCGGCGGCGCAGCCGATGGGGAACGCGACGTCGAGCGCGGCCATGTCGGCTTCATCGAGTGGCACGCGGAGCGCCTCCAGGTTGCGTTCGACGTTCTCCGGACGTCCCATTCCCACGAGCGGAACGAGATCATCGCCTTTGCGCAAGATCCAGGCGAGCGCGACCGACGAGGTCGCGACGCCCTTCCTCGCGGCCATCTCTTCGAGCGGTTGCAGGCGCGCGACGTTCGCCGCGAGGTTCGCGCCCTGGAAGCGCGGCACCTGGCTGCGCCAATCGCCGGCCGGCAGATCCGCTGGCGTGCGGATCTTGCCGGTGAGCAGGCCACGGTGGAGCGGCGAATACGCGACGAACGTGATGCCGAGCGAGCGCGTGACCGGAAGGAGATCGCGCTCGGGATCGCGTTGCAGAAGCGAGTACTCGGTCTGGAGCGCGGCGATCGGATGGGTCGCGTGCGCGCGCCGGATGGTCACGGGGCCCGCCTCGGAGAGGCCGATGGCGCGGACCTTCCCGGCCTGCACCATCGACGCCATGGCGCCGACGGACTCCTCGATGGGCACGTCGGGGTCGACGCGGTGGAGGTAGTAGAGGTCGATGTGGTCGAGGCCGAGGTGCTTCAAGCTGCGGTCGACCGCCTCGCGCAGGTACGCCGGGCTCCCCTTGCTGGCCTTGGTGGCAACGACCGCCCGGTCGCGCCGATCGCGGACGGCGCGGCCGACGAGCCCCTCGCTCTTGCCGTTGCCGTAGGCTTCCGCGGTGTCGATCAGCGTGATGCCTGCATCGAGCGCGCGGTGGATGGCGAGGACGCCACCCTCGTCGTCGCGTGTGTCGTACCAGCCAGCGAACGCCATGGCGCCGAGCGCGATCGCGCCGACGCGCACCTCGCCCTGGCCGAGCTTGCGGGTATCGATCATGGTGCCTCCGCGGTCGAAGCTCAAAGCAGGCCTCAGAAACGGCAAAGCCCCGCAATTGCAGGGCTTTCAGGGTTGCGCGGGGAGGATTTGAACCTCCGACCTTCGGGTTATGAGCCCGACGAGCTACCAGGCTGCTCCACCGCGCGGACGGCAAACTAGTCGGTCGCCGTGCGAAGTCAAGCGTCGATCGCGCGCCGGGCGCGCCCCGGGGCCGCGCGGGCCGGTCGAGGTGGCGCGGGGCGACGCGAGCCGCTAGGAGCCGGGGGCGATGACTCGCCACGAGGCTGCCGCCGACGCCATCGCGCGTGCGCTCGCGTACCACGAGCGGAGCAAGCACCGCCTGCCCGACCACCACGCGGCCTCGCTCGGTTACCTCGACTGGGCGAGCCAGCCGAGTCCGTTCCGGCTCTACGCCGGGGCCGAGAAGCTCGGGCTCGAGCGCCCGGAGCCGACGCTCGCGGGGACGTTCGAGCCGCCGCTCGACGCCGTGTACGAGCCCGCGCGGCTCGCGGCGCGGCCGCTCGACGTGGGCTCGCTCTCGCAGCTTCTCTACGACGCGCTCGCGCTCTCGGCGTGGAAGGAGCATGGCGAGAGCCGCTGGTCGCTCCGCTGCAACCCGTCGAGCGGCAACCTGCACCCGACCGAGGCGTACGTCGTGGCGGGGCCGGTGGCCGGGCTCGCGACCGAGCCGGGGCTCTACCACTACACGCCGCTCCTGCACGCGCTCGAGCGGCGCCGCCGCCTCGCGCCCGGGGTGTGGGAGGCGCTCGGCCTCCGGGCGGGCGGGTTCGCGGTCGCGCTCGGCTCGATCCACTGGCGCGAGGCCTGGAAGTACGGCGAGCGCGCGTACCGCTACTGCCAGCACGACGTCGGGCATGCGGTCGCGGCGCTCGCGTTCGCGGCCGGGGCGCTCGGCTGGGAGGTGCGGCGCGTGCCTTCGGTCGACGACGCCGCGCTCGCGGCCCTGCTCGGCATCGACGGGCAGGGCGGGCCCGAGGCCGAGCACCCGGACGGCCTCTTCGTGGTCGGGCCGGCGACCGCGCCGGGGGAGCGCGCGCCTGCGCCGCTGCCCGCGGGCCTGCCGCCCGAGCTCCTCGCAGATCTCGCGGGCGCGTCGCTCGAGGGCGAGCCCAACCGGCTCTCCGAGGAGCACCACGACTGGCCGGCGATCGACGAGGTCGCGCGCGCCTGTCGTCAGGTGGGGCCCGAGCGCACGGCGCTGCCCCCCGAGCCGCCCGCGTGCGCGCCGGGGGCGGACGAGCTCACGCCGCGGCCGGAGGTGGCGGCGCGGCGCATCTTCCGCACGCGCCGGTCCGCCGTGGCGATGAGCCCGGAGCGCGCGCTCCCCGCCGCCGACTTCTTTCGCATGCTCGAGCGCACGCTGCCCTGTGCCGGGCGCGTGCCCTTCGCGGCGCTCGGGGGCGCGCCGCGCGTCCACCTCGCGCTCTTCGTCCACCGCGTCACCGGGCTCGGGCTCGTGCCGGGGCTCTACTTCCTGCCGCGGAGCGCGGGCGCGCGCCTGCGCTGCGTGGCGGCGCTCGACGCCGGCTTCGAGTGGCTGCGCGTCGACACCGGCCGGCTCGCGCTGCCGCTCTACCGCCTCGAGCGCGGGGACACGCGGCGCGCGGCGCGCACCATCGCGTGCGGGCAGGCCATCGCGAGCGACGGCGCTTTCGCGGTCGGCATGCTCGCCGAGCTGCCGCGCGCGCTCGACGAGGGCGGGGCCGTGGCGTACCGGCGCCTGCACTGGGAGGCGGGCGCGATCGGACAGGTGCTCTACCTCGAGGCCGAGGCCGCGGGCGTGCGCGGCACCGGCATCGGGTGCTTCTTCGACGATGCGCTCGGCGAGCTCTGCGGGTACGCGGGCCCCGAGCTCCAGACCCTCTACTGGTTCACGGTCGGCGGGCCGACGGGCGACGCCCGCCTGCGCACGCTCGACGCCTACCACCACCTCGCGCCGTGAGGCCCGCGCGCGCGGCCGGCGGCGGGGGCCTGGCTACTTGACCGGCGGAGCGGTCGGGCGCGGCTGGGTCGCGAAGGCGTGCACGCTCGGTCGCGCCCACTGGGCGCGCGCGTAGGCGGCGAGCGAGGCCGGCACCGGATCGTCGTTCTCGACCAGGCGCATGAGCATGAGCGCGAGATCGACGTCGGCCACGCACCAGGCCGAGCCCATGTGCGTGGCGCCCTCCGGCACGAGCGCGTGCGCCACGCGGAAGAGCTTGTCGGCCTCGGCCTGCGCCTGGTGCGACAGGGGGTGGTTCGCCTGCTGCTGGTCGAAGAAGATGCTGGTCGTCGGCCGCTCGCGGCGCAGCTGGGCGAAGTCGCTGCGCAGGAAGCTCATCACCTGGCGGGCCCGCGCCCGCTCCTTCAGGTCGCGCGGCAGGACAGGCGGGTGGTGCGGCGGCGCGAACACCTCCTCGAGGTACTCGACGATGGCGAGCGACTCGGAGAGCCAGAAGCCGTCGTGCACGAGGGTCGGCACCTTGCCCGTGAGGGAGTGATCGCGGAACTCGGGCGCGCGCTGATCGCCGCTGCCGAGGTCGAGGGTGCGCGTCTCGAAGGCGAGCCCCTTCTCGCGCAACGCCACGTACACCGTGAGCACGTAGGGGCTCTCCCACAAGGTCTCGCCGTAGAGGATGACGTGGTTGCTCATGTCTTGAACCTTGCGCTGCCGGGGGCCCCTGGCAAGCGGTGCGTGGCGAGACCGCCGGGCGAGCCTCGCGACAGGTGCCGCAACGGCACGGCAAGCCCCCGCCGCCGACGCGTGGTAGGCTCGCCGCGTTCCAAGGTGACGCGGAGCCCCGCGCGTCGCGAACGGCGGCGAAGGCGGGACGCGAGGCCGACCACGGCGGGCGGTGAACCGCCGCGCCCCGGGCAGCGAGGCAGTCGATGGAAGCGCAGACCCAAGGATGGCAGACGGCACGCGAGCGCGCGCGCCACGGCAAGCACACCGTGCTGCTCGGGGCCTCGGGCGAGGGCTTCGGAGCGGGCTCGCAGCTCCTGCTCGTGCGCATCGACTGCGACGCCGGGCGCGGGCCCATGGCGGCGGTGCTCGAGGCCGAGCGGCGCATCGCGGCAGCGCTCGGCGAGGAGCCCGAGCCGACCTCGCTCGACGTCGCCGCCAAGCGGGTCATCGCGGGCCTGCGGCGCCACCTGCTCGGCGAGGCCGAGGCTCCGAGCGCGCGCACCGAGCCGCTCGCCGGGCCGCTGGCGCGGCTGCGGCGCAAGCACCCCGGCCCGGTCGCGGTCCTGTTTTTCGCGATCGAGATGGCCGATGCCGCGTCGCTCGAGTACCTCGCCGGGCTCGTGCGCCGCGGGGCCGTGCCGGTGGCGCTCGTGTTCGCCCTCCGCCTGCGGGAGGCCGTCGGGCCCGTGGCCGCGCTCGTCGACGCCGTCCGCGAGAGCGCGGGCGAGGAGGCGCTCGTCGTGTGCGCGACCCGCCCGGCCCCCGAGCTGTCGTCGTCGTCGCTCGCGGCGTTGCCCCCCGAGGTGCGGCGCACGCTGCGGGCCGCCGCCACCATCGGCGCGGCCTTCGAGGCGAGCCTCCTCGCCGAGCTCATCGAGGCCGAGCCCATCGAGGTGCTCGAGCACCTGCAGCTCGCGCGCGATCTCGGCGTGAGCCTCGAGGATCGCGGCGACGGCCGGCTGGCGCTCGCGCCCGCCGTGCTCGAGGCGGTGCGCGCTCACACGCTGCCCTCGCTCGCGGCGGCGTGGCACCGGCGGCTCGCCGCGCTCTTCGCGCGCACCGACGACGAGATGTCGGCCGCCTCGCTGCGGGATCGGCAAGCCGCGCGGGCCGGCGGCTCGCGGAGCGGTGACACCGCGCGCGCCCGCAGCGGCGCGCGGGGCTCGTCCCCCGAGCTCCGTCCGCTCGCGCAGCCCCCGCTGCCCCACATCGCGCTCCCCGGCGAGCCCGGCGAGCTCCCGCCCGAGCGCGAGCGGCCCACGGCCCGCCCGAGCGCGCCACGCGGCCGTCCGAGCGAGCCCGGTGGCGGTGTCGGCCTCGCAGGCCCCGCAGGCACGGCACCGGTCGGCGCCGACTCGCCACGGTACGCGAGCATCGAGGCGCTCCCGCCACCCCGTCCCGCGCGCGGGCTCGACCCCATCGACGGCCCGGCGACGCCCGGTCGTGCGGAGCCCGCACCCGCACCCGCGCCCGGCCCCGCACCCGCGCCCGGCCCGGCGCCCGCACCCGCGCCCGCGCTCGGGCAGGAGATCCCGGCCCCGGCGCCATCTGCGAGCGAGCTCTTCGACGTGCCCGTGCGCGAGATCGGCGCGGGCCCGGCGCGCACCGGCCTGCCGGTCGAGCAGTTCCTGCGCCGGCCGGCAGACACCGAGCGCGGCTCCGACGCGCCGCGCTTCACCTCCGTCGCGCCGCCCGCGCCCCGAGACCGCTCGCGCTGGCTCATGAAGGAGGCCCCGCGCGCCGCCGACCATGCGGCCGCGGCGGGCGATCTCGACACCGCGGCGGCGCTGCTCGTGCGGGCCGCCACCGAGCACGCGGCCCGTGGCATGCCGGATCAGGCGCTCGAGCTCGCGTCGCGTGCGGCGCGCCTGCTCGAGGAGGCGCCGAAGACGCGCGCGCGCCGCCGCCTCACGGCCCAGGCGCTGCTCGAGGTCGGCCGCAGCCAGACGCTCGCCCGCGACGAGGGCCAGGCCGTGCGCCTGAGCGAGGCGGTCAAGACCCTCGACGTGGCCCGCGCCCTCGCGCGCGAGCTCGGCGACGCGGAGCTCACGGCCGACTGCGGCCAGGCGATCGCGGGCGCCTGCTACGACATCGGCACGCCCGAGACGCTCGAGCGCGCGCTCACCGAGCTCACCGAGGCGAGCCGCACGCTGCTCGGTGCCGGCAAGAGCCTCGAGGCCGCGCGCCTGCTCAACGACGAGGCCGCGGTGTGGGTGCGCCTCGGCGATCCGGTCCGCGCGCACCACCTGCTCAAGAAATCGCGCGAGGTGTTCGCGCGCCTCACCGACCAGCAGCCCTCCGCGCGCCGCGAGATGGCCGAGACCGACCACCTGCTCGCGCGCATCGTGCTCCACGCGCCGCCCCGGCCGGGCCGGCAGGTGGACGCCGCCGACGTGGCCCTGCGCCACGCGCGCGCCGCGGCCGAGGCCTACGCCGATCTCGGCGAGACGCGCGAGCTCGGTCGCGTCTGGGAGACGATGGGCCGGCTCGAGCTCCTGGCCGGCCGCCCCGACCAGGCCGCCCCCGACCTCGTGCGCGCCATCGACATGCAGCAGCGCAGCGGCGACGTCGTGGGCCTCGCGCGCTCGACGGCCGCCTTCGCGGACGTGATGCTCGACCGCGGCGACATCCAGCGCGCCCTCGTGGCCCTGGCCGACTCGATCGCCCTCAACCGCGACAAGGGCGCGCGCCTCGGCCTCGCCCACAACCGCGACGCCCTCGAGCGCCTGGCCCGCGCCGCCGAGCCGGGCTCGACGCAGATCGAGGCCCTGCGCCGGGAGCTCGCGGCGGCCGAGGCGGAGCTCGGGGGGTGACGCCCGCGCGCCCTGCGACGGCGCCGCACCGCGGAGGTGTGACGTGATCCCACGCTTGTGCCTGGCCTGCTTCTTCGTCCTCGGCCTCGTCGGTTGCGTCTCGAAGGTGGGGACGCCGCTCCTCGGCGACATGCTGCGCGACGGCACGCTCGCCCGGGTGCACGATCCCCACCCCGCCGACGTGCAAACTTGGAAGGGCACCCTCGCGCGCGACGTCACCGTCGAGCAGGGCAAGACCCGCATCCAGGTCCCCCAGAGCGCGTCTGCCGACGGCGTCACGCTCGCGCGCTGGGCCGCCGCGCCCGAGAAGCAGCTCGAGGCCAAGGACGAGCACCTGACCGAGGCCCAGATGCGCGCCCGCCTCACCGAGCAGCTGGACGCCGCCCTCGCCGACAAGCTCGCCCCCGAGCTCGCCACCCTCGCGCGCACCCGCATCGCGGACTATCTCAAGGGACTGCCCGCGGCGCCAGCCGCAGCCAAGGAGCTCGAGGCTGCGCTCCTCGAGCACGCGTTCGTGGCGCGCGCCGCAGCCTATCCGCTGCCGCTCGACGTCGTGCACGCGGAGCTCGTGCCGCTCGGGCCGTGAGCGCTCGACGGCCGCCTGCGCACCTGCGCGGACGTGAGGCGCGATCGCGCGACCTCCTCACCGCGGTGGCGCGAGGCGCGCGTGCACGCCGGCCAGCACAGGCTCGCCGTCGAAGCGCCCGCGGGTCCGCGTCGGCGGCGGTGCAGGGTGCCGGTGCGGGCGCGGGCTCGCGCGCCTTCGTGCGGAGCTCCACGGGTGCGCAGCTCGAAAGCGCGACGATCCCGACGATCCTGACGATCCCGCCGATCCCGATTCGCGTCATAGCTCCTCGAGCGTCGGATCGCCTTCGAGCGCGCGCTGGCGGAGGTTCGGCTCGCTCACCCGTTCGCGGCAGAGGTCGTAGGGGTAGGTCACGGCGCCGAAGCGGCAAAGCGGCTCACGGGTCGTCGCGCCTACGACCTCGACGTGCCCGGCAGGCGTCGTCACGAGCGCGGCCCCATCCGGCAGGGCGTACTCCCAGGCCACGAGCGTGCCTTGCACCGTCGTCACCGGGCGCTTCGAGGCCTCCGCGTAGAGCTGCTCCAACGCGAGGGCAGGCACTCGGGCCCCGGCGTTTTCCGGGGCATCGAGCGGTACGCGCCCGCCTTCGAGCGCGCGAGTCGTGTTGGTCACGGGGTCCCACACGCGCGACCGATGGGGTAGGACCACCTGCCGCCCGAGGAAGGTCGCCGGGCCGCTGCAGACGTCGCAGTCGCGCAAGAGCCGCCCGGTCGCCACCTCCCAGACCCGAGCCCGCGTCTCGCAGGACGCGAGGAGCAGGCGTCCGTCGCTCGAGAGCTCGAGGCCGAGGCAGACGGGGGCGTGCCCGAACGCATCGGCGGGCGGGCTTTCCATGCGGCGCACCGGAGCGCCGCTCTCGGCCGAGCGCACCTCGACGGTGACGTCCCCCGTGAACCCGTCGCGCGACTCGAGCGCTACGAGGTGTCCGTCCGCCGAAAGGGCGGCGGCCTCGGTCGCCGCCGGGATGCGCACCACGCCCGCGGTGCGTGCGGTGTCGAGGTCGATCCAAGCGAGCGACACGGGGGGAGGAGCGAGGGTGTCGGGGTAGGCGGGCAGCGTGGTCCGCACGTCCGTGGCTCGCATGCGGCCGCGCGCATCGCGCTCCACGAGCCACGCCCCGCGCACGGGCGTGCGCGCGACCCTCGCGGTGCGCTGCCCCGACGCGAGGTCCCAGCGCGAGAGCTCGGACCCGTCCCAGGCGTTCCGCGTGCTCAGCCACAACGACGTGGCGTCGGAGGTGAAGCCGACGTGCTCGCCCATCTCGGTCGGTACGATGTCGGCGACCGGCGCACCCGTGCGGCCGTCCCAGACCCGCACGTGGCCGTCGTCCACCACGGCTGCCACGCGCTCGCCGCCGGCCGAGATGGCGACGGGTCCAACCCCGGCCGTGTCGCTCGCCGCCGCCCCAAAGCGCAACCGCTCCCGGCCGCTCCCGAGATCGAGGACGTGGACGCTTCGTCGGCCCCCGAAGGCGACGGAGCGCCCGTCGGCCGAGACCGCAAACGGCCCCCCGACCGGGTGCTCGACGATCGGCAGCTCCACCGACAGCGGAGCGCCGGTCTCGTGCTCGAGCGCGGCGATGGCGCGATCGCGGAGCCGCTGCGCCTCGGGCCCGTGCCCCGCCGCGCCTTCCTGCGCCGCGAGCCGGTAGAGCTCCGCCCCGGCCAAGCCCGCGGGATCCATCGCCGCCTGCGCCGCCGCGCGCGGCCCGTCGCTGTCCGCCCGCGAAGCCGGGCAGAGCTCGTCGGCCCGCGAGAGCACCCGCAACGCGCGCCCGAGCCGCCCCTGCCGCAAGAGCTCCGGCGCGCGCGCGCGCCGATACCCCGCCGCGACCTCGCAGGGCTCGGGGCGCGCCAACGCTTGCGGGGCGGCCGGTTGCGGAGCCGCGGGTTGCGGGGTCGCACTCACTCTAGGCTCGACCATCGAGCCCGCAGGCGTCGGAACCGGACAGCCCGCGAGCCCGGCGAAGACGAGGCAGGCGCACGCCCGCAGTCCCTTCCGAAGTGCGCGCATGGTGTGGCTCGAGGTGAGTCGCGAGCCGTGAGCGAAGCAGCCCGCCTCGGCGGAGTCAACCGGGGGGCGGGCGAGCGGGTGTGGCTGCGGTCACGGCCCCGCCGCAGCCCAGGCGCTCGAGGCTGCGCTCCTCGAGCACGCGTTCGTGGCGCGCGCCGCGGCCTATCCGTTGCCGCTCGACGTCGTGCACGCGGAGCTCGCGCCGCTCGGGCCGTGAGGGAGGCGCGCCGAGCGACGTCTCGCCTTCGGCGGGCCGCAGGAGCGCCGTGCTATCGTGCAGGGGATGGGCGAGCCCGCCGAAGATCGACGCCAAGCGCTTTACGAAGCGTACCGCGCCGTTCCGCCGCACGAGCACGCCGAGATCATCGGCGGCACCCTCTACGTGATGGCGCGGCCGGCCCCGCGGCACGCCCACGCTGCGTCGGCGCTGGGCGGCGAGCTCAGCGGGCCCTTCCAGCGGCGGCGCGGCGGCCCGGGCGGCTGGTGGATCCTCGACGAGCCGGAGGTCCAGCTCGTGCCGCTCGAGCCCGTCGTGCCCGACCTCGCCGGCTGGCGCGTCGAGCGCATGCCGAGCCTGCCCGAGACCGCGTACTTCGCGCTCGTCCCCGACTGGGTGTGCGAGGTGCTCTCGAAGTCGACCGAGGCCGTCGACCGCAACGAGAAGCTGCCGCTCTACCGAGCCCACGGCGTCCGGCACGTGTGGCTCGTCGACCCGATCGCGCAGACGCTCGAGGTCTACACGCTCGGCGAGGCCGAGCGCTGGCGCGAGGTGCGCGTCTTCCGGGCCGATGCGCCCGTCCGCGCCGCGCCCTTCGACGCCATCGAGCTCGACCTCGCGGCCCTCTGGTCGCCGCCGCAGGGGGCGTGAGGGCCGCGAAGCCCGGCGACGCCGAGCGTCGGACGACGCGGTGGTGCCCACGGCGCTCGCGCAGGGGTCACGGCGCCGAAGCGGCACAGCGGCTCCTTGTCGACATGTCTATTCTGACATATGGTAGAAGCCGTTGAGCCCGTCCGACAAGCCGTTGGTGTGGCTTCACGGAGAAGTGAAGAGTCCGCCGCTCTCGACCGGCGCGAGGGTCGAGGCGGGTTTCCTGTTGCGGCGCCTTCAGCGCGGCGACGCGCTGGGCATGCCCGCGTCGCGTCCGATGCCGTCGATCGGTACCCGGTGCCACGAGCTCAGGATCAACGATGAGGCGGCGACGTGGCGCATCCTGTACCGGCTCGACCCGGACGCGGTCGTCATCGTGGCGGTGTTCAGCAAGAAGACGCGCGCCACTCCGAGGGCGGTGATCGAGGCTGCGAAGCGCAGACTGAGGGAGTACGACGCGCTCACGAGGGATGAAGCCGATGGATAAGGCGAAGCGAGCCAGGGTTGTTCGTGGTGGATGGCGCGTCGGAACGGCGGACGAGTTTCTGGGGCTCACGCCCGAAGAGGCTGCGCTGATCGAAGTGAAGCTCGCGCTCAGCGAGGGCCTGCGTGCTCGGCGGCTCGCGATGAGTGTCAGCCAGGTGGAGCTCGCCCGACGCCTTGGCTCGAGCCAGTCGCGCGTGGCCAAGATGGAAGCGGCCGATCCGTCGGTGTCGATGGACCTCTTGGTCCGGGCGCACCTCGCGCTCGGCGCCACGGCCCGTGATCTCGCCCGCACCATTGGCAAGGCGAACAGGGCGGCCTGAGGCACGTTCTGGCTGGCGCGCCCGCGTCGCGGGCAGGCTACGGCGCCCCCGCGCTCGCACCTCGCCCCCGCGTCGTGGTAAGTCGTGCGTCCCCGGCACGGGCGACCGCGCCGGATCGCGTACCTGCCGCGCTAGTTGCCGCGTGCTCACCGCGTACGGAGAACGTCCATGTCCGAGCCAGTCACCCCGCCCCCTGCCACGCCGGCCGATGCGTCCGCCGCGAAGTCGATGGACAAGATCATGGCGCTCTGCAAGCGCCGCGGCTTCATCTTCCAGGCCTCCGACATCTACGGCGGTCTCAACGGGTTCTGGGACTACGGGCCGCTCGGCGCGCAGCTGAAGAAGAATCTCCGCGACGCGTGGTGGCAGGACGTCGTCATGAGCCCGTGCTCCGGCCTGCCGGGGCCGGACGGCCAGCCGGTGCAGATCGTGCCCGTCGACACCTGCATCATCCAGCACCCCAAGGTCTGGGTGGCCTCGGGGCACACCGAGACCTTCAACGACCCGATGGTCGACTGCCGCGAGACGAAGTCGCGCTACCGCTTCGACCACCTGCTCGTCTACGTGAACGCCGACGAGGCCCCGACCGACAAGCCGTACTTCGCCTTCGTGTCGGGGACGCCGAGCGAGGCCAAGCAGAAGAAGAAGGCCGAGAAGGCCTTCGGCGAGGTCAAGGTCCTGCCGCTCTCCGCCGTCGACAAGGACCGGTGGCCGCGCGTGCTCGCGCCCGAGGCCGAGAAGGTGGGCTCGCTCACCGAGCCGCGCGCCTTCAACCTCATGTTCAAGACCTACGTCGGCGCGACGGCGACCGAGGACGACGTCGCGTATCTCCGGCCCGAGACGGCGCAGGGCATGTTCGTCCAGTTCAAGAACGTCGTCGACTCGACGCGCGTGCGCATCCCCTTCGGCATCGCCCAGGTCGGCAAGGCCTTCCGGAACGAGGTCACGCCGCGCAACTTCACCTTCCGGTCGCGCGAGTTCGAGCAGATGGAGATCGAGTTCTTCTGCCATCCGAGCGAGGCGCACGCCTGGTACCGCTTCTTCTGCGAGTGGCGGCTCGGGTGGTGGAAGCGCATGGGCCTCGCGGGCGAGAACCTGCGCCTGCGCGTCCAGGCGAAGGACGAGCTCGCGCACTACGCCAAGGAGGGGGCGGGGACGAGCGACATCGAGTACCGCTTCCCCTTCACGTCGCCCGACTTCGGCGAGATCGAGGGCGTCGCGCACCGCGCCGACTTCGACCTCGCGACGCACCAGCTGCACTCGAAGACGAAGCTCGAGTACTTCGATTCGGAGCGCGGGGAGCTGCTGCCGAACGGCGGCCGCAAGGGCGAGCGCTACCTGCCGCACTGCATCGAGCCCTCGGCGGGGCTCGATCGCGGTGTGCTCGCGGTCCTGTGCGAGGCCTTCACGGTCGACGCTTCGCGGCCGAGCCCCGAGCTCCTCAAGATCCACCCGCGCCTCGCGCCCATCAAGGCGGCGGTCTTCCCGCTCGTCAACAAGGAGGGCATGCCCGAGGTGAGCGCGAAGCTCCACCGCGCGCTCGCGAGCCGCTTCGGCCACCTCGGCTTCGTCGAGCACGACGTCAAGGCCACGATCGGCAAGCGCTACGCGCGCATGGACGAGGCCGGCTGCCCGGTGTGCTTCACCGTCGACGGCGACACCCTGAAGGATCAGACGGTGACGGCCCGCGACCGCGATACGGGCACGCAGGTCCGCATCGCGCTCGACGCCGTCGAGGGCTACCTCCGGGACAAGCTCACGACGGACGGCTGAGCGCCCCGGAGCCAACGACGGCCCGCGCGGGTGTACGCTCGGGGTATGAACGGACGCTCGCTCGGCCTCGCGCTCCTCGCCGCGGTTGCGGTCTCCGTCACGGTCGGCTCGATGCCCGCGTGCAGCGGGAGCTCGGAGTCGACCGCGGCCGGGCCGACCAGCCTCGATGGCCTCGTCGCGCTCACGGTGTCGCCCGGGACGGCGAGCCTCGAGATGAGCTGGGGCGCGACCGCGACACAGGCGTTCGTGGCCGTCGGGAGCTTTGCCGACGGGACGAGCGGCGACGTCACGAGCCTCGTCGCGTGGACGACGACCCTGTGGGGCGCGGACATTGCGGGCGGCGTGTTCTCGACCACGCTGCCCGGCACGAGCACCGTGACGGCCTCGGGGCTCGGGGTCTCGGCGAGCGCCACCGTCACGGTCAAGGTCGTGGGCGAGGCGGTCCTGACGAACACGCCCCCGGGCGCGAGCGGTGCCCTGGACGGCACGCCCACCGCCGGGGCCAAACCGGCCATCGCGTATCCGCTCGACGGCGCGCTCTTTCCGCTCAACCTCGGCAACACCGAGTTTCAGCTCGCGCAGGGCGACGCCGCGCAGACGGTCGGGCGCATCGACGTGTCGGGCGATCTCATCGAGCTCCGCATCGTGGGGCCATGCGTCGCCATCGCGGGGGTCGCGCCGCCCGGGGGGTGCGCGCTCACGCTCGACGACGCGCTCGTGCCGATGCTCGCGGGCGCGAGCGAGGGCGAGAGCATGAGCGTGCGCGTGCGCCTCGCGGCCGCGGACGGGAGCGCGCTCGGCGAGAGCGACGCCATCGACGTGCGCTGGACCCAGACGCCCGTCGGCGGCGGGCTCTACTACTGGAGCGCGCGCGACAACGGGCCGACGTACATCTTTCGCTACGACCTCGACGCGCCGGGCACGCCGCCGGCCCAGTTTTTCTCGAACGCCGAGTCGCCGGATCTGCACGACGGCACGCCCGAGCCGTGTGTCGGCTGCCATGCGGTCTCGCAGGACGGGCGCAAGATGGCGCTCACCTTCGGCGGCTCCGACACGTCGGACTTCGAGCTCCTCGACGTCGCCACCAAGGCGCAGATCGCCGTCCGCAACACCGATCCGGCGGGTTTCGCCACCATGACTGCGCTGTCGCCGGACGGCGCGTACCTCGCGACCTCGTTCCGCGGGGCGCTCGCGCTGCGGGCGGCCGACGCGACGCTCGGCGAGCTCGCGACGGTGTCGGGCGGGGCCACGATCGGCGAGGCGCTGAGCCAGCCCTTCTGGTCGGCCGACGGCACGAAGCTCGCCTTCGTCGGCTGGGTGCCGGGCGCGAACGGCGCCAACGCCTCGACGAACGGCGACGTCGTGCGCGGCGCGCAGATCTTCGTCGCCGACGTGAACGGCGCGACGGCGGGCACCCCGGCGCTCGCCGTCGCGCGCGTGGCCGGGCGCTCGAGCTACTACCCGGCGCTCTCGGACGACGGCGCGTGGCTCGTCTTCAACCAGTCGCGCTGCGATGGGCCCGCGGGCTTCCATCCCTACGGCAACGACGCCTGCGACGGCTACGACGACGCCTCGGCCGAGGTGTACGTCGCGCCGGTCACGGGCGGCACGCCGACCCGCCTCGCGCGCGCCAACGGACCCGAGACCTGGACCAACTCGTGGCCGCGCTGGAGCCCGACGCACGGGACCTTCCGGGGCAAGAGCATCTACTTCCTCGCGTTCTCGTCGAAGCGCCCCTACGGCCTGCGCCTGCCGGGCTCGACCGACGGCTCGACCCCGCCGCAGCTGTGGCTCGCGGCGGTCGCGCTCGAGCCCGGCACGCCCCCGGGCGCGGTCGATCCGAGCTTCGCGCCGGTGTGGCTCCCGCTGCAGGACTCGGACATGGCGAGCCCGACCGGCAACCACGTCCCGCAGTGGGCGGCCGCGGCGCTGCCCATCCCGAACTGACGAGGCGCGGTCGCTCGCGCGATGACTCGCCGATCGCGGAGCGTCGCGTCCGACTCCCGACCCTCCACGGCGGAGGTGCTGGCGATGAAGCGGGTCGTCGGGGCGCTCGACCGGCCCGCGGCCGCGCGCTTCGCGGCCGAGTGTGCCGGGCGCGTGCTCGCGCTCTTCGAGGCCGCCCACCCCGAGGACGACCGCCCGCGCAAGGCGATCGAGGTGGCTCGCGCGGGCGCTCCGGTCGCCGTCGCGCGCGCCGCTGCCTCGGCCGCGCATGCCGCCGCCCGAGCCGCAACGGACGCCGCAACGGACGCCGCAACGGACGTCGCAACGGACGTCGCAACGGACGTCCGCGCCGTCCATGCCGCCCGGGCCGCCGGCCACGCGGCCGCCGCGCTCCACGTTGCGACGCACGCCGCCGCCGCGGCCTATTACGCTGCGCGTGCCGCCGCCGACCCCGCCGAGCGCCGCTGGCAGTGGGAGCGCCTTCAGCGCGTCGTCGGCAGCTGCCAGCGCTCCACGGTCGGCGTCACGTCCGCGAAGGGCGGCGGGATCTCGAGGGCATAGAGCCAGCCGTTCTGGGCGATGGCGATGCGCGCGGGGCTCGCCGCGCTCTGGAACGGGGCGCCGAGGCCGGTCGTGTCGTAGCGCCAGATGGCGCCGTCGCGCCGCGCGACGTAGGTCGAGCCGTCGAAGAAGTCGCGCACGAGGCCCGTCACCGGGCTCGCGGAGCTGGCCCACGGGCTCGAGGTGGCGCTCGGCAGGTGGAGCAGGCGGAGCTCGCCGCCCTCGAGGGCGACGAGCATCGTGACGGCGTCGAAGGCCGTGGAGGCGTGGATGCGCGCGCCGAAGGTGGTGACGAGGGTCTGGGTCGCCGTCGCGAGCTCGAGGCGATGGTAGTCGCCGTTGACGTCGACGTTGCCGACGTAGAGCACGCGATCGGTGCCGTAGGCGAGCCCGGCCGGGCCCGTGTCGAAGACGACGGAGCCGAAGGGGCCCGCGCCGGTGGTGAAGGTCTGCGACGGCACGACGAGCGGGATGAGACTCGTGAGGGGCTCGAGGCGCGCCACGCCCTGCGGCGTCGAGGCGAGCTGGCAGCCGCAGGTCGCGCAGCAGATGTACGTGAGCGCGACGTCGAGGTCGGGCAGCGGATCGAGGTGCACGGGCGCGGCGGGGAAGGCCGGGATCGCCATGCGCTGCAGCACCGCGACCTCGCCCATGTTGAGGTTCGTCACGCCCGTGATGGAGCCGACGGTCCCCGCCGGGGCGATGGAGCGGAGGTAGTCGGGCCCCGACTTGAGCGTCGCGCCCCACGCGGTGCAGGTCGGGTCGAAGTCGAGATCGACGACGCCCTGGAGGAAGGCCGGATCGTGGAGGGTCCCCACCTCGCCGGGCGCGCCGAGGGGCGCGGGGGCGCGCTACCCGAGCCAGCTCGGACTCAGCTTGCTCGGCGCGCCGCTCGACACGATCCAGAGCTGGTGCGCGGCGCGCGTGGCGCCGATGTGCAAGAGGTAGCGCGAGGCGTGGTCGGCGGGGTAGGTCGCGGCGTTGACGTCGACGAGGATGACGTAGTCGTACTCGAGGCCCTTGACCTGCCGCACCTCGGTGATCTCGACGCCGGGCCGGAAGATGAAGTCGTAGTGGCGCACGCGCCGCAGGTTCGGGACCTCGGCCATGCCGAGCGCGTCGTAGTAGGCGTCGGCCTGCTCGGCGTAGCGCGCCAGGATGGCGACGGTGGCGCGCGGCTCGCGGACGGCGAGCGGGCGCAGGGCGTCGGCGAGGAACGCGACGGCGGCGCCCGGGCCCGGGAAGTGGTGGTGCTCGACCGGCGCGCCCGAGCGCGGGGCGACGGGCGGGATCGGGTCGGCGAGCGGACCGAGCACGTCGCGCGCGAAGTGGAGCACCTCGCGCGTCGAGCGATAGGCGATGCGCAGGGGCTCGATGGCGGTGTGCTCGAGGCCGAGGTCCTGCAGCACTTGGCGCCAGTCGTTGAAGCCCGAGTCGGTGTTGAGCCGCTGCGAGGTGTCGCCGGCGAGCGTCACGCTGCGCCGCTCGGTCGTCGTGTGCAGGAGCACGGCGAGATCGACGGGCGCGAGATCCTGCGCCTCGTCGACGAACACGTGGTCGTACAGGCGCGCGCCCTTGCGCGTGCGGACCGGGCCGCACACGAGCTGGAACGCGCGCAGGAGCAGGGCGTCGTCCTCGGCGTCGAGCGTGGCGTGCTCGTCGGGCCCCTCCTCGACGATGCCGTCGTCGGTCTCGGTGGGCTGGCCACGGTCGCCACGGTCGCCGCGGTCGCCGCGCTCACCGCGGTCGCCGCCCTCCTCGCCGCGCTCGCCGCGCTCGCCGCGCTCGCCGCGGTCGCCGCGCGTCGGCTCGTCGTCGGAGCGCGGCGCGAGCGAGTCGTGCTCGCGCTCCTCGCCCTGGTGCTCGAGGATGGCCGGGCAGCGCTCGGCGCAGTAGCGGAACGCGCGCGCGAGGTCCTCGCGGTTCAGCCGCCCGGTGCCGTGCTCCTCGAAGGCGCGCTCGAGGGCGCGCTCGTCGGTGAGCACCTCGGCCCAGAGCCACAGGGCGTCGCGCGGTGTGCGGCGTCCCTCGGCCACGAGCTCGCCCGCGCGCCGCTCGAGCAGGCGCAGCAGGGCGCCGTCGGTCTTCAGGCGCGTGACGGCGGCCGGGGTGTTCTCCTCGACGGGCACGTCGAGCCACTCGAAGCACTTCTGCCGCGCCTTCTTCGCCCACTCGGCGAAGGTCTCGACCTTCACGGCGTCCATGTCGAGCGCCACGAGCAGCTCGCCGATGTAGGCCCGGAGCGCGGGGGAGCCGACGATGACGAGCATGCGCTCGGGCGCCATGCGCTGCGCGCCCGACTGGTAGGCGAGGAACGCGAGCCGGTGCACGCCGATGGTCGTCTTGCCGCTGCCCGCCCCGCCGTGGATGACGACCAGGCCCGTGTCGGGCTGCGAGATGAGCTCGAACTGGCGCGGATCGAGCAGGGCGGCGATCTCGGGCAGGCGCCGGTTCGTGCGCTGCGCCTCGGGGATGCCGCCGCCGATGACGCCGCGCATGTGGTCGGGGCGGATGGCGCTGCGCTCGCCGCCGGCGAGTGCGCTCTGCTGGGTCGCGAGGGTGTCCCAGCCGCCCTCGGCGTTCTTGACGAAGGTGCCCTGCGGCGAGGCCACGCGCGCGAGCTTGCCGTCCTGGATGGTGACGGTGCGGCGCGCGAGGATCCTGCCCTCGACGTCGCGCTCCCCGAAGGTCTCCTCGTAGCTCGCGCCCTCCTCGTAGCGGTAGTAGAGCTGGCTCACGGGCGCGTGGCGCCAGTCCACGATGCGGATGCCGAGGCGCGGCTCGATGAAGGTCGTCTTGCCGATGAGCACGTCGCGCACGCCGCGGCCCGGCTCGTCGAGCCGCAGGTGGCCGAAGTAGGGCGTGCTCGGATCGACGGGCTCGAGCGCCTGCTGACCGCGCTGGTTCGCGACGGCCGAGACGCGCTCCATCGCCGCCATGAGCGCCGGCACGTCCTCGAGGCGCGCGGTCGCGATCTCGTCGCGCAGCGTGATGAGGGCGCGGTCGTCCTCGTAGCGCGGCGGCGGGCGCGAGGGGCGCGGCGTGCGCACGTGCGCGACGACCTTGTCGCAGAGCGCTTCTTCCTCCTGCACGATGCGCTCGTGCTCGCGGGCCGAGCCCGGGGCACGGCCGTGGCCGCGCTCGGGCGGGTGGTCGGGGGTGCGTCGCGTCGAGGGCAAGGTCGGATCGTCCGATCGGTGAGTCGCCGCCAGGGGCGGCCGGGTGTAAAACGGAAATTGAGGGTTAGCATGAATGCGGCAGCGGTGAAGCGCCTCCTCGCAGGCCTCGGCGCGGTGGCGGTCCTCGGCCCGGGCGGGCTGGCGGGCTGCGGCACCAACCTGCAGGCCGCCTACGAGGGTGACGTGCGCTTCGAGCACTGCATCGCGCTCGACGCCCGGGCCGAGGTCCGGAGCGAGATCCGGCGGGCCTGCTGGAACGAGTGGGTGGCCTTCTACACCTACGGCCAGACCCGGGACCGGCTCGTCCACGCCTACCGGCGCATGCGCGAGCTCGGCGGCGGTCCGGCGTCGAGCGAGACGGAGCTCGCAGATCTGTCCTCGGACGCGCCCGAGGCGTCCGCCGACACGAGCGGCCCGACCCAGCGCTGCGAGCTCGACTGCCGCGCCGTGCTCGACGCCTGCACCGACGGTTGCGACAACCGGGCCTGCCAGGCCGCCTGCACGGCGGGCTACCGCTCGTGCACCCGCGGCTGCCGGTAGGGGCTCGACCCTCGGGCTTCGGGCCCGTGCGCGCGACCCTTTCTCTTGCCACCGCCGGGCACCCTGCTAAAAACCGACCTCGGCGGAATCTTGGCCGTTTTTGCGGCGTTCCACTATGCGACGAACCGTGCCCACACACCCCGCCAAGTCCCGCCTCGACGAGGACGAGATCCCGACCGCGGCCACCCTCCGGGTGCTGCGGCCGCGGCGCGCCTCGCCCACCGACGTCGCGCGCCCGACGCGCGCCGAGATCAACCTGGCCCACGTGCGCCACAACCTGCGCGAGCTCGAGGCCTGCCTCGGGGAGGGCGCCGGCACGGGGGCGGCGCGGGCGGCGCGCACCGAGGTGTGGCCCGTCCTCAAGGCCGACGCCTACGGGCACGGGGCGCCCGCCATCGCGCGCACCCTCGAGCGCGCGGGCGTGAGCGGCCTGTGCGTCGCGCTGCTCGAGGAGGGGCTCGAGCTGCGCAACGCCGGCCTCGGTTGCCCGGTGCTCGTGATGGGCGGCTACTACGGCCGGCACCGCGACGGCGTCGAGGCGCTCGTCGAGCACAATCTCACGCCGGTCGTGTACGAAGCGAGCCAGATCGAGAGCCTGGTCTCGGCGCTCCGCTACGTGCGCTCCGCCCCCGACCGCAACGGGCCGGCCGAGCGCCTGGCGGTGCACCTCAAGGTCGACACCGGCATGGCGCGGCTCGGCGTCACCGAGGCGGACATCGCGCCCGTGCTCGCCGCCCTGCGCCAGGCGCCCGAGCTCGAGCTCGTGGGCCTCATGACGCACCTCGCGTGTGCCGACGGCGAGACGCTCGAGCACACCGACGAGCAGCTGCGCCGCTTCGCCTCCGTCGACGCGCTCGTGCGGCGTGCCGGGTTCGCGCCGCGGGTGCGCCACGCGGCCAACAGCGCCGCGCTGCTCCAGCGACCGGACGCGCGCTTCGAGCTCGTGCGGCCGGGGCTCGCGATCTACGGCGTCGACCCGTGCCCGGGCCTGCCGCGGGCCGGGCTGCGCAGCCCGCGCCTCCGGCCGGTGATGGAGGTCGTGACCGAGATCGTGGCGCTGCGCGACGTGCCGGAGGGAGCGTGCGTGGGCTACGGCTACACCTGGAAGGCGGCGCGCCCGAGCCGCATCGCCACGATCCCGATCGGTTACGCCGATGGGCTGAGCCGGGCCTTGTCGAACCGCGGCGAGGTGCTCGTCGGGGGGCGCCGCGCGCCCATCGTCGGCACGGTCTCGATGGACCTCACCATGGTGGACGTCACCGATCTGCCCGGCGCGGCGCTGCGCGAGCCGGTGGTGGTGCTCGGCCACCAGCGCGGGCGCTTCGGCGAGGACGCGATCGGCTCGGCGGAGCTCGCCGACAAGACCGGCACCATCGCCTGGGAGTGCCTGACGAGCATCTCGCGGCGCGTCCCGCGCATCTACCGCCAGGCCTGAGCGCGCGGCTCAGCGACACGCGCCCGGCACCGGAGCCGGCGAGGCGGCGGCGCGGATCTGCGAGATCGCACGGGCGCGCGGGACGCTCCCGTCGCGCACGCCGTCGACGGCGCGCAGGCACACGCCGGCCGCCTGCCGCAGGCGCTCGGCCTCGTCGTTCTTCACCGACACGCGGGCGGCGCGGTGCAGCTCGCCGCAGCACGACTCGATGCTCGAGCCTCCCATCGCCTTGACGCTCGAGGTGGGAGGCGGCGGCGGAGGCGCCGACGCGGTCTCCGTCGGCTCCGGGGGCGGCGGCGCCATGGGCTCGGGCGGAGGCGGCGGCTTCTGGTTCAGGGGCACCTCGACCGGGTCGGGATCCTTCTTGCCGCAGCCGAGGCCCGCGGCTCCCGCGAGCGCGAGGACGGCGACGACGAGGAGCGGGCCCGGAGCGCGCATGGGCCACATCCTACTTGAGTTGTCGCGCGCTGCCAGTCCCGCTCGCGCGGGCGCGTGTGACGCCGTCACGGCCCCCCGCGGCCGCCGGGCTCGCGCCGCGCGAGCGTCACGACGACCGGCACGTGGTCGCTCCGGCCGCCGTCGAGGACGCGGGCGGCGACGAGCTCGAACGCGTCCGCGCGGTAGGCGACGTGATCGAGCTGGGCCCCGAGCTCGGTGCCGGCCCAGTGCCACGTGGGCGCGCCGACGCCCGCGCCCGGCAGCGCGTGCGCGAAGCCGGCCGCGTCGAGCGCGCGGAAGAGGTCGCCCTCGGGCACCTCGTTGTAGTCGCCGACGACGAGGGCGGGGGCGCCGGCCGGGAGCTGGCGCAGGTACGCCTCCACCTCCTGGCGCCGGAGCGGGCGCGTCTCGCGGTGCGTCGCCCACCACGTGTCCGACCCCGCGACGGCGGGGCGCAGGTGCACGTTCACGACCTCGATCGCGCCGCCCGGGGCCTGCCACGTCAGGCGCTGCGCGGGGAACCAGCCGAGCGGCGACGCGAGGCTCGTGTCCGCGAGGAGCGGCTGGCGCGCGCAGGCCCCGAGCCCCTCGGGCAGGTAGCGCCGCGGCGGGTGGAAGGTGCAGTAGGGGTAGCGCTCCGACAGAACGGCGCGCAGGGCCGCCTCCCAGACGTCGTTCGTCTCTTGGAAGAGGACGAGATCCGCCTCGAGCGTGCGCGCCCGCTCGAGCGTGGCGGGGTCCGCGGCGCGCGCGGGCTCGACGCCCTCCTTCGCCTCGGCGAGCGCGTAGAGCACGTTGTAGCTCGCGATGTCGAGCGTCGTCGGCGCCGCGCTCGCCGTGGACGTGGCGCTCGCCTCGGGCGCAGCGCTCGAGCCGGGCGCGGCGCTCGCCGCCGGCGACGAGGCCTCGCTCGAGGCACACGCGACCGAGGTGGCAGCGAAAAGGACGAGCGCGATCGACCGCATGATCGCCCATCGCGCGCGGCGGACGGATCGTGACGGCGCACCGCTCCAGCGGTCGGCGCGCTGCTCGAGGGCACGCCGCGGCGGCCGCTCTGCTACGCTCTCCGCCGTGGTTGCATCCGCCGTGCTCGCGTCCGCCGCGCTCGCATCCGCCGCGCTCTGTCTCGGCGGCTGTCGGGGCGAGCGCCGGCCCGACGCCGCACCGGGACCCACGGCGCTGTCGAGCGTCGCGCCCGCGCGCGCCGAGGAGCCTCGGCCGAGCGCCGCCCTGACCCCGGGCTCGACCCCCGACTGGTCGCGCCAGGTGGGGCGCTGCGTGCGCCTGGAGGGCTACGCGGGGGGCGCCAAGATCGGCCCGCAGCTGCTCGCCCCGGGCTTCGCCGTCGGCGTCGTGCTCGACGACCCGGGGGGCGACGAGGCCTGGGCGAAGCTCCCGACGAGCGGCCGGGTGCGCGTCGAGGGCATCGTGACCGAGCGCGCCGATCTGCCGGTCTTCGTCCCGAAGCCGGGCGAGCCCATCGAGCAAGGGATCCCGGTCCCCGCGGGCACCGACCTCGAGGCGGCGCGCCGGCGCTACGTCGTCGAGCGCGCGCGGGTCGAGCTCCTGCGGCGCGTCGCCGACGTCGAGACCGAGCTCGGCGCGGCCGTCGGCCGCGAGCTCGCGCTCGGCGGCGTCCTGTGGTCGATGAACGGCCACTACTGGTTCGTGCACGACGGCGTCGAGCTCCACCTCGAGGGGGCCGAGCCCGAGGGCGGCTGGGGCGCGTTCCACGGTCGCACGCTCGAGCTCCGCGGCCGGCTCGCGCGCCGGCCGATGCCGCGCCTCGATCAGATCCTGCTCAAGGCGCGGCCCGACCTCGCCGACGCCTTCGTCCTCGACGTGAAGTCGACCGCCCCGCACCCGCCGTGGCCGCTCGAGCCGTGCGCCGCGCCCTGACCTGCGAAGCGCCGGGACCGAACCACGGCGCCGACCGCCTTCAGAAGCTGCCCTTGAAGCCGAAGGTCCCGCCCGCGCGCGCCGCGGACGCGTACACGCCCGACACCTCGGCCGCCGCGGCGCTCGGCCGGTGCAGATAGGGGACGAGCACGCCGATGCCTGAGCCGACGAGCATGCCGGTGAGCACGTCCGTGAAGTAGTGCTTGTCCGCCGCGATGCGCAGCCACCCGGTGATGGCCGCGGCGCTCACGCCGCTCGCCCAGATGACCGGCGCCATGCGGTAGCCGCGCAGGCTCGCCACCATGCCGCTCGAGACGGCGAGCGAGAAGCCGAGCGTCGTGTGGCCCGAGAAGAAGGACAGGTTGTTGTCGCTCGGCTGCTCGGTGTCGTCCTTGTCGTCCGCGCCGAGCACGTGCACGAAGGGCCGCTCGCGGCCCACCGCGAACTTCACGAGCTGGTTGAGGTCCGCGGCGACCATGGTGCTCTCGGCGATGACGAGCGCGTCGACGGCCCAGTCCTCGGCCGAGCCGTGCTCGACGGCCACGGCCACGGCGTCGAGCCCGAAGGCGAGGGCGGGCCCGAGCCCGAAGCCCGTCACGTTGCTCGCCATGTTGGCCGCCTTCTGCGCGCTCTTCGAGCCGAGCAGCCCGCGGAAGGCCGCGTCGAGCCCGTTCAGGGTGTCGGTGCCGTCGTCCGCGCGGTCGCACCAGCGGCAGCTCGCGGGCGCGAGGTAGCCCTTCAGGATCTCGCTCGTGATCCAGGCGCTGGCGCCGATGAGGGTGATCGGCAGATCGGCGCGCAGATCGAAGGCGAGCTCGTGGATGTGCGAGGGCGCATCCGGCTCCTCTGCGCTCGCGACCGAGGTCGAGAGGCCGAGCGCGAGCACCGTCCCGAGGGCGACGCGGTTCATCGCCGGCGATGCTACACCGGGTGCGCGGGGACGAGAGGGGAGGAAGGGCTTGCCCTCGACCCGTTCCGAGGAAGGTCACGGCATCCGGACACAATTTTTCCCTCACCCCCCGGCCCCCTCTCCCGGAGGAGAGGGGGTGGTCGAAGTCGGGGACTCTCGTCGTGGGCTCGGTTGCAGGCCCTCGAAATCCGCCGCGGATTCTGGGCTCGCATCCCCCCTCTCCCCTCGGGAGAGGGGGGCAGGGGGGTGAGGGCACAATCCTCGGTCCGGATGCCGCGTGCTGAGAGCCAAGAGTCTTCGCTCCGCGCGTGCTCTTCTCGCTGCTCGCCCCGCCTGGCCGCCGCGCGCGTCAGCTGCAGCCGAGCGAGTTGCCGCAGTTGAGGCACTTGTAGCAGGCGCCGTTGCGGACCGTGATGTGACCGCAGGCGTCGCACACCGGCGCGTCGCCCATCATCTCCTCGAGCTGGGCGTCGAGCCCGCCGACGCGCACCTCTTCGGGTGCCGGCGGCGCGATGCTCGTCGTCATCATGAGGGCCCGCGGCGCGCCCGCGGTCTCGCCCGCGTGCTCCTTCTCCGACGGATCCTGGATCGGGGCCGCCGGCGGCACGTGCGCGAGCTCGTAGCGCTGCAGGTACTCCACCCCGAGCACACGGAACACGTAGTCGACGATCGAGGTCGCGAACTTGATGTTGTCGTGGCCCTCGACCGGACCCTGCGGCTCGAAGCGCGTGAAGGTGAACTGGTCGACGTAGGTGTCGAGCGGCACGCCGTACTGCAGGCCCACCGACACCGCCATGGCGAAGCAGTTCATGAGCGAGCGGAAGGCGGCGCCCTCCTTGTGCATGTCGATGAAGATCTCGCCGAGCGCACCGTCGAGGTACTCGCCGGTGCGGAGGAAGATCTTGTGGCCGCCGACCTTGGCCTCCTGCGTGAAGCCGGTGCGCTTCTTCGGCAGGCGCACGCGCACCCCGGTTGGGTGCACGTCGGGCCGCGGCGCGAGCGCCGTCACCGCGGGAGGCAGCGTGCTCGGCGCGGGCGCGGTCTTGGCGACCTCGTCCTTCTTCTCGTCGCTCGAGTTCGACAGCGGCTGCGAGGCCTTGCAGCCGTCGCGGTACAGGGCGACCGCCTTCAGCCCGAGGCGCCAGCCCTCCTCGTAGATGCGCTGCACGTCGTCGACCGTCGCCTCGTTCGGGAGGTTCACGGTCTTGGAGATCGCGCCCGAGAGGAAGGGCTGGACGGCCGCCATCATCTTCACGTGCGACATCGGCTCGAGGTAGCGCACGCCCGTGCGCCCGCAGCGATTGGCGCAGTCGAAGATCGGCAGGTGCCCGGGGTCGAGGTAGGGCGCGCCCTCGATGGTCATGCGCCCGACGATGACGTCGGAGGCCTCCTGGATCTCGTCGCTGGAGAAGCCGAGGTGACGGAGCAGGCCCACGCTGCCCTTCTTGACGGTGGCGCCGCTCGCATCGGGCGCGTAGCCGGGCACGCCGAGGCGCGCGTAGCACGCCTCGCCGACGACCCACGGCGAGAACGCCTGCTGCAGATCGAAGGCGCTCGGCAGGGCCGCCTCGACCTTGTCGACCTCCTCGACCGTGAGGCCGCGGGCGAGCAGGCTCGCGCGGCTCACGTGCGGTGCCGCGAGCAGCGTGTTGGTGCCCGAGATGTACGCGACGATCTCCTGCACCTGCGCCTCGGGATAGCCGAGCGTGCGGAGCGCGAGCGGGACCGAGTTGTTGACGATCTTGAAGTAGCCGCCGCCGGCCAGCTTCTTGAACTTCACGAGCGCGAAGTCGGGCTCGACGCCCGTCGTGTCGCAGTCCATGAGCAGGCCGATGGTGCCGGTCGGTGCGAGCACCGTCGCCTGGGCGTTGCGGTAGCCGTGGCGCCGGCCGAGCTCGACCGCCACGTCCCAGTCGTCGCAGGCCGCGCGCCACAGCGGCGCCGGGCACTTCTCGCGGTCGATGGCGTAGGCCGCCTCGCGGTGCATGCCCATCACGCGCAGCATGGGCTCGCGGTTCTTGGCGAAGCCCGCGAAGGCGCCCTTCTTGTCCGCCATCTCGGCCGAGACGCGGTAGGCATGCCCGCACATGATGGCCGTGAGGGAGGAGGCCACGGCGCGCCCCTCGTCGGAGTCGTAGGCGAGCCCGAGGCGCATGAGCAGCGTGCCGAGGTTCGCGTAGCCGAGCCCGAGCGGCCGGTAGTCGTGCGAGTTCTTCGCGATGAGCGGGGTCGGGTAGCTCGACAGATCGACCAGGATGTCCTGGGCCACGAAGAAGACGCGCACCGCGTGGCGGTAGAGGTCGACGTCGAAGGTGTTGTCGTCGCGCAGGAACTTCGTGAGGTTGAGGCTCGCGAGGTTGCAGGCCGAGTCGTCGAGGAACATGTACTCGCTGCACGGGTTCGAAGCGCGGATGGCGTCCGAGTTCGGGCAGGTGTGCCAGCGGTTGATGGTCGAGTCGTACTGCACGCCCGGGTCGGCGCAGGCCCACGCGGCCTCGGCCAGGGTGCGCCACAGCTCGCTCGCCTGGTACTCGTTGACGACCTCGCCCGTCGTGCGCGCGCGGGTCTGCCACACCCCGCTCGGCGCGTCCGCGCGCAGCGGCAGCGGCAGGCCGAGCGCGGCGCTGGTGGTCGAGGCCGCCGACCCGAGCGCGGCGCGCATGAAGGCGTCGCTCACGCGCACCGAGTTGTTCGAGTTCTGCCCGCTCACCGTGTGGTAGGCCTCGCCGTTGAAGTCGGACTCGTAGCCCGCTGCGATGAGGGCCTTGGCCTTCTTCTCCTCGCGCACCTTCCACTGGATGAAGTCGGCGATCTCGGGGTGGTCCATGTCGAGACACACCATCTTGGCGGCGCGGCGCGTGGTGCCGCCGCTCTTGGTCGAGCCGGCCGCGCGGTCGAAGACCTCGAGGAAGCTCATGAGCCCGCTCGAGGTGCCGCCGCCCGAGAGCTTCTCCTGCTTGCCGCGGATGGCGCTGAAGTTGGTGCCGGTGCCGGAGCCGTACTTGAAGAGCCGCGCCTCGCTCTTGACGAGGTCGAACATGCTCATGAGGTCGTCCTGGATCGACTGGATGAAGCACGCCGAGCACTGCGGGCGCTCGTAGGCGTTGTCGATCTCGATGACCTCGTCCTTGGCCGCCTCGGCCTCGCAGCCGGTCGGCAGCGGGGTGTTCGCGCCGCGCGCGACGTAGTCGAAGGCGTAGTTGCCGCCCGTGCCGCGGATCTCGTAGGCGTGCCACAGGCCGCAGTTGAACCACACCGGGGAGTTGAAGGCCCCGTACTGGTTCACGAGCAGGTAGGCGAGCTCGGCCTCGAAGGCGTCGGCGTCGGCGCGCGTGGCGAAGTAGCCGCCGAGGCTCTCGCCCGCCTCGCGGATCGTGTGGGCGATGCGGCTCACCACCTGGCGCACGCTGGTCTCGCCCGTGCGCTTGTCGCCGTGCAGGCCCGCCTTGCGGAAGTACTTGGAGACGACGATGTCGGTCGCGAGCTGCGACCAGCCGGCGGGGATCTCGGCCCCCTCCATCTTGAAGACGATGGAGCCGTCGGGGTTCGTGATGACGCTCGAGCGGCGCTCCCAGCGCACCTCGTCGAAGGGGTCGACGCCCGGCCGCGTGGTGCGGCGCTGGAACTCGAGCCCCACGCGGGCGCGCCGCGCGGCCTTGCGCTCGGCCTGCGCGCCGCCGCCCTTGCGCGCGCGCGCGCGCTCGTTCTTGGTCGCTGCCGACCCGCGCTTGGTCTCGGCCACGAGGGCGAGCCCGGCGCCGCTCGAGCCCGCGCGGGCGCTCGCCGTGCGGCCCGTGTCGGCGGTCTCGAAGCTGCGCGGCGGCACGCTGTCGGTGCGTCCACGCGCGCTCACGGGCGCGACCCCGTCGTGCTCCGAGCTCGGGCCGCCGTCCGCGCGCCCCCGCTTGTGGCTCATGCCGTTACCATTGCCCACGATGTTCGCCTGCGCCATTGCCTGTCTCCGATCCCCCGGCGCCCGCCGTCCGGCTGCGCCGTCGCCTCGTCGCCGACCCTACGAAACCCGGCGCGCGCGCTCGCGCGCGCACTGCTCCACCCCACGTCCCCGCCCCTGCCGCTTCGCTCGACCGCTGCGCCCGGGCTGCTCGGCGTCCGAGCCGCCCGGGGCCTACGCAAGCTACGAAAGTGGACGCGCGCGCTCGCCCGGGCCAGCCGCGGTGTCCGCCGCGCGACTGGCCCGACGCGGGCCCCCGGGACGGACTGCGTCGCGGGGGCCCGGTGACGGAGGAAGCTTCAACGATCGACGCGCTGCTGACATGTCTGCGTCCGACCCCCGTTGCCCTCGCCTGCAGTCGTTCGAAGCCGCGTTGCCTTCGGTCCCGGCACTCGCGTCGGGAGCCGTGATTACTACCCCAATGTCTAGTAGCGGAGCAAACCAAAAAAAGGGCGATCGGGCCAAGTCCTCGGAAAGCCGGAGGACTTTTTTCTCGCCCCCGCGGCGCGCCTGAACGGACGACGACTAGACACAAGCTACGCGGAACAAGTGCGCAGATTATCAACAATTTCTCCCGAGCTTGCCCACCGGGCAGAGCACTCGCCCGCGCCTCACCTGCGCCTCACCTGCGCCTCACCCGCGGTGGTAACGGGGAGCCATGACCGAGCCCGCGCCCCAGCTCTCCATCGTGGCGCTCGGCGGCCTCGGGCAGGTCGGCATGAACGCGCTCGTGCTCGAGGAGCCGGGCGGGCTCGTGCTCGTCGACTGCGGGGTGACCTTCGGCGGCGGCGAGCTCGGGGTCGAGCTCTACGAGCCGCGCTTCGACTACGTGCTCGAGCGCGCCGATCGCCTGCGCGCGATCCTCCTCACCCACGGACACGAGGATCACATCGGCGCCGTGCCTTCGCTCCTGCGCGCGCTCGTCGCGGCGCGCGCGCCGCTCGGGCACGGCGCTGCCGCTCGAGGGCCGCACGACCCCGGGCCGGGTCCGGCGAGCACGCCGCTGCCCACCGTGTGGGGGCCGCCCTACGCGCTCGAGCTCTGTGCGCGGCGTCTCGGCGAGGACGCACCCGAGCTCGTGTCCGAGGTGGAGCTCCGGCCCATCGTGCCCGGCGAGCGCTTCCGTGCTGGCCCGTTCGCGGTGGAGCCGCTGCGCGTCACCCACTCGATCGTGGACGCGGCCGCGCTCGCCATCGAGACCGTGGCCGGGCTCGTCGTGCACACCGGCGACTTCAAGCTCGATCAAGAGCCCCTCGACGGCCCGCCGACCGACGAGGAGCGCCTGCTCGCGCTCGGGGCGCGCGGCGTGCGCCTGTTGCTCTCCGACAGCACGAACGTGCTGGCGCCGGGCTCGAGCGGCAGCGAGCGCTCGGCCGCGGCGGCGCTCGAGGCGGAGGTCGCCGCCGCCGAGGGGCGCGTCGTCGTGGGGCTCTTCGCCTCGAACGTGCACCGCCTGCGCGCGCTCGGCGAGCTGGCGCTCCGCCAGGGCCGGCGCGTGTGCCTGCTCGGACGCAGCGCGCGCACCCACTTCGAGGCGGCGAGCAAGCTCGGCCTGCTCGCGTGGCCGAGCGAGCTCGTGGTGTCGCCCCCGATGGCGGGCAGCCTCGCGCACCGCTCGGTGCTCTACGTCGTGACGGGCACGCAGGCCGAGCCGCGCAGCGCGCTCCGCCGCCTGGCGAGCGGCCTGCACCCCGAGCTGCGCATCGGACCGGGCGACACGGTGCTCCTGTCGAGCCGTGCCATCCCGGGCAACGAGCGCACGGTGTTCGCGATGGTGGACGACCTCATTCGCCTCGGGGCACGGGTCGTGACGCGCCAGCACGCGCCCGGCATCCACGTGAGCGGGCACGCGCACAAGGACGAGCTCGCGCGCATCCTCGAGCTCGTGCGCCCGCGCGCCTTTCTGCCGGTGCACGGGGCGCTCCACCACCTGGTCGCCCACGGCGCGCTCGCGCGCGACCTCGGCATCGCCGAGGTGGTCGTGGCCGAGAACGGCGTGCGCCTGGCCCTCGGCGCCGTCGAGCCGCTGCGGCGCGTGGGCGAGGTGCCGGCGGGGCGCGTGGCGCGCACGCTCGGGCGCGTGGTGCCGCAGGAGGTGCTGCGCCAGCGGCTCGAGCTGTCGCGCTCGGGCGCGGTCGTGTGCCACGTCGTCGTCGCGGACGACGGGCGCCTCTGCGCGGTGCGCGTCGCGGCGCCGGGCTCGGGGCTTGGGGCGGCCGCGTGCGCCGCGCTCGAGGCGACGGTGGTGCGCGACTTCGTGTGGCCCGGTCGCGACGCGACGGAGACCGAGCTCGGCGAGCTCGTGCGGCGCGAGCTGCGCCGGGCGCTCAAGGCGGACTTCGAGCGCCCGCCTCACATCGAGGTCCTGGTGACGCGCCTGCCGCGCCCGAGCGTCGTGCGGTCGCGCGCGCACGCCGTGATCCGGCAGGCCGTGCAGGCGCACCTCGCGGTCGCGCGCAGC
>JACRDA010000063.1 GCA_016212965.1 Myxococcales bacterium
CGGCCCGATCGACTGCCGCAAGATGGCCGTCGACTGGCCGAGCGACGCGTCGCCGCTCTTCTCGCGGACGCCGCTCTACGTCGCCGAGGACGGCACGGCGACGCTCATGTTCCGGCGCATCTCGGATCGGTGGGTCACCGACATGGTCGCGGACGTCGACGGAGCGGTGCGCATGGCGATGATGCGCGTCCGAGGCTCGAATGAAACGAGCGGCGTGACTGGCTGCGCCACCAGCGATCCCGGCTATCGGTGGCCGCGCTACGCGCTCGGCGTGCGCGGCGCCGACAGCGAGGGCACCGATCTCACGACGCACCAAGGGCTCATCACGGGCAGCGTGGAATCGGGCGAGCCCGAGGTGTTCCGGCACTACACGGATGGGCTCGTGAGGAGCTGGTTCATCAGCGAGAGCCTCGTTGCCTGGGAGGATGCGACCACATTCCAGGTTTACGCGTCGCCCTGGAGCGACTCGGAGTCCCTCGTGACCGCGCCACCGACCGATCCCGACAATCTACACGCCAACCAGGTGCGCTGGTGGAAGGACGCGCTGTTTTGGAAGACGAACGCCGCGACGATTCACGGGATCAACATCTGGACGGCCAACGAAGGCGCGCGCCCCTTCATCCGCTGGGTCGGCGACCCGAACCGCGGTGCCGCCGATCTCGGCACGGATGGCGTCGATCTCGTGTGGGCGTACGGCGAGGGTGCCGTGCCGCCCACGTCGTACGCAGCTCGCTCGATCATGACCGCGCCCTACACGACCGACAGCGCGACCGTCCACGCCACCGCACGGCGGCTGCGTTCCGACCCGGACGAGTGCATCGGCTGCGACTTCTTCGAGGTGGGGTGCGGGTACGCAGCGCACCGCGCCGCGCCCTCGGTCATGGTGGTCAGGCTTTCGGATGGCTGGTCCTGGCGTGTGCCGTCCGTCTGGCCGGACGCATGGCCCGAGTGGGCGCTCGGCGTCACGTGCGACGAGGTCTTCGTGTACGGCAGGATGGATGGCGCCTACAACATCGCCCGCATCCGCCTCGACTCCCTCGGCCCGGGCGAGGCGCCGGATTGATTGGAGGTCGACGATGCGTGCCGCGCCTATCCGCCCGTGTTGCGCCAACGACACCGCCGGCCGAGGTCGCTCTCCTTGGCGCCTGGCGCTCGGGCTGGGCCTCGCATCCTGCGTGGCCGCGCCCGGGGCGGAGCAGGCGCCGCAGAGCTGTCCGTATGCGCTAGGCGCCCAGCCGCCCGCGTGGGTCGGTCCGCCGGACACGAGCCCACCCCTCGGGGCGACGGTGGTGTTTGCGATGACCGAGCTCTTCCTCGGGGACACTTCCCTCTACGGCTCGCCGAGCACCAGCGCCTGGCAGAGCTACGGCTTCGACCTCGACGGCCTCGCGTCGGTGGGCCACAACCCGTGCGAGTGCACGCCGTACGGCGCGCTCGATACGCAGCGCGACGGATTGGCCGGTATCGACAACACGTTCGGCCAGCAGGTTATCGGGCTGTGGCTCGGCCTCGATCCGTCCGCTAGGCAGAAGAACGATGCGGCGCTCCTCGCGGGGGATGTCAACGTCCTCTTCGAGGTCGAGGGCCTGCGCGTGCCCGCGCCGGCGAGCTACCCCCTCGCCGCACGGGTCTTCGCGGCGGCACCCCTCGGCTCATCGCCCGCATTCGACGCGAGCGACGTGTTTCCGTTCGACTGGACGGAGGTGCAGGGGCACTTCGCCACCGCCTACGTCACCGGTGGCGTGGCCGTGCTCCGCGGCGCGACCGTTCCCGTTCCGGTCCACCTGCTGGGTGATCGCGTCGTCCTGCACGTACGCAATGCGACCCTGACGCTCGAACTCGACGAGAGCCGCGAGGAAGTCACGTTGGGGATGATGGGCGGCGTGCTCGACGTCGACGAGCTCGTCGACCTCCTCTACCGGACCTCGAGCGAATCGTATTGCACCAACGGCATCGTCGAGGGCGGCGCGAAGATGCTGCGTGCCAGCGCGGACACGCGAACGGACGGACGGGGCAGCCCAGAGCTGCCGTGCAACGGCGTCAGCGTCGGCTTCGCATTTCGCGGCGCGCGCGTGACCCTCGGCGCTCCCGCCACGCCGCCACCACCGGTCGCCGGTTGTTGGGCGACGGGCGGCTCTGGGGGCTCGGGCACCGCAGGTGCCGCGGGGTCCGGCGCCGGTGGAACGGGCGGGGGTTGACCCGGCGACCCGCCCGCCCGGCGCGGTTTTCCAGGCCATCCTGACCCGTCCTCGTGGTATCCCCACCTTCAGGAGGGAAGAGGACGATGCAGATCCCGGCTGAGACGACGGCTACACAGACCTTGCTCGATCGCTTCGGCGAGCACCTCGCGGCCACCCTCGGGGCCGACAAGGGTGCCGCTGCCCAGGCGACGGAGTTCGACGCCGCTCAGGGCGCCCTGCGGGTGTCGCTCGAGGCTCGGCTTGCGGCGGAGCGGGCGCTCTTGCGTGCGGAGGCCCTGGCCGACGCCACAGAGGTCGAGCTCGAGGGTCTCATCCGGCAGTCGGAGCTCGCCGTCCTCGGGGCGAGCCAGAAGAAGCGCGAGCAGGAGCCCTACCCGAGCGTCTTGCCGGCGGGGCTCGCGGGGGCGCTCGCGCCGCGCGGCAAGGCCCAGGCGGCCGAGGCCCGGCGCATCGCGACCGCGCTCGGCTCCGCGCCCGGGGTGACGCCCGCCGCGGCGAGCTTCGCCCCGGCGCTCGTCGAGCTCGCGGACAAGCTCGAGCTCGCGATGAAGACCGTGGAGGCCGCCCAGGCCGCCGTGGACGCGGCCGAGGCGCTCGAGAAGCAGAACAAGCGCGCCTGGCGGCAGACCTACCGCAAGATCTTCGGCAGCTTGACGGCGCTCTACCCGGACGACCGCCGCAAGGTCGAGGCGTTCTTCCGCAAGGGCGACAAGAAGGACAAGGCGCCGAGGAACGACGCGGGCGGGCCGCGGCCGGTCGCGTAGCGCCGCGTCACCGCGGCGCCGATGCACACCGCGAGCACGCCGGCGAAGCGCGTCGCCACGTCGATGGCGGTCGCTCGAGCTCCTCGGCGTGCCGTCGGCGTTTCGATGGCACCCGACGAGCGCCTCACCGGTGCCAGCGGCGTTTCGATGGCACCCGACGAGCGCCTCAACGGCGCCATCGGCGTTTCGATGGCGCCCGACGAGTGCCTCACCGGTGCCATCGGCGTTTCGATGGCGCCCGACGGGGCTTGCTGGCGTGCCATCGGCGTTTCGATGGCGCCGATCGAGCCCCCGAGCGGTGCCAGCGGAGATCTTTCTGGTGTGAAATCGCGGGGTGCGCCCGTGTGGGTGCGAGCGCGTCACCCTTCGTCGACCTTGCGCATGTGGGCGCTCGTCGCGATGGCCTGGACGCTCCTCTCCGGACGCCTCGCGTGGGCGCAACCGACCCTCGAGCAGGTCGTCCGCGCGACCGACGAGCGCCTCGTGGCCGAGTTGCGCATCCGGGACGCGGAGGCGGCCGGATGGCTCGAAGAGGCCTTGGAGGCCGGGCGACGCGACGACGTCGACCGAGCGCTCGAGCTCTACGGGCGCATCCGAGCGAAGCTGCCAACGTGGAGTCCGGCACCGCGCCGCGCGTGCGGCCTGCTCGGGGGCAAGTCGGACCACGTACGGGCCATCGAGCTGTGCCGGCAGGCGCTCGCAGACGAGGACCTTCCCGACAATCGCAGCGCGCTTGCCATGGCTCTCCTCGCTCCCACGCGAGGCAAGGCGACGCCGGCACCCGTTGCAAGCGAAGCGCTGTCGCTCGCGCGCCTTGCCGAGCAACAGGCGCCGCTCGACCCGTTCGCGATGGTGGCACTGTGCCTGAGCGGCGCGGCCTGGGGCGACGGCGAGGTGCTCATCCGCTGCCGGGACGAGCTCGAGCAGAAGCTCGCCGCGGAGGACGCGGCCGACACGCTCGCGCTCGCCGCGGTTCTCGCGTTCACGCATGGCGACGCGAAGCTCGAGCGGAGCGCCGTCGAGCTCGTCGGGCGTGCCGTCGAGCTCGCGCCCGAGAGGCCGCAACCGCTGCTCGCGCGCATCGGCACGGATCTCCATGCGCGGAGCCTGGCCCGGGCTCGCACCGCGTGCGCCGCCCTGCATGCGGCCGGACCGCAGCTCGCCGCCGCTGCGGCCGACTGCGCGGCGACCCTCGCCATACGCGACGAGCGCTGGGATGACGCCCACCTCGCACTCGACGCCGCGAAGGCCGCCGGTCTCGACGAGGCACGCCGGAATGAGCTCGCGCGCGTGCTCTCGGACAACGAGCCGTGGCCGAGGCGGTACCTCGTCCCGGTGGCGTGGGTCGCCGGGGCGTGGCTGGCGCTCGCCGTCGCGCTCTTCGTGACCGGCCTGGTCCTCAGCCGGCTCACGCTACGCGCCGCAGCCAGGCCGCCAAGCCCGGACGTTGGCGCCGGCGTCGTCGGCCTGGTGCGCTCGGTCCGCGGCCTTTACCGGGCCGTCCTCGCCCTCGTCTGTGTCTACTACTACGCCTCGATTCCGATCCTGATCGGCCTGGTGCTCGCCGGCGCAGGCGGCATCGTCGTCGCGGGCGTCTCGCTCGGGCGCTTCCCGGTAGCGATCCTGTTCATCGTCGCCATGGGTGCATTCGTCACCGTGGGCGCGCTCGTCCTCAGCCTCTTCCGGCGCCGCCGGCACGAGGAGCCGGGGGACCCGCTCGACCTCGCGGCGCAGCCGCGACTCAGGGCGCTCCTCGCCGAGGTCGCCGAACGCATCGACACGCGGCCCGTCGACACCGTGTACCTCGCAGCCGGCACGGAGCTCGCCGTCTTCGAGCGGGGCGGCCTCCTGCGCGTGGCGCGGGGCAAGGGCGAGCGCTGCCTCGTGCTCGGCGTGGCCACCATCGGCAACCTCACGGTCGGTGATCTCCGCCTGGCACTCGCCCACGAGTACGGTCACTTCTCCAACCGCGACACCGCTGGGGGCCGCGTGGCTCTAGCCGTGCGACGCTCGCTCGTGGATGCCGCCACCGACATGGCGTACGGCGGCGCAGCGGGTCCGCTCAACCCCGCCTGGCTCTTCCTCGCCGCGTTCCACCGCATCTTCCTCCGCGTCTCGCATGGAGCCTCGAGACTCCAGGAGGTGCTCGCCGACCGACACGCCGCCCTCGCCTACGGCTCCGAAGCCTTTGGGCGGGCGCTTCGGAAGACGCTCGAGCTCGACGTGCGCTTCGAGGCCACCCTGAACCTCGCGCTCGAGCACGCGCTCCTGACCGGTGTCGCGCCACACAACCTCTACCGCGCGACGGAAAGGATGCAGCTCGACGCCGGCGACGTGCACGAGGCCGTCGTGCAGGCACTTACCCGCACCGCGGGCCCCTACGACAGTCACCCGCCCCCGGGTGACCGCATCGAGCTTGCTCGGCGCCTCGGCGCGCCGCCGAGACCGGCACCGGACGACGACGCACCGGCCTGGAGCCTGCTCGACGACCGACCCGAACTGGAGCGCCGCACGAGTGCCCTCATCGTCGAGCGGCTCAACGAGCGGGGCATCCGCCACGTGAAGATCGCAGCGCCGCGGCGCGCGGTGGCACCGAAGGCCCAACGTCCGGAGGGGTGAGCGCGGCGCCGTCCCCAGCGCCGCCCTCTTCCCTTCTGTTCTTCTGTTCTTCTTGTGAATCCTCTGGGAAATCCAGCTGCAACCTCTGCGGCCTCTGCGGTCGCTCGGTGCCAGCGGAGGCCGGCGCTTCAACGGCGCCTACCCTTCGTCCTCGACGAGGAAGCGGGCGCGATCGCGCGGATCGACCCGGACGCGGAGCGTGAGGCCGGGCTGGTAGCGTGGGAGGTCGGTGCGGGCCACGGCCTCGCGCTTGCGCACCTCGAAGGGGGGCTCGCTGCCGACGCGCACGCTGTAGGTGAGGAGGCAGAGGGGCCGCGGATCGCGCGTCGTGCTCGTCTCTTCGAGCGCGACCAGGGTCGCGACGCCGGGCAGGCCGTGCTCGCGGAGGTACGCGGCGAAGCGGCTCGCGCGCCGTGCGACGGCGAAGAGGAGCGCGCCGGGCACGAGCGTCACCGCCGCCCAGATGCCCGCGAAGAGGAGCCAGAAGGTCCGCATGGGCATGCCGTCGCCGGTCCGCGACGCCGGATCCGTCGTGAAGGCGAGGACGAGGAAGACGGCCGGGAGCGCGACGCCGGTGACGAGCGGCAAGAGCAAGAGGCGCGGGAGCTTGCGGGCCGCCGGGACGCGCGCCGCGACCTCCGCGTGCAGGGTCGCGAAGCTCGCCGGGCAGAGCTCGAGGCGCGGGTGCGTCGCGACGATGCGCTCGAAGAGGACGAGCCGCTCGGGCGCGGTCGCGAGCATGTCGCGCAAGAGGCCGAGGGCCTGCTCGGGGCGCCCGAGACGCTCGTGGGCGTTGGCGCGGAGCATGGCGCACACCTCGTCCTGCCCGTCGGCGATGGGCACGTCGCCCTCGCGCTCGCCGAGGACGCGGAGCACGCCCGCGAAGTCGCCGGCGGCGGTCGCCACGTAGGCCGTCGCGAAGCGGTAGGCCGTGTCCTCGTAGATGTCCTCCGAGCGCGGCTCGAGCGCGGCGAGCCAGGCCCGCGCGGCGTCGAGGTCGCCGGCCCGCGCCGCCGTCCGTGCGAGCATCCCACGGAGGACCTGCGCGTGGCGCGAGCTCGGCAGGAGCTCGAGCGCCGTCTCGAGGAGGCCGAACGTGCGGCGCAGGTCGTCCTCTGTCGAGAGCTCGCCGTAGAGCATGAGCGTCAGGAAGTAGAGCCGCTCGGCGGAGCCGAAGGAGGCGCCCGCCCGGACCTCGGCCCGCGCCTTCTGCCACTCGGCGAGGGCGTCCGTCACGAGCCCGGGCGCGAGGCCGCCCTCCGCGAGGAAGTGCTCGAGGTTCGGAGGCGGCGTCATGGGCGTGCCGTCCTGCGCGCGCAGGCGGTCGAAGCGGGCCGGCTCCGAGAGCGCGCTCGGCGTGGGCTTGGCCTCGGTGCGCGCACCGTGCGGGCTCGAAGTGCCGCACGCCGCGCAGCGGATCTTGCCCCCCGCGCGCGGCACCTCGACGGGCGCGGCGCAGCGCAGGCAGAGCAGCACGCGGTCCTCGGGCGTCGGCAGCGAGCGCGGCATCGCCCACGGCATTAGCACGGGCCGACCCGGATCTTCACCACGGGCGCCGCTGAGCGACCGAGCGGCCGCGCCGGATCCGGGCTACGACGCCGCCCATGTCCGCTACCCCTCGCGAGCCGGGAGGCCCCTCCGCCGCGGCCGTGCTCGAGCTCTGCGCGCGCCTCGGGCGCCCCGTGCACCGCAACGAGATCGCGACCGAGCTCGCGGTCCCGCCGCGCCACCTGCGCCGGCTCTCGGAGATCCTCGACGCGCTCGCCGACGAGCGGGTGCTCGTGCCCATGACCGGTCAGCGCTTCCGGCTCGCGGCCCAGGCGCGGGCGGCGCGCGGCGCGACCCTGCGCGGCCTGCTCGCCATGAACGCGCGCGGCTTCGGCTTCGTCAAGTCGCCGAGCCCGAGTGGCGAGGACTGGTACGTCGCGCCCGAGTCGCTCGGCGGCGCCCTGCACGGCGATCTCGTCGAGGCGCGCGTCGTGTCGCGCTCGAGCCGCGGCACCGAGGCCGAGATCGTGAGCGTCGTCGAGCGCGGCCGGACCCGCATCGCGGGCGTGCTCGGACCGCGCGGCCGGCACCTCGAGCCCGACGACGCCCGCATGCGCGGGCCGGTGTCCATCACGGCCCAGGCGCCCGGGCTCACGGCCGAGCCCGAGCGCGGCCTCTGCGCCGTGGTCGAGCTCACCCGCTACCCCGAGACCGCCGACGAGCTACCGGAGGGCACGCTCGTGGCGGTGCTCGGCGCGCCCGGCGATCCGGTCGTCGAGGTCGCCAAGATCCTCGCCGAGCACGACGTGTCCGAGAGCCACCCACCCGACGCCGTCGCCGAGGCCGCGGCCGCGAGCTCGCCGCCCCGCTCCGACGACCTCGCCGGGCGGGAGGACCTCACCGAGGTCCCGCTCATGACGATCGATCCCGACGACGCGCGCGACTTCGACGACGCCGTCTGGGCCGAGCGGCTCGAGGACGGGAGCTACCACGCCGTCATCGCCGTGGCGGACGTGTCGCACTACGTGTCGGAGGGCAGCGCCCTCGACGGCTCGGCCCGTGAGCGCGGCTGCTCGGTGTACCTGCCCGACCGCGCCGTACCGATGCTGCCCCAGCGTCTCGCCGCCGAGGTGTGCTCGCTCGTGCCGGGCGAGGTGCGCCTCTGCCTCGCGGTCGACGTCGAGCTCGCCCCGGACGGAGCCCTGCTCGCGGCGCGCGTGCTCGAGGGCGCGATGCGCTCGGCGGCGCGGCTCACCTAGGGGGGCGTGGCGCGCGCCCTCGGCTTCACGCTCGAGCCCGAGCGCTCGCCCGAGGCCGAGGCGCGGCGGGCCGAGCTCTCGGTGCTCTGGGACCTCGCCTCGCTCCTGCACAAGCGACGGGTGCGCCGCGGCGCGCTCGAGCTCGACGTGCCCGAGGCGCGCATCGTGCTCGATCCGAAGAGCGGCGCGCCCGTGGCGGTCACCCAGCGCGCCATGGATCCCGGCGTGAAGAAGGCCTACCGCCTCGTCGAGGAGCTCATGCTGCTCGCCAACGAGTGCGTCGCCGCGGAGGCCGAGCGGCGCACCCTGCCCGTCATCTACCGCGTGCACGGGGCGCCCGATCCCGAGAAGATCGAGCGCTTCGCGGCCGTCGCCGCCGTGCTCGGGCTCACCTTCGACCCCGAGGACGCCCTCGACCCGAAGAAGCTCGCGCGCTTCTTGCGCAAGGCCGTCGGCCACCCGAAGAAGGCCGTGCTCGACGGGCTCCTGCTCCGCTCGCTCCAGCAGGCCTGCTACGACACCGTGAACATCGGGCACTTCGGCCTCGCGTCGCGGGCGTACCTCCACTTCACGTCACCCATCCGGCGCTACCCCGATCTCGTGGTGCACCGCCTGCTGCGAGCGGCGCTGCGCGGCGAGCGGCCGCCCGTCGACGAGGCGGCGCTCCGGGCCGCAGCCGCGCTCGCCTCGAGCCGCGAGCGCGGCTCGATGGACGTCGAGCGCCAGGTCGCGGATCTCTACCGCTCGATCTACATGCAGGGCCACCTCGGCGCGCGCTTCGAGGCCGTGGTGGTGGCCGTCGGACCCATGGGCCTCTACGCCCGCATCGCCGAGCCCTTCGTCGACGTGCTCGTGCGCATGGAGTCGCTCGGCACGGGCACGGGCGCCGACGAGTTCGAGCCCGACGAGCTCGGCCTCGCGCTCGTGGGCCTGCGCTCGGGCGAGCGCATCGAGCTCGGCGCGACCCTCGAGATCGCCATCGAGGACGTGTCGCTCGTGCGCCGGCAGGTGTACGCGCGCCGCATCGTGGCCGCCGGGGCGCACGAAGCGCGCGGCGGGCGGCGCGGGCGAGGCCACGAGGCGCGCCCGGCCGGCAGGGCGCCGGGCAAGGCAGCGGGCAAGGCAGCGGGCAAGGCGCCGGGCAAGACGCGCGGCACGAAGAAGACGCGCGAGACCTCGGGCGGCCGCACGGCGCGCGAGGACCGCCACGGCGGGCGCGGACGCGACGGCGGACGCCGCAAGCGCTCCTAGAAGGAGCCCGCGAGCCCGAGCCCCTGCGGCGCGATGCGGAGCTCGAGCGCGGCCGCCTCGGGGGCGTCGGCGCCGTCCGAGCCGCCGGGGCGCACGACCGCGAGCACGATGCCGACGAGCAGGCCCGCGCCGCCGACGGCGAACCCGACCGTGGAGAGCGTGCCGAGGAGCGGGACCTTGTCCGCCTCGGGCTGGTCGGCGACCGGGCAATGACCGTCGGTGCAGCGCGACTTCAGATCGTCGACCTTCGCGAGCGCCAGGCCACCGGTGACGCCACCCATCACGAGGGCGGCGCCGGCGAGCACGAAGGTCACGGCCGCGGGCGCGAGCGAGCCCTCGCTCGCGCCCGCTGGAGCCGCAGCGGACGCAGGCGCGAACGCGAGCTCCACCTTCTCGGTCACGGCCTCGCCGAGATCGACGCGGCGCTTCACGTCCGGTGCGCCGGGTGAGCTCGCCACGATCTCGTGAGCGCCCGGATCGACGGCCATCGGACGCCCGAGGTCCTCGGGCGCCACGGCTCGGCCATCGAGCGTGACGCGCACGCCCGCGGCCGGCGCGCCGCTCACGCCGAGGACGAGCGACGGGATGCGCGCGATGAGCTCCGCGAGCTCGCGCTGGGCGTCCGTCTTGGCCTGCTTGAACTGCTCGTTCGCGTCGGCGGCGAGCGCCTGACTCGCGACGGCCTCGTAGAGCGCCCGGGCGCGGCCGAGCTCGCCCTGCTTGCGCTTGCAGCGCGCCATGAAGAGCTGGAAGGTCGGCGCGGGCACGAGGGCGTTCGCCTGCTCGAAGCGCTCGTACGCGGCAGTCCAGTCGCTGCGCTCGTAGCTCGAGAGCGCCTGCTCGCCGAGCTCGCGGGCACGCGCCCGCTCGGCGTCTCCCCCGAGCGCCTGCGGGGCGACCGCCAGGGAGACGAGGAGGGCCGCGACGAGCGCGGCGACGTCGGCGACGAGGCGGTGCGGCCTCTGCGCTCCTGCGGAGTGGACCATGGCGCTTCAGATCCCGAGCACGGGATGGGTGCTCGTGCTCGTGCTGGTGGGAGGGGCGTGGGGAGTCTTCGTCGGGGTCGCTGCGCCGGGGGTCGTGCTCGTGCTCGTGTTCGTGCCCGTGCTCGTGCCCTTCGCGTGCGAGGCGCCGGGGCCCGGACCTGCCGTGGCGGGCGCGCCCGGCCCCGACGCGACGCTCGTCGCCGCGGGCACCGCCGCCGTCGCGGACTTGGCAGGTCCGGTCGCCGGGGCGCTCGGCGCCGGCGCGCCCGGGGAGGCCGGCGTGGCGCTCATGTCGGCGTGGCCCGCCCCGGGCTCGGCCGCGCTCGGACTGCTCGCTGGCGCCGCCTCGCCGGCGGGCGCCAGTGACCGCGTCGCCCCGCCGAGCGCGACCCACGCGACGGCACCGCCCGCCCCGAGCGTGAGGACAGCCCCGAGCGCGAGCCACGGGGCGCGGCTCGGACGCGGCACTGGCCGGTCGATGGTGCCGCTCGCGTGCGTCAGGGTGCCCACCTCGGCGACGGCGAGCGGCGCCGGTGCGGGCGTCGGCTCGACGCGCGTGGCCGCCTCGCCGCCGGGGGGCGCGGGAGCCGCCCTGCGACCGCTCTTCGAGCCCGGCGCGATCGGCGCGGCCAGCATGCCGCTCGACGACAGCTCGCTCTCGGCGATCCCGAGGTGCTGCGCCACGAGCGCCTGGAAGCTCGCGGCCATCTCGCGCGCGGACTGGAAGCGCGCCGCCGGGTCGCGGTCGAGCGCCCGCGCGAAGAAGCGGTCGACGCTCGTGGGCAGCTCCGGGCAGAGCGCGCTGGGGACCGGCACCGGGTCCGAGCAGATCTTGACGATGACGTCGCCGAGGTCCTCGCCCGCGAAGGGCTTCTGGCCGGTCAGCATCTGGTAGAGGATGACGGCCATCGACCAGAGGTCGCTGCGGTGGTCGATGGAGCGGCCGCCGCGCGCCTGCTCGGGGCTCATGTAGTGGGGCGAGCCGAGCAGGATGCCGCTCTTGGTGCCTTCGCCGATGCGGGCGCGCCCGGCCTTCGCCACCCCGAAGTCGAGGATCTTCACGACCTCGTCGTCGCCGCTCTTGCAGAGGAAGATGTTCCCCGGCTTGAGGTCGCGGTGCACGATGCCCGCCTCGGCAGCGAGGCGCAGGGCCTTGCAGGCCTGGTTCAGGATGCGGCAGGCCTGCTCGAGGGACATGCGGCCGAGCGTGCGCAGGCGGGCGCGCAGATCTTGCCCCTCGAGCTTCTCCATCACGATGAAGGGCCGCTCGTCGTCGACGCCGTAGTCGAGCACCTGCACGACGTGCGGGCTGCGGAGGTGCGCCGCCGCCTTCGCCTCGCGCTCGAAACGCTCCCGGGCGTCGGGGTTGCTCGCGAGCTCCGGCTCCATGAACTTCACGGCCACGCGCACGTCGAGCTGGGTGTGGGTCGCCTCCCAGACGCTGCCCATGCCGCCGCGGGCGATCAGGCGCTCGAGGCGGTATTTCCCGCCGACCATCCCGCCGACCTCGGCGGGTGCCGGCGCGGGTTGCCCCCTCGGCCTCGGTGCTGCGTCGTCGCTCATCCCGTCCCCGTGGGCCGCACCGGCTCATCGTACCACACGCCCCCGCCGCGCAGGCAAAGGCCCCGGGTACCTAGTTCGACCCGGCTCGACCCGGCACGCCGGCGCGAGCCGAAAGCCCTTCCCCGCCTCGGGCTCTTTACCTAGTCTCGATCGTCTCCCCGCCCCATGTCCGAGCACAAGCCGAAGAGCCGCCCCCCGACGTCGCGCTTCGGGCGCCTGGCGCGCCTGGCCGGCCTCGGCTCGAAGGGCATCCCGCTCGCGCTCGAGAGCGCGCGGCGCGTGCTCGGCAAGGACAAGCAGCGGACGGCGCAGGAGGAGGAGAAGGCGCAGGAGAAGCTGCGCAAGAACGCCGAGAAGGTGGCCGAGGCCGCGCTGAAGACCCTCGGCGACATGAAGGGCCTGCCCCTCAAGGTGGGGCAGATGGTGAGCTACATCGACGGGATCGCACCACCCGGCTACGAGGAGCGCTTCCACGCGACGCTCCAGAAGCTGCTCGACAAGGCTCCCCCGCTCAGCCCCGCCGCGGCCGTCCAGGTGGTGACCGAGGAGCTCGGCGCCGAGCCCGCGCAGGTCTTCGCCGAGTGGGAGGCCGAGCCCTTCGCGGCGGCCAGCATCGGCCAGGTCCACCGCGCGCGCACGGCCGGCGGCGAGCTCGTCGCGGTCAAGGTGCAGTACCCGGGCATCGACAAGGCCATCAAGAACGACCTCAAGACGGTGAACCTGCTCGAGGTCATGATGGGGCCGCTCAGCAACAAGGTGCACGCCAAGCAGACGCTCGCCGAGATCAGCGAGGTGTTCCTGAGCGAGCTCGACTACACGCGCGAGGCCGAGATGGCGGAGGTGTTCCGCCGCATGCACGCCGAGGACCCCGACATCGTGGTGCCGCACGTGCACCAGAGCCTGTCGAGCCGGCGCGTGCTCACGGCCGAGTTCATGCACGGCGAGAGCTACGCCGAGTTCTGCACCCGCGCGACCCAGGCGGAGCGCGACCGCGCCGGCCAGGCGATCTGGCGCTTCATGTTCCGCTCGCTGCTGCGCCACGGGTATCTCTACGCGGACCCGCATCCCGGCAACTACCGCTTCATGGCCGACGGCCGCGTCGCCTTCCTCGACTTCGGCTGCGTGCGCGAGATCCCGCCCGACCTCGTGCACGGCATCAAGCGCTACATGCGGGCGGCGATGGACGAGGACTGGGACGAGTTCGACCGCACCTGCGTCGAGGTGCTCGACTACGACCCCGAAGATCCGAGCTGGGAGGTGTACCGGAGCTACACGGTCATGCTGCTCCAGCCCCTGTGCACGACGCGCTGGCACTGCTCTCCGGAGCGGGCGCGCGAGACCGTGACGCACATCGCGCGCGGTGTGCGGGGCCTCGCCTTCGAGGACGGCCGGGTTCTGCCGAAGGTCCCGCACGTGCCGCACCTGCCGCGCGAGTTCACCTTCCTCAACCGGCTGCAGTGGGGCCTCGCCTCGGTGATGGGCGGGCTCGGCACCATCGGCAACTTCCGCCACATCACCGAGCCCTGGATCCGCGCGGGCCTGCTCGCGGTGCCGTGAAGAACTTCTTCAGGTCACCCGCAGCACTTCCTCGAGCGACGTGACGCCGCGCCGCACCCGCTCGAGGCCGGTCTCGCGCAGGCCGCGCACGCCGAGCCGCTTCTGGTGCGCGCGCAGGGCTTTCGTGCTCGGGCGCGCCTTGACGAGCTCGCGCAGCTCGTCGTCGAGCTCGAGCACCTCGAAGATGCCCGTCCGCCCCACGTAGCCCGTGCGGTGGCAGCGCTCGCAGCCGCGCGCACGCCGTACCATGGTCCCGGCCGCGAGCAGCACCCTGTCGCTGTCGTCCTCCTCGCCGAGCAGATCGTTCGGCAGCGCGTGATCCTCGGCGCAGGCGCAGAGCTTGCGCACCAGGCGCTGCGCCACGACGGCCAGGAGCGCGTTGGCGACGATCCAGGGCTCGACGCCGAGATCGCACAGGCGCGCCACCGTCTCGGCCGTGCTCGAGGTGTGCAGCGTCGTCAACACGAGGTGGCCCGTGAGCGCGGCCTGGAGGGCGATCTGCGCGGTCTCGCCGTCGCGCATCTCGCCCACCATGATGACGTCGGGGTCCTGGCGCAGGATGGCGCGCAGGCCCGTGGCGAAGGTGAAGCCCTGGCGCACGTTCGCCTGCCCCTGGGTCACGTGCGAGAACTCGACCTCGATGGGGTCCTCGAGCGTGACCACGCTGAGCTCGGCCGTGTCCATCTGCTGCAGCATCGAGTAGAGCGTGGACGTCTTGCCGCTGCCGGTCGGCCCGCACACGATGATGAGGCCGTTCGGGCGCGTGACGAGCCGCTGCGCAGCCCAGAGCTCGGTGTCGTCGAGGCCCAGCCGGTCCATGGGGATGAGCTGGTGGCCCATGAGCACGCGCATCACGAGCGTCTCGCCGTGGATGGCCGGGAAGGTCGAGGCGCGCAGGTGCGCGAGCTTGCCCCCCACCTCGAGGCTGAACTGCCCGTCCTGCGGCAGGCGCCGCTCGGTCATGTCCATGCGGCCGAGCACCTTCACGCGCGTGATGAGCGACGGGCCGACCTCGCGCGGCAGGATCCCCTGGTCGACCATCACGCCGTCGATGCGGTAGCGCACGCGCAGGGCGGCGCGCTTGGGCTCGATGTGGATGTCGCTCGCCTTCATGGCGACGGCGCGCTCGACGAGGTGGTCGAGGACCTCTACGGCATCGAGCTCGTCGTCGGGCTCGCGGGATTTGGCCACGGGCGGGGAGCTCCTCAGGGCGCGGGCGGGACCTCGGGGGCCGGCCCGTCCGGCTCGGCCGCCGAGGAGTCACTCGACGCCGCCGTCCCCGACGGGCTGCCCGTCGGCCGGTCGGGCGTCGTGGAGCTCTTGGTGCCGCAGGCGGTGGCAAGCGCCACCACGAGCGACGCGGCGAGCATGGCAAGGCGCGGGCGGGTCATGAGCGTCTCGTAGTCTAGGGGTCTTCGGGCCGAGGGGTCTAGCGCGGCGGCTTCAGGCGGCGGGCTTCGGGCTTCAGGGGGAAATCCGTCCCGAGCCGACCTCCGGTGGCTCACCGAGCGGGTGCGAGTCCCGTTCGGTGCGGGCCTCTCGAGCCCGGAGTCTGAAGCCGGGCGCCTCGAGCCCCCGATGCGCGGCAAGAACCTTGCTGCCGGATTCGGGGGCGCCGACACGCCTTGCCGGCGATCCACGGGCGGCGTAGATCGAAGCCGATGGTCGTCCGCCTGCTCCTCGGGCTGCTCAAGGGATTCGCCGTGGGTGGCGTCGTCGGCTACCTGCTCGGGCTCGCCGGCATGGCGGTGCCTCCGGCGTGGGCGGCCTACCTCACCGCCGCCGCGGTCGGCGTGGTCATCGCGCTCGTCGCCGGCAAGCCCATCTGGCAGAAGGGCGCGCGCATCGAGGTCGGCATGAAGGCCGCGGCCGGCGCCGTCCTCGCGCCGCTCATGCTGCTCGCGCTCCGCAACTGGCTCAACGTCGGGCTGCCCTTCACCTCGCTGCCCGGCATCCCGGAGATCCACGCGCCCGAGGGCATGACCCCGACGATCGGCAACTTCGCCGTGACCTCGCTCACCCTCATCGCCGCCGTGCTCGGTGGCTTCTTCGACGCCGACAACAGCGACAAGGGCGAGCCGGAGGCGAAGCCGGGCGACGCGAAGGCGCGCCTGCCCGAGGCGGCCAAGGCCACCCAGGACCCCCTCGACTTCGAGCCCGAAGAGGAGCCGGCGGAGCGCAAGGCGCGCAGGTAGGGCCCGGCTCGCGCGGCCCGTCCGCGCGCCGGAGGCGCCATGACCGAGCGACGCGACGCCGCCCCTCCGACGGGCTTCTCCCTCACGCTCGGCCGCGGCGTGCTCTACGTCGCCACGCTCGCGTGCCTCGCGTTCGCGGCGCGCGCGCTCGTCGTGGGCGCGCCGCCGTGGCCGCTCGCGTTCGCCGTCCTCGGCGCCTATCTCGGGCTCGTGACGGCGGGCGTGGTGCTCATGCGCTTCGGGATGTTCTTGCCGGTCGTGACGCGCGGCCCGCGCGGCGCGCCGGGCGTGGCCCTCACCTTCGACGACGGCCCCGACCCCGGCCACACCGAGCGCGTGCTCGCGGCACTCGCCGCCGCGGGCGCCAAGGCCGCGTTCTTCGTCATCGGCCACAAGGCGGACGCCCACCCCGAGCTCGTGCGCGCCATCGTCGCCGGCGGCCACGTCGTCGGCGTCCACGGCTACGCGCACGAGCGGCTCTTCGCCCTGCGCGGGCGCAAGCGCGTGCGCCGCGACCTCGCGCGCGCGGTCGCGAGCCTCGAGCGCATCACCGGCGTCCGCCCGGTCTTGTTCCGCCCTCCCATCGGGCACGTGAGCCCGGCCATCGCGGCGGTCGCGCGCGAGCTCGGCTTGCGCGCCGTGGGCTGGTCCGTGCGGGGTGTCGACGGCTGGAGCGGCGCCCGGAGCGAGCGCGTGGCGGCGCGGGTCGCGCGCGGCCTCGGCGACGGTGCCATCGTGCTGCTCCACGACGGGGCGGAGCGCGGCACCCACGAGCCGGCCGCCGTGCGCGCCCTGCCCACCATCCTCGAGACGGCGCGCCAGAACGGGCTCGGCTTCGTGCGCGTCGACGCCTGGCTGTCAGACTGAGCGCACCATGGCGTTGCTCGACATCGCGCTCGGCTACGACTGCAACGTGAAGTGCACGTACTGCACGATCACGGACGAGATGCGCCGGCGCCCGATGCCGACCGACTTCGTGGCGCGCACCATGGCCGCGGCGGCGCGCGCGGGCTTCGACGAGCTCGCCTTCACCGGCGGCGAGCCGACCATGCGCGACGATCTGCCCGCGCTCGTGCGCCTCGGGCGCAGGCTCGGCTACCGGCACGTGAAGGTCGCCTCGAACGGCCTGCGCTACGCCCACGACGCTTACCTCGACCTCGTGCTCGCGGCCGGCGTGGACCGCTTCCACGTCTCGCTCCACGCGCCCGACGACGCGAGCTACGAGCGCGTGGTGCAGCGGGCGGGCACGGCCGCGCTCCGGGCGGCCGCGCTCGCGAACCTCGTCCGGCGGGGCCTCGACCCGGTGGCGGATCTCATTCTCACGACCGCGACCGTGCCGGTGCTCGAGCGCTGGCTCGAGACCCTGCACGGGCTCGGCCTCCGGCGCTTCGCCCTGTGGCTCGTGTCGCTCACCGACGCGAACGCCGCGAACGAGGAGCAACTGCCGCGCCTCGGGGAGGTCGCGCCCGTGCTCGAGCGCGCCTTCGACGCGGCGCGCGCGGGCGGCTACGAGGTCGTGAGCCTGCACGTGCCGCGCTGCTTCGTGCCGCGGCACACCGAGCACGTGCGCCACCCGGGCGAGGAGCGCGTGCGCGTGGTCACGCCCGACGCCGTGTTCGACCTCGGCGCGTCCCGGCTCGCGGGCGGCATCAAGCCCGAGGCCTGCGGGCGGTGCCGCTTCGAGGCACGCTGCCCGGGGCTCCGGGCCGACTACGCGGCGCGCTTCGGGGTCGCCGAGCTCGTGCCCGTCGGCGCCGAGCCCGCGCCCCCCTGAGCCGGGCTCGCGCGGCGCGCAGCGCGGCGGTCGTGCTAGAGCACCGCGCATGAGCCCACGCGCACCGGCGGCCCCGCGCCTCTCCGCGGCCGAGGAGGCGCGAGCGGCGCACGAGCTCGTGGCGCGCATCGTGGCCGAGGCTCCGCGCCGCATGGCCACGTCCGGTGACGAGCGCCGCGCCCACGAGCTCGTCCGCGCGGAGATGGTCGAGCTCGGCCTCCGCACCGAGGTCCACGCCTTTCGCTGGAACCGCAGCACCTACACCGTCCTCGCGCTCCACTTCGGCCTCGGCGTCGTCGGCTCGGCGGCCGCCCTCGGCTCGCCGGCGCTGGCGCTCGCGCTCCACGCGCTCGCGGCCGTCTCCTTCGTCCTCGAGTCGACGCGCGCGGCGTTCCTCCTGCGCCGGGTGTTCCCGTTCGCCGCGTCGCAGAACGTCCTCGGCCTCCGACCGGCCCGCGGCACGCCGCGCCTGCGCGTCGTCGTGCTCGCGCACGTGGACGCGGCCTTCACCGGCGTCGTGTTCCGGCCTGCGTTCATCGCCCGCTTCGGCAGCAAGCCGGGTAGCCCGCTCTACAAGTCCCTGCGCGTCGCCGCGGCGGCGCTCGTCGCCCTGTGCGTCACGGACGTGCTCGAGCTCGCGCTCGGAGGCTCGTGGCCCCTGTGGGTGGCGCGGGTCGGCCTGACGCTGCCGGCGCTCATCGCCACCCTGCTCAACCTCGACGTCGTGCTGCGGCGCGAGATCGTCCCGGGCGCCTCGGACGACCTCGCGGGCGTCGCGGCCATGCTCCTGCTCGGCCGCCGCCTAGAGAGCGAGCTCCCCGACGACGTCGAGCTCGTGCTCGTCGCGACCGGTTGCGAGGAGGCCGGCCTCGGCGGAGCGCAGGCCCTGCTGCGCGACATGCGCACGCGCTGGAGCCCCGCCGACACGGTGGTGCTGGGGCTCGACAGCCCCGCCAACGGCGACCTCTGCTACTACCACGAGGGCGAGGTCCTGCCCGTGCCGCTCGCTCCCTGGCTCGAGGAGGTGCTCGTCTCGGTCTGCGCGGCGGACGCCGCGTTCGCCGACGTCCGCGCCTTCGACATCCCGGTCGGTGGCACGGACGCCATCCCGTTCGCGCGCGCCGGCTACGCGGCCGTCACGCTCGGCTGCGTGGATCGGCGGGCGGGCGCGCCGCGTCACTACCACCTGCCGAGCGACACCCCCGAGCACCTCGAGTCGGAGCAGATCCCGCGCGCGCTCGACCTCGCCGAGCGGGTCATCGCCGCGGTCGTCGCCCGCGCGGGCGGCCCCGCCGGCACGCGCTAGCCTCGCCCGCGCTGGCCCCCGGGCCCCGCGTCCGACTACGGTCTCGTCGTGGCTCCGAAGTCGCTCGACCCGCCCCCCGAGCTCGCGCGGGTGCGCCAGAAGCGCGCCGCGCGCGCGGAGCGCAGGTCCGGGCTCGACGCGCCGCCGATCCGCGCCGGCTCCGGTCGGATGCTCCTCTCGGTCGGCCTCGTCGTGGGGTCGGTCGTGGCGGTCGTGTTCCTCGCGTTCGCGCTGTGGCTCGGCGCGCAGCCCAGCGCGGACGCGGAGGCGGGGTCCGGCGGTGGTGCCACGGGCGAGGCGAGCTCCGGGCGCTCCGTCGAGACGCGCTGGAGGGCCGAGGTCGCCGCGGCCACGGGTCGCCCGTTCCGGGTCGGGCTCGCCTGCGAGCTCGACGCCTCGCTCGGCGCGAACGAGGGCGCGCTCGCACGCGTGGGCCTGCGCGTGCGCTGCGGCGACGAGCTCGTCTACGACTCGACCGCTCCGACGAACGCACTCTCCTTCGTCGACTTCGACGCCGAGGAGCGCGTGTCGGACACGGACGCGCGCCCCCGCTATGCGCTCCGCTACGAGGACCGCGGCTCGCCCGCGCTGCGCGCCCAGCTCGAGCTCGACACCCGGAAGGGGCGCGCGCGGCTGTGGCGCGAGGGCGACGAGCCCTTCGCGCTCGAGCTCCGCGTCGAGGCGTGGAGCGAGCCCTCGTCCGGAGCGCCTCTGCTGTCGCGCTGACTGCGCGGGGGCTACTTCTTCTTCTCGAAGCGCAGCGAGTAGCTCACCTTCTGTGCCACGCCCTTCGGCGGCCGCTTCCACTCGATCTTCGCGAAGGCGGCGAGCATGCACTCCATGTACGCCGCGTTCTTGATGTCGGAGCGCGGCTTCGAGAGCGTCGCCGCGCCGCCGGCGCCGGGGATGAGCAGGTCGAGGCCGAAGGTCGCACCCGGCTTCGCCTCGTCGGCCTTGCCGTAGCAGGCGCGGAAGGCGTCGCGGTGAGCCTTCAGGGCCTCGCGGATCGGGGCGTGGGTCGGGGCGTCGTTCGGGCCGCCGCCGATGTGCAGGCCGTGATTCTTCACGTCGACATCGGGCAGCGGCGACGGCGCGGAGGGCGCGGCCGACGCGTCGGGCTCGGTCGCGTCGCTGGCCGGCACGGTGTCGGCGTCGTCGCCCCCCGCGGTGGCGACCGCGGGCGTCGTCGCGTCGGGCTCGGCCGTGGGTGCCGCCGCCACCGTGGGCGCGGCCGGCGGGGCGATCGCCGTCGCCGGCTCGGCGCCGGTGCGCACGAAGCTCGGCACGCTCGCCGAGGGGGGCGGCGCCTGCACCTCGCGGTTGCCACAGGCAGAGAGCGCGGTGAGCGACGCCAGCGCAAACCATGCGGACGGGTGCGAGCTCGGCATGGCACCCCGTTAGCGCACCTGTCCGCGATGGCGCAACAAAGTGGCACGTCTTGTGCTGCCGCGCGCCTTGGGTCACGATCGGCGAATGGTCGGGTTTCGCGAGACGATGACCGGCGGCTACGGCCTCGGAGACGACCACGTCGGCGCCCCGATGTCGTTCACCCTGAGCGCACGCGCCGCGACGCTCGGAGCGCTCGTCCGGCGCCGCAGCCTCGACCTCTCGGGCGAGCTCGACGCCGTCGGCTTCGCCGACCACCGCCCGCTTCGCGGCGAGCTCTCGTTCCCGCGCCCGGGGATCATTCGCTACGATTTCGGCTTCCCGAACAACGAGGGCGTCGCCTGCCGCTTCTTCGGCGAGAAGAAGGTGCGTCTCCTCGACCTCCTGCGCACCATGACCGAGCTCGACGGTGACATCCGCGACGCGTCCGGTCGGCGGCTCGGCCGCGCGCGCGTGCGCTTCGACGTCCGCAACGACCTCGGTCGCTTCCTCCGGAGCTTCGCCCTATGACCGCCCTGCCCCGCGTCAAGCCTTCCCGTACGGTCCTCGTCGTCGTCGACATCCAGGAGCGCCTCGCCGTCGCGATGCCGCCCGAGCACATGGCGGCCATCGAGCGCGCGGCGCGCATCCTGCTCGGCGCGGCAACCGAGCTCGGCGCGCCGGTCCTGTGCACCGAGCAGTATCCGAAGGGGCTCGGCCCGACCGTCCCCGCCCTGCGCGCCCTGCTCGACCCGACCGGCGCGCGTCCCATCGAGAAGCTGGCGTTCTCAGCGTGCGGCGAGCCGCGCTTCGCCTCCGCCCTCGACGAGCTCGCCGTGGAGGCCGCCGTCGTGGTCGGCATGGAGACGCACGTGTGCGTCTTCCAGACCGTGCGCGACCTCGTCGCCCGCGGCCTCGAGGTGTCGGTGCCCCTCGACGGCGTCGCCTCGCGCCGCGACGACCACCGCACGGCGGGCCTGCGCCTGTGCGAGAAGGCCGGCGCGACCGTGACCACGGCCGAGACGCTGCTCTTCGACTGGCTCGGCCAGGCCGGTACCGACGCCTTCAAGAAGCTGTCGAAGCTCGTCCGCTGAGCCTCGACTGCGGGGGGTGCCCCGCGCCGCTCCGCCGTATCATTCCGACGGCGCCCGTTGCGCCGCCATTCTTTCGTCGGGAGGACTCATGAAATTCGCACACATCCGCCGCCTCGCAGCCCTCGGCGTCGTGCTCACCGGAGCCGCCGCCGCGTGCAAGGCCGACCTCGGGCTCAGCATCGACTTCTCGCTCGAGGGCCAGACCATGACCATCGAGGCCTTCACGGAGCTGACGGCCGCAACCGGCGGCAAGCTCTTCCAGTCCACGGGCACGGGGGACATGGCCGCGCTCGCCGGCCAGGCCATGACCGACGGCCTGGTCCCGGGCGCCGCCGTCGACATCGCCTTCGTGGTCGACACCACGGGCTCCATGGGCGACGACATCGACGCCGTGAAGGCCAAGCTCTCGGACCTCGTGAGCGATCTCGCCTCGCAGAACCCCGACTGGCAGGTCGGCGTCGCCGAGTACCGCGACATCGGCGACCCCTTCATCGCGCAGCTCGTGCAGCCGCTCACGCCGGACGAGCCGCTCGTGCAGGCGGGCATCGCCGCGCTCGACGTCGACGGGGGCGGGGACTACTGCGAGCACGTCTACCAGGGCCTCGACACCGCCATCGCCGATTTCGCCTGGCGCGTGGGCTCGCACCACCGCATCGTGCTCATCGGCGACGCGCCGCCCCACCGCTACGCGGGCGACCCGCACACCTTCGACAGCGTGATCGCGGCCGCGAACGCCGACGACGTGCAGATCAACGCGGTCGTGCCCGAGTGCGACGCCATCTGCGCGGCGCTCGTGCAGCTGCTCGGCGGCGGAAGCTGCGACTGAGGCGCCGAGCGGGGTGTCGAGAATACCGTCGCCACTACTGTGATGCCGGTGGTGGCTGCACAGCGGGCACCGAGGACACGCGCTCGGTCCGCACGATGAGCGGGAGGGACGCCGCGTGCTCCCAGTCCACACGGCCAGGAAGACGGGCCTCCATGACGAACGTGTAGCGACCCTCACCGAGCCAGGGAAGAATCGGGATTCGGACACGGGCGCGAAAGCGGATCCTGTCCTCCTGGATCATGGCAGCGAACTCGGGGCTTTCCAGGCGCCGTCCCGCGGAGGTAGGTCCCTCGATGTGGCTTCTGCACGCCCAATCGAGCCGCCCGGTTTCATGGGGCTCTCGCGTCCACGTGGACACGATGGTCAAATCACAGGGGATCCGGTCACCAAGCGCAGGGTTCACGTTCTCGGGCATGAGGAACGTGATCTCTTCCGCAAGTACTAGCGCAACCTCGTGCGTTTCCTCGTCGACAAACGCCTTGGAGCAGAGCGCCGAGAACACGTGGCTAGGCATACGCGACCCTGACCTCATCGGCTCGCCCGGCCGTCGCCCTTGCCTGGCACGTACGCCCACGAACAAGCCCACCTGGCTGCTGCGCGGCCGAACTGGTCCCGCGGACGTCGGCGCGAGCCACGTACAGCGGGATGACGCGCCCTTGCTGGGCCGCTTCCCGGTGGGCTGCCAGTTGTCGGGCGATGGACTCGAGCCGCGACCGCAACATTGCCTCGTCTCCAGCGCCGATCATCTGTGCCGTCCGCAACTGCTCCGTGACCGCACGATACTCCAGCGCCGTCGGGGAGAGAGCCGGCGCGCCGCGTGCAGTTCTCAGCGCGTCGATGTTCGCGTCGGCCGACGCGCGCTCCTTGGGCGACAGCGCGCTCCATTGATCCGCGACCGCGTCTTCGAGAGCCTCCGCCTGATCGTCCTCGGCGGGGAGCTCCATCAGGCGGGCGACGAGCTGAACGTAGCGTTCGACGGCAGAGGTCATCACAAGGCCTTGGTCCACTTTGGTGCAGTATCGCACAGCGCAGCTTGGTACGCCTGGTTCGCCATCGATGTCGCCGGCTCCACGAACCCGTGTCGACATGGGTCGATCGGGTCCGGGCGGTACCACAGAACCGGGGGCAGGTCACCCGAGTCGATGCGGAACACCGGCCGCCTCCCCAGACCACCGAGTTCCAGGGGTCTGAAGGCGTGGGGCAGGTTCTCCATGCTGTCTGGGCTCACCGACATACCGCCGCGGCCGGGCTGGACCTTGCCTTCCTCGTCGGCCTTGAGGTCGACCTCTCGAGTACCAAGACCGTTGTGCCCGCAACGAGGGCAACCCGTGTCCGATGCCTTCATGGCGCGAAACAGCGGTGGCACGTGCGTCGACCCTTCGCGACCACGTGTGCGGCCTGGCGTGGCTACCCTGCGCGGTCGCGCCCCTCAGCGGGCCAGGGCATCGTAGCGCACCACATGCCTTCGGTGTCAACGACACCACCCATGGGGAGACGCGGCGAAGCACGGTCCAAACGGAGTGCCAGGCGCTGTGTATCCGCAACTTTGAGCGGGAAACGGGGTTCGAACCCGCGACCCTCAGCTTGGGAAGCTGATGCTCTACCAACTGAGCTACTCCCGCACGCTCTGGGGCCGGTTCTAGCGCCACGGCCGACGGCTCGCAAGGGTGAGCGTGCGGGGCTCGCCCGAGGGCAACGCTTGTCCCGGCGGGCCCGCGGCAGTAACCGCAAGGGCGATGTCCGCGACGTACACGATCTCGAGCTGCTGCGAGTGCGAAGCCGTCCTCGGGGCGAACCTCGACGAGAAGCACCAGGTGGTCGAGGCCTGGGCGAAGACCGCGTTCGCGCGCGAGAGCGCCCCGGCACACACGGTCGGCGGCGCGGGCGAGCGCTTCGACCTCGGCTGGCACTGCCCCTTCTGCGGGCGCCACACGCTCCGCAGCGTGCACGAGGGCGCGCTGCGGCGCCTCGCAGAGCCGGCCGCCTGACGCGCGCCGCGGCTAGCTCGCGCGCGGGCGCGGCGCCGGTGCGGTGCGGCCGCGTGCGAGCGCGCCGAGCCCGACGCCGACGAGGATGAGCGCGGCGCCGGCGATGGTGTGCCAGTAGACGGGCTCCGAGTCGACGGCCCAGCCGAGGAACAGGGCCACGGCCGGCGTCACGAAGGCGATGAGGCTGAGCCGCGCCGCGGGCACGTAGCGCATCAGGTAGAGGTACGAGCCGAACGTGAGGCAGGTGCCGACGAGCGCGAGGAACACGACCGAGAGCACGGCGCGCGGCGTGAGGTGGATGGGCGCGTCGCGCTCGAAGACGAGCGCGAGCGCGCAGAGGAGCACCGCCGCCACGACCATCGAGTTGCGCGACAGGACGACCGAGCTCGCGTTCCGGCCGTAGCGTCGGACGGCCGTATTGCCCACCGTGCTCACGGTCGGCGCGACCAGCACGAAGAGAGCCATCGGCACGCTGCCCGGCCCGAGCTTCGCGAGGTCGGTCCAGAAGAGGAGCGCGACCCCGCCGAAGCCGAGCACGAAGCCGAGCGCCGAGGCGCGCCCGAGCCGCTCGCCCGGCAGGAAGAAGTGCCCGCTCACCGCCATGAGGAGCGGAAAGAGGGCGAAGAGCGTGGCGACCAGCCCGGACGGCAGCGCGGTCTCGCCCGTGTAGACGATGGCGTAGCTCGCGCCGAAGTTGGTCGCCCCCTGCAGGATCGAGAGCCACCAGCTCGGGCTCGCGCCACCCTCGCGCCGCCGCAGCGCGGGCGTCACGAGGGCCATCGCGAGGGCCGCGATGGCGAAGCGCACGCCGGCCGAGCCGAACGGCGGCAAGTCGGCGAGCCCCCACTTCACGACGAGCCAGGTGCTGCCCCACACGAGGCAGAGGACGGCGAGGATCGCGACGACCCGCGCGCGCGAGGGGGGCCGGGGTGCGGTCGTCGAAGGGCCGTCCATGCTACCGGCAGGGGTCTAGGGGGCGGGGCCGGCGTGGGTCAAGCGGCGTCCTGTGCGGTCGGGGGGCGCGGGACCGGCCCGCGCAGCCGGGCGGTGATATGCTCGGCCCATGCGCATGCTCTTCGCCTGGCTCACCGCGCTCGCGGTGACGCTCGCGCCGGCCTGGCTCCCCACGAGCGGGCAGGCCCATGCCGCCCTCGCGGTGGCGCTCGACCTCGACGAGCTCGTGGCGGGCTCCGAGGCCTGCATCGTCGGTCGGGCCGCCGAGCGCCGGAGCGAGTGGGTGGAGCTCGGGGGCGGGCGGCGCATCGTCACGTACACACGCATCGACGTGGAGCGCACGGTGTTCGGACGCGAGCGCGCGAGCGTGTGGGTGCGGACGCTCGGCGGAGGCGTCGACGGCATCGGCCAGGTGGTCTCGGGCGAGGCCCGGCTCCGGCCCGGGCAGCGCGCTCTGCTCTTCCTGCGCCGCGCTCCCGACCGGGTCTTCACGATCACGGCGCTCGCCCAGGGCCACTACCCGCTCGTCGAGCACGACGGCGTGCCGGCGACGCTCGCGCCGAGCCCCGACCCCGGCACGCTGGTCGGCCGGAGCACGCCCCTGCCCCAGCCCACCGCGCGCGAGCGGCTCGTCGGCCGCGCGCTCGACGACGTGACGGCCCTCGTGCGCGAGGCGAAGGCGCGGCTCGATGCGACGCCCTGACCACGCGCTCCTCGCGGGGGCGGCGCTCGCGGCGACCGTGCTCGCGCTGCCGCGGACCGCGCGGGCGTACTGCCGCACGAGCGTGTGCGAGGCGAGCTACACGGCGACCCTGTGTGCGCCCCCGAGCCCGGACGACTGCGGGGTACCGCTCTTCTGGGCCAAGCCCTGCCCCGGCTTCTGGGTCCAGCGCGACGCCTCGACCCAGGTGGACTGGCCGACGGTCGACGCCATCGCCGCCGCGGCCTTCGCGACGTGGGCGAACGCCGACTGCGGCAACGGCATGCATCCGCTCGTGGCGCCGGTCGACATGGGCCCGGTGAGCTGCAGCGCGCGCGAGTACAACCAGTCGGGCGGCAACGCGAGCGTCATCGTGTTCCGCGACGTCGAGTGGCCCTACACGGGTCAGGGCAGCACCCTCGCGCTCACCACGGTCACCTTCAACCTCGACTCCGGCGAGATCTACGACGCCGACCTCGAGGTGAACGGCGCCAACATCGAGATCACGACCGGCAGTGTCGGCGTGAAGTACGACCTGGCCTCGATCCTGACCCACGAGGCGGGGCACTTCCTCGGACTCGCTCACAGCCCGGTCGCCGGCGCGACCATGGCGATCGAGTACTTCCCGGGCGACACCAGCCTCCGCACCCTCAGCACCGACGACGCCGCCGGCATCTGCGCCGCGTACCCGCCCGGCCCCGACCCCGGGGCCTGCGACCCGACGCCCCGCCACGGCTTCAAGGACGACTGCGGTCCGGGCGACCCGCCGGACGAGGGCTGCGCGGTCGAGCGCACGCCGGGCACCGGCGGCCCGGGCGGGGCGGCGCTCGTGGCCCTCGCGGCCACGGTCCTCGCGGCGCGTCGGCGCAGCCGCTGAGCGCTCGGCGCCCTCGCGGCCGGTCAGCCGTCGTCGTCCGGGTAGTCGGGCGGAGGAGGCGGAGGTGGCGGCGGAGGTGGAGGTGTCTCCACGGGATCCGTGGTGGGGGGCGGAGGCGGGGGGGCCGTCTCCGTGACCGTCGGCGGGGGCGGAGGCGCAGACGCACTGGCGGTCGCGGGCGCCGAGGCGCTCGGCGCCACCGATGCGGAGGCCTTCGCGCTCGCCGATGCGCGCGCCCAGGGCGGGCCTGGCTTGTTCGGATCGTCGCTCGCGCTCGCGCTCGCGCTGTCGCTCGCGCTCGGCTCGGGCTCGGTCGCGGGCGCGGACGCGGTCTCGCTCGGCGCGCCGGAGGGCACCGCCGTCGGCCCGAGCTGGGTCTTGCGGGTGGGCTCGCCCGGGGCGGCGCCCGCGCCGAGACCGCCGCGCACCGCGACGGCGACGACCCCGGCGGCCCCGAGCGCGAACCCGCCGAGCGCGATGACAATCGGCCACCTCGAGCGGCCGCGCGCGGTCGGCGGCGCCGCCGTCATCGAGCCGATGGTCACGAGTGCGGGGTTGCGCCGGTTGGACACCGTCGCGACCGCCCGCGGGTCGCGCGCACCGCGAGGTAGGTCGTCCCCGCCGTCCGACGCGTCGAGATCGTCGCGCTGCTCTTGCGGGGTCGCCCGCGGCCGCACGCCGAGGTCGACGCCCATGTCGGCCGCCGCCACGTGGAGCGCGCCCTGCATCTCCTCGGCGGTGGCCCAGCGGTCGGCCTTGTCGAAGGCGAGCGCGCGGTCGACGACCTCGCACAGCGTCGGCGGCAAGTTCTCGTTTCTGCTGGCGATCGGGTCGGCCTCGCGCATCATGGCGAGCGCCAGGGCCTCGTTCAGGGTCTCGGCGTGGTGGACGAGCTCCGCCGTGAGCAGCGTGTACATCGTGGCGCCCACCGCCCAGATGTCGGTCTGGGCGTCCACGTCGTCCCAGCGGCCCTTGGCCTGTTCCGGGGCCATGAACGCGGGTGTGCCCATCATGGTCCCGGTCGCCGTGGCGTTCGTCGCGTTCGACATCTGCCGCAGCCGCGCGATGCCGAAATCGAGCACCTTGAGCACCCCCTCGTGGGTGAGGAAGAGGTTCTCGGGCTTCAGGTCGCGGTGGACGATCCCTTTGGCGTGGGCCGCCGCGAGCGTGTCGAGCAGCTGGTCCATGTACCCGACGACCTCCTCGGGCGGCAGCGGAGAGCGCAGGCGCTTGAACTTCGCGTCGAGGGTCTCGCCCTCGAGCAGCTCCATGACCAGGAACGCCGAGCCGTCCTCGGACACGTCGTCGTCGTCGACGGTGACGACGCCGGGGTGGTCGACCGTGTTGGCGACGTAGCCCTCGCGCAGGAAGCGCTGGCGGATCTTGGAGTCCACCGACAGCTCGCGGTGGAGGATCTTGATGGCGGCGCGCTTCTGGTTGCGGTGGCGCGCCTCGTACACCGAGGCCATGCCGCCCATGCCGAGCAACTTGACGAGCGTCCATTTGTCGGTGAGGGCCTCCCCCACACGGGCGCGTGCGCGCTCGAGCAGCTCGTCATCCACGGACTTCATCCTATCACGCCGAAGCGCACGGGCAGCCCGAAAGGGCCGCCGCGCACCGAGGCTCGTCACCAGAAGATCGCACGCCGCTCCCGGAGGCCGCGGTCCACCATGTCCTGAATGGTGCGCTTGACGACCAGCACCTTCTCTTCGATGGCGGTGTCGTCGTCGTCGGGATCGCCCTCGAACGACAGCGGCGGGCCGTAGTACAGCCGCACCTTGGTCGGCAGCGGCAGCTGCGCGCCCGGGATCAGCCACTGCGGGACGAAGGGGAACACCGGCATCCGGAAGGCCTTGGCGAGGCGCTCGACGTTGCCTAGGTTCACGTACTGCTCCTCGGCCCCGACGACGGCGACGGGCACGATGGGCGTGCGCGTCTCGAGAGCGAGGCGCATGAACCCGAGCCCGAAGTCGACCAGGCGGTAGCGCTGCCGCCAGGGCTTGCTCACGCCATGGGCGCCCTCCGGGAACACCATCACGGCCTCGCCTTGCCCGAGCAGGCGGCGCGCGTTCTCGGGAACGCCCACGACCTGGCCCACGCGCTGGAAGAAGGTCCCGACGAACGGCAGGGTCTGGGTCCACTTCTCGACCATGCTGCGGATGAGCCGCGGCGGGTCGGCGTCGAGGAACATCGAGGCCGCAATCAGGGTGGCGTCGAGGGGGAGCTGGCCCGAGTGGTTGGCGATGAGCAGCACCCGCCCGGGCGGGACGTTGGCAATGCCGTGGACCTCCGTGCGGAAGTAGATCCGGTGCAGGAAGGCCGCCACGGCCACGGCGTACTTGGCCGTGTCGAGGTCGAGGCCGAAGGGATCGACGCGCCCCTCGGCGGCGTAGACGGGCACGCGCCGCAGCCGCTCCTCGAAGTCGCGGCCGAGCAGCCGGGTCGCGGCGAAGTCGGCCGCCCCGCGCAGCCGGGTCAGGCCGAGCTGCGCCAGGGGAATCGCCTCGGTCTCGGCGAAGTGACCGAGTCGCTCGAGCGCGCTTGCCGTGTCCACCATGGCGGCCGATTGGAGCACGGCGACGGGGGGCGATCCAGTCCGGGGCTCCAGGCTCCCGGCTTCAGACTCCGGGCTGGCGAGCCCCGCACCCAACGGGAAGACTCGCACCCTCCGGGTGAGAAACCGGAGGTCGGCTCGGGACGGACTTCCTCCGGAAGCCCGAAGCCTGCACCCTGAAGCCACCGCGCTTGCGCGGGATCGGGGGCACCCGTGGCGGCGCTCGGTAGGCGCCCGTGGTGGCGGAGGCCCGGCTGTGGTGGAATGCGCGTCCGCGCCATGACGGAGCTCACGAGCTACGAGGAAGAACGATCTCTGGCCCTCTCCGCGGGGGAGCGCCCGGTGCTCGTCACCGGCGTGTGCGGGCGGCTCGGGCGCCGCCTGGCGCGCGTGCTGCACCGGGAGCGGCGCGTCTCGGGCGTCGACCGGCGCGAGTTCCGCGGCTGCCCCAAGGACGTCACGCACCACAAGATCGACATGCGGCGCAAGAAGATGAAGGACATCTTCCGCGCCGAGCGACCCATCGCCGTCGTGCACCTCGGCATCATGCACGACCCGCGGGCCAGCGAGCTCGACCACCACACCTGGAACGTGGCCGGCTTCCAGCGCCTGCTCGAGTACGTGGCCCAGTACGACGTGCCGAAGCTCGTGGTCCTGTCGAGCGCCAACGTCTACGGGCCGCGCCCGGACAACCCGCAGTTCCTCGACGAGGACGCGCCGCTCATGGGCGCGGCCGCGTTCAGCGGCATGCGCGACATCATCGAGGTCGACATGCTGGCGCAGTCCTTCTTCTGGAAGCGACCCCAGACCGAGACGGTGATCCTGCGGCCCGTACACATCCTCGGCGCGGTGAAGAACGCCCCGTCGAACTACCTGCGCCAGAACGTCGTGCCGACGGTGCTCGGCTTCGACCCGATGATCCAGGTGATCCACCAGGACGACGTCATCGGTGCCGTGGTGGCGGCGCTCGCGCCGGGTCGGCGCGGCGTCTACAACCTCGCGGGGCCGCCACCGGTCACGCTGTCGCGCGCCATCGAGCGCGCCGGTCGGACCAGGCTCCCCCTGCCCCACTTCGCCTTCAAGAGCGCGCTGTCGCGGCTGTGGAAGCTCCGCGCCACCTCGTTCCCGGCCCCCGAGCTCGACTTCATCCGCTTCGTCTGCATGGTCGACGACGCCCGGGCCCGGAGCGAGCTCGGGTACCGCCCGACCTTCGACCTCGACGCCACGGTTCACGCCGTGGACGACTACGGCTGAGCGACGCCGCATGAGCAACCCCTACGCCAACGAGGACTTCCTGCGGCAGCTGCTGGCCAAGGCCGTCGCCGCCGGCGCGAGCGACGTCCACCTCAAGGTCGGCCAGCCGCCCGGCGTGCGCGTCAACGGCGACATGGCCTACTTCCGCGCCGACAAGCTCGTGGCCGCAGAGACCGAGGCCGTGGTGCGCATCCTGCTCGCCGACGAGGCCACGCCCGAGCGCATGAAGGCCCTGCGCGAGCACGACCGCTCCTACGCCGTCGAGGGGCTCGGCCGCTTCCGGGTCAACATCTACCGCCAGCGCGGCACCTTCGCCATCGTGCTCCGCAACATCCCGATGAAGGTCCCGAGCTTCGAGGAGCTCGGCGTCCCGCCGCCGGTGCGCGAGCTCGCCCTGCGCGAGCGGGGGCTCGTGCTCGTCGTGGGCGCGGCCGGCAACGGCAAGAGCACGACGCTCGCCGCCATGGTCAACCACATCAACGAGACCCAGGCGAGTCACATCGTGACCATCGAGGACCCGGTCGAGTTCATCCACACGGACAAGCGCTCGAGCGTGAGCCAGCGCGAGATCGGGATGGACACGGAGAGCTTCGCCTCGGCCCTGCGCGCGGCGCTGCGCCAGGATCCGGACGTCATCCTGGTCGGCGAGATCCGCGACGGCGTGACGATGGAGATCGCGATGCAGGCCGCCGAGACCGGCCACCTCGTGCTCTCGACGATGCACACGCCGGACGTGACCCGCACCGTCAACCGCCTGCTCGCCCTGTCCGACAGCCCGGCCGAGCTGCGCGAGCGCCTCGCGCAGTGCCTGCAGGGCATCGTGGCGCAGCGCCTCCTGCCGAAGCCGAACGGCGGGCTCCTGTTGCTGCTCGAGATCCTCGTCGCCACGGGCACCGCCCGCGAGGCGCTGAAGCGCCCCGAGTCGAGCCCGCCGCTGAAGGAGGTCATGGAGAAGGGCGTCACCCCCTACGGCATGCAGACCTTCGAGATGGCCGCGCGCGCCGCGGTCGCCGAGGGCAAGCTCTCGAAGCAGGTCGCGCAGCAGCACATGGGCTTCTAGCGGGAAGCTCGGCGCCAGGGAGCCGGTGGATTCCGGCTTCAGGCTTCGGCCCCGGCGAGGCCGCGGAGCAGCCCAGCTTGGTGCCTACACGCACCGACACGAGTTTTTTGTTTCGGAATTGTTTCCGAGCGGCGAAAATTCCTGCATGTTTGAGGTGCATGACTCGCGTCAAGATCGCGTTCGTAGCCTCCGGGGGGGCTGCCCGCGGACTCGCGCACCTCGGGGTGCTGCGCGCGTGCGAAGAGCTCGGGCTCTACCCGGAGATCTTCGTGGGCGCGAGCGCCGGGGCGATCGTGGGCGCCACGTACGGGCAGGACATCCCCCTCGACGTGCTGCTCGACGCGTACCGCCTGCCGTGGCGCCGCCGCCACCACGGACCGCGCCTGCACATGGCGACCTTCCTCGGCGCGCCCTCGCGACGCGAGCTCGGGGACCCGGGGCATCTGCTGTCGGGGGCGTTCTCGATCGGCAGGCTCGAGCGCTACCTGCGGCTGCACCTGCCGATCAACGACTTCCGCCGCATGCCGCGGCCCGTGTTCGTCACCGCCGCCGACATCGACACGGGCGAGCGCGTCGTGTTCGGCCCGGGCTACGAAGAGGACACCCCCGTGAGCGACGCCGTCGCCGCCAGCTGCTGCGTGCCGGGCCTCTTCCGCCCGTATCGCATCGGCAAGCGCTACTTCGTCGACGGGGAGGTCGTGCGCACGCTGTCGGCCGACGTCGCCGTGCAGGCCGGCGCCAACGTCGTCATCATCTCGAACATCTACCGCCCCGAGCGCGGCCATGAGGGCGGGCGCTCGATCGCGCGCCGAGGCATCCACAGCGTGCTGCGGCAGTCGCTCAGCGTGCTCTTGACCGAGAAGGAGCGGCGCGGTGTGGAGCTGCTCGAGCAGCGCTTCCCGCACGTGACCTTCCTCGACGTCGCCCCGGACCTCGGCCCCTACGGCTACCTGAACCGCTTCTCCGCGCGCTCCGTCGTGATGCGCGGCTACGGCACCGCGCTCCGCGCGCTCGCGACGGCGAAGGAGCAGCGCGTGTTCGACAAGTACCTGCCCGCGGACGCCGACTACGTCGACGTCGAGGCGGCCGCCACGCTCGCCTGCTGAGCTCCTGGGGCGGCGGCGCGTGGTGGCGCCGCTGCGGCACGGGGCCGTCTCACATCCCGGCGACGATCTTGAAGCTCTCGCCGTCCGGCACGATCTCGAGGCGGTTCTCCGCGACCACGCGCTCCCACTTCTCGCCCTCGAAGGTCGGCCGGCGGAAGCTACCGCTGTACGTGTAGTAGACGTAGATGACGTCGTCGCGCACGTCGACGTTGCGGTAGCGGATCTCGTGGCGGATGCCCGTCGCCTCGCCGAACTTCGCCTGCAGGTAGTCCTTGAGGCCCGCGTAGTCGATGTCGTTCGACGCGTCGACGTCGCCGCCGTTCTCGTAGTAGTCCGACGCCGCGAGGCTCACGAGCGTCGTGACGTCCTGCGACTCGAGCGCCTGGCGGTAGAGCTCGCAGAACGCGACGATGTTGCGGTTCTCGTCGGTCTCGGGCACGTCCGTGTTGGGAATGTAGGAGCCGCCGCAGCCGGCTCCCGCGAGCCCGGCGCCGAGGAGCAGCGCGGACCAGAGCTCGGAACGTCGTTCGTGCGCCATCTGGGGACCTGAACAAGCCAGGGCGACCGGTCATTCCCGCCGCCCGTCCCGGAACCATAGCGGAGCCTTGCACCCCCGGGCAAGGCGGCGGGCTCGTGGGTCGGCGCAGCCCGGCTGGCGCGGCGGGGACGCCTTTGTTACATGCGGTGGGAGCGAGCCCGAGACCCGAGATGCCGGACAAGCCACAGCTCCTGCTGGTGGAGGACGACCCTTCGGGCCGCGAGGTGGCGGTCTACAACCTGCGCGCCGCCGGCTACGGGGTCGACGCGGCCGCCACCGGGCCCGAGGGACTCGCGCTCTTCGATGCGACCCGCCACGCGCTCGTGCTCACCGACCTGCGCCTCCCGGGGCTCGACGGCATGGGCCTGCTCGGCGAGCTGCGGACGCGCGCGCCGGACGTGCCGGTCATCATGGTGACGGCGTTCGGCGACGTCGACACGGCCGTCGAGGCGATGCGGCGCGGCGCGGTCGACTTCCTGCCGAAGCCCTTCGGGCGCGAGCAGCTGCTCGTGCGGGTCGAGCGGGCACTCGAACGGGCCGCGCTCGGCGCCGAGGTGCGCGAGCTGCGTGCGCGGGCCGGCGGGGTCGAGCGACCGATCGTCGCCACCTCCGAGCCGATGCGGCGACTCCTTGCGCTCGTCGACCGGGTGGCCGCCACGGACGCGACGGTGCTCGTGACCGGCGAGAGCGGCACCGGCAAGGAGCTCGTGGCGCGGCGCCTCCACGCGCGCAGCCGCCGCAGCGACGGCCCGTTCGTCACCATCAACTGCGCCGCGATCCCGGAGCAGCTGCTCGAGAGCGAGCTCTTCGGGCACGAGAAGGGCACCTTCACCGGCGCCGTGCGCGCGCGCCGGGGTCACTTCCGGCGCGCCCACCGCGGCACGGTGTTCCTCGACGAGATCGGCGAGCTCCCGCTCGCCGTCCAGGGCCGCCTGCTGCGCGTGGTGCAGGAGCGGCTCGTGGACGTGCTCGGTGCCGACGCGCCGGTCGAGGTCGACGTGCGGGTCGTCGCCGCGACCAACCGCGACCTCGGCAAGCTCGTCGCCGAGGGGCGCTTCCGCGAGGATCTCTGGTACCGGCTCAACGTCGTCGAGATCGCGCTGCCGCCCCTGCGCGAGCGGCTCCTCGAGATCGGCCCACTCGTGCGGCAGTTCGTGGCGGAGCTCGCGCCGGAGCGCGAGCTCGCGGTCGACGACGCGCTCGTCGCGGAGCTCGCCCGGCGCGCCTGGCCCGGCAACGTGCGACAGCTCCACAACGTGTGCGAGCGGCTGGTGATGCTGTGCGACGGCGACCGGCTCACGGCCGCCGACCTGCCGCCCGAGCGCGCGGGCGCGGGCGCGGCCGACCCCTTCGAGCACTGGCCGCCCCTGCCCGCCGAGGGGCTCAGCCTGGTGGACCTCGAGCGCCGCGTCATCGAGCGCGTGCTCGCGCACAAGGGCGGCAACGTGAGCCAGGCGGCCGCGTACCTCAGGATCCCGCGCCACGTGCTCGCCTACCGCATGGAGAAATATGGCATCCGCCGCGAAGGCGCATGACGCCGAGAACGCGCGCTCCCTGGGCCAAGCGCCGAGCGTAGCCTCCGTCCGGTCCGTGGACACCGAACGACGCCGCCCACTGCCCGGAGCGCTCGGCGGCGGCCCAACGTCAGGCTGGCGCACCCTCGCCGCGTGGCGCATGTGGGCCTTCTGCTGGGCGCCCATCGTCGCCATCAGCGTCCTGCACTACGCGACGCCGATCCACCACGCGTGGGTCCACGACGTGCTCCGGCGCCTGTACTACCTGCCGATCATCGCGGGCGCCTTCCTCGCCGAGCTGCGGGGGGCGCTCGCCGCTTCCGTCGTGGTGTCGTTCTGTTACATCCCGCACGCGTTCCTCCACATGGGCGCGATGGCGCACGCCGATCCGGCCGGCAGCTGGGAGAAAGCCCTCGAGCTCGGGCTCTACAACATCGTCGGCGCCGTCACCGGCTACCTCGTGCGCGCCGAGCGGCGCCGCGCGGCCGAGCTCGCCACGGCGCTCGAGGAGCAGCGCCGCCTGCAGCGCCAGCTCGTGCGTGCCGGCCGGCTCGGCGCGCTCGGCGAGCTCGTGGCCGGTGTCTCGCACGAGATCAAGACGCCGCTCCACGCGCTGCGCGGGACGGCGGAGATCGTCGACAAGCTCATCCCAGCCGACTGCCCCGAGCGGAGAATGTGGGAGATCCACGTCTCGGAGCTGCGTCGGCTCGGCGACATCGCCGAGCGCTTCCGCTCGTTCGCGAGCCCGCAGGTGGATCTCGCGGGCGCCCTCGATCTGAACGACGTGGCCCGGCGGCTGTCGGACCTCGTCGGCGCGCAGGCGCGCCGCCAGGGCGTCGAGGTCGAGCTCACCGTGGCGCCGGCGCCCGTCGCGCTCTGCGGCGACCGCGATCAGCTCGCGCAGGTCGGCCTCAACATCGCCGTCAACGCGCTCCGCGCCATGGCTGCCGTCAGCGACCGCAAAGGCACGCTCGCCATCCGCGTCGTGCCCGAGGCCACGCTCGAGGACGCGCCGATGTGCGCGCTCCGCATCGAGAACGACGGGCCGCCGATCCCCATCGACCGCATCGAGCACATCTTCGACCCGTTCGTGGGCGACGACCCGCAGGGCACGGGCCTCGGCCTCGCCATCTCGGCGCGCATCGCCGAGCTCCACCACGGCTTCATCGAGGCGTCGAACGCCGGCCTCGGCGTGACCTTCACGCTGTACCTGCCGCGCCGCGACGCGCCCGAGCCGGCCTGAGCCTGGTCAGGGCTTCTTCGGCTCGAGGTGCATGCCGCACTTCGGGCAGTCGGCGGGCTTGTCGGAGGTGACCTCCGGGTGCATCGGGCAGTAGTAGCCGGCGGCGGCGCTGGCGGCCGGAGCCGTCGTGCCGGCCGCAGAGGCGGAGGCGGAGGTGCTGCCAGGGGTGGAGTTGCCGCCGCACGCTGCCAGCGTGGCGGTCGCGGCGATGAGCCAGGCGACGGAGGTGCGAGTCATGCCGCGCCCCTTAGCATGACCCGCGCCTGGGCGCGCAAGAGCCGTGATGCGCCACGGCGTGCAGCGAGCCGCAGCGGGCGCGGCCACCGACCTTCAGAATAGTCTCAAGAGGGCTCGAGACTATTGTGGCGCGCGCCGAGATCCTGGAGCGTCCTGCTGCCGCCGCGCCAGGCCAATGTGGACCTAACGGCACGTTCGCTGTTTCGGCACTCCCTTCATGAGGGTCTGGCACGATACCTGCTTGGCGGTCCGCCGACCGGCCACGGCACCTCGAGACGAACATGCTGCAACGCACCAGGCGCCTCATCCCGGCCATGCTCGCGCTCGTCCTCGCCGGCTGCCTCTCGGCGAGGGCGCGGCGCACGCTCGACTCCGCGGAAGGCGCGGTTGGCCCGCGGCTCGACCGGGCCGGCTACGCGGCGAGCGCGTACGAGACCGATCCGGACGCCGTCCCCGAGGACGCCGAGGAGGTCGAGCGTGCGGAGCTGCTCGCGAGTGCCGCCCCGCCGGCGCTCCCCGGCCCGGTCGACGACGCAGCCCTTGGCAAGAGCATCGAGCTCGCAACGGTCGAGGCGGTCGCCCTGGAGCGGCACCCGCTCCTGCGCGAGGGTGCGCTGCGCGTGCGCGCGATGGCGGCCGAGGCACGCTCGCTCTTTGCGTACCCCGACCCCGTGTTCATGACCGAGATCCAGGCGGTCCCCTTCGACCGCCCCTACCGCGTGGATCAGGCCTCGATGGCGATGGTCGGTCTGCGCCAGCAGATTCCAGCCGCCGGCTCGCTCGAAGCCATGTCGGAAGGCGCCGCCATCGAGGCCCAGGCCGAGGCGGCGATGCTCGGGGGACGCGCGCGCGAGCTCCTGCGCGAGGTCGACCGCGCGTTCGCGGACTACGCCGAGGCGACCGAAGTGCACCGCGCCCACATGGCGCACGTCACGCTCTTCGAGCGCATGGCCGCGGCCGCGCGCGCGCGGTACGCGGCGGGGGGCACGCTCGCCGACGTGACGCGCGCCGAGCTCGAGGGGCTCATGCTCGAGCAGCACATCGCCCACGCGCACGGCGACATGCTCACCGGAGCGGCGCGCCTCAACAACTTGATGGCGCGCCCCGTCTCGGCGCCCCTCGGTCCGGCGCGCTGGGGCGAGCCCATGACCGTCGCGGCCAACACCGACGAACTCGTGACCCAGGCCCTGGCGCGCCAGCCCGAACTCGTCGCCGCGGAGCTCCGCTCGCGCGCGGCGGAGCGCATGGCCGACGCCGCCGACGCCATGGCCACGGTGCCCGAGTTCATGGTGAGCGGCGCCGTCTTCCTGCCGGTGAGCGGTATGATGACCGGCTGGGGCGCGAGCTTCGGGATGTCGCTGCCGTGGCTGTGGAGCGGCGCCTCCGATCGCGCGGAGAGCTACCGCAACAAGGCGCTCGCCGAGCGCGCGGCGCGCGACACCGTGCGGCTGCGACTGCAGGGCGACATCGACGCGCTCGTGGCAGCCGTACGCGCGAACGCGGGTCGGCTCGCGCTCCTGCGCGACCGGGCGCTTCCCGCTGCGCGGCGCGCGGTCGCGGCCGCCGAGGCCGGCTACGCGTCCGGCGGCAGCGACGTGCTCATGTGGCTCGACGCGGTGCGTGCCGAGGTCGACGTGACGGTGGACATCAGCATGGTGCGCGCCGAGCTCGAGCGCGCGCTCGCGGACGTCGACTGGACGGTCGGGGCACACGTCGCGCGTGCGCCGCTCTCGAAGTCCGCGCCGAGCCGCGAGGAGACGCATCATGTCGAGTGACGAGACGACCCCGAACGCGCCCGGCAGCCGGCCCGCACCGGAGCCGGTGCCCCACGCCGAGCACTTCGAGGAAGGCGACGAGGCGCCGCCGCGGGGCGTGCGCGCCGCGGCCGTCGTGCGCTGGCTCCTGCTCCTCGCGATGGCCGCGGTCGCGGTCCTCACGATCTACCGCTACGCGCAGGGCCAGAACGCCGACGAGCCCAAGTACTACTGCCCGATGCACCCCAAGATCACCTCGCCCCTGCCGGGCGAGTGCCCGATCTGCCACATGAACCTGGAGCCGATCCCCGCCGACCGGAAGGGCGCGCCGGGGACGAGCGCGCCGAGTGCCACGCCAGCGCCGCCGCCCGCGGGCACGGGCGGCCCGGCCCCCGCGCCGTCGGGCAGCTCGAGCGCCGCCCCCGGCAGCGCGGAGCCGCAGGACGGCGCCCGCTACAGTTGCCCCATGCACCCCGAGGTGCGGAGCCGCGACCCCGGCCGCTGCCCCAAGTGCGGCATGTTCCTCGAGCCCATCAAGCCGATGGGGGCGCCGCTCCCCGACGGGACGATGCCGGTGACGCTGACCCTCGACCAGATCCAGGCGATCGGCGTCCGGACGGCGCTCGTCGAGAAGCGCGCGCGCGAGCAGAGCCAGCGCTTCGTGGCGACGGTCGAGGTCCCCGACGAGGGCCGCGCCGAGGTGCACGTGCGGACGGAGGGCTTCATCGAGGCCATTCGCGTGAAGGAGCTCGGCGTGAAGGTGAAGGCCGGCGATCTGCTCGCCTCCTACTACAGCCCCGAGATCTACCAGGCCGCGCAGGAGCTCATCGCGATGAAGGCCTTTCCGACCGGCGGGGACTACGCGCCACCGACCGACGCCGCCTACCGCCGCCTCGAGCTACTCGGTGTCGGTCGCGGTACCGCCGAGCGGATGGCGGCGACCGGCGTCGCACAGCGCGACATCGGGATTTCCGCCCCGATCGCCGGACACGTGATCAAGAAGGGTATCGTCCTCGGCTCGCGCGTGATGCCCGACACGGTTCTCTTCGAGATCGCGGACCTCACGAAGGTGTACGTGGTGGCGAGCGTCTACGCGGAGAAGCTCACGAGTATCCACGTGGGCGACGTGGCGCGCTTCGTGAAGAACGGCCTGCCCGATCGGGTGTTCGAGGCCAAGGTCGATCTCATCTACCAGGACGTCGACGTCGTCACGCGCACGACCCGCGTGCGCTTCAAGGTCGACAACAAGGACCTCGCGCTCCGGCCCGGGGACTTCGGCACGGCCGAGCTCGACGCGCGCTCCCTCGGCGACGTACTGACGGTGCCGCTCGACGCCGTCATCGACACCGGGCGCGAGGCCTACGTGTTCATCGTGCTCGGCGAGGGTCGCTTCGAGCCCCGCCGCGTGGCGGTCTGGGCCGAGCTCGACGGGCGCCTCGTCATCCGCGACGGCGTACAAGAAGGTGAGCGCGTCGTGTCGGGCGCGACCTTCCTCATCGACTCCGAGAGCCGTCTGCAGGCGGCGTTCGCGGGCGGGGCGAGCACGCCAGCCGCGAGCGCGCAGGTCTGCGACGCGGACTTCGACCGCACGAAGTACCCCGACAAGTGGCAGCGCTGCGCCGACTGCCAGCCGCACCGCTCGATGGGCCGCATGTACGAGGACTGCCTCGAGCAGATCCCGAGACCCTGGAAGTAGGCGCGCGGCATGATCGGCAAGCTCATCGACCTCTGCGCGAAGCACCGCTGGTTCGTCATCTTCGTCTTCGTCGTCGCGGCTTTCGGCGCCGAGTGGACGCGGCGGCGCATCCCGCTCGACGCGACGCCGGACCTCTCGGACACGCAGGTCATCGTCTTCACCGAGTGGATGGGGCGCTCGCCGACGCTCATCGAGGACCAGGTCACGTACCCCATCGCGAGCTCGCTGCTCGCCGCCCCCAAAGTGACGGACGTGCGCGGCTTCTCGATGTTCGGGATGTCCTTCGTGTACGCCGTCTTCGAGGAGGGCACGGACATCTACTGGGCGCGCTCGCGCGTGCTCGAGTACATGAGCTCGATCCAGAGCCGCCTGCCCGCGGGCGTGGCGCCCACGCTCGGCCCCGACGCGACGGGCGTCGGCTGGGTGTTCCAGTACGCGCTCGTCGACCGCGAGGGGAACCACGATCTGGCGGAGCTCCGCGCGCTTCAGGACTTCACGCTCCGCTACGCGCTCGAGAGCGTGCCGGGCGTGTCGCAGGTGGCGTCGATCGGCGGCTACCAGAAGCAGTACCAGGTGACCCTCGATCCGGAGCGCCTGCGCGCCTTCGGCGTGACCGTGAACGATGTCGCGTCGGCGATCCGCGCCTCGAACTCCGAGGTCGGCGGGCGCGTCATCGAGATGAGCGGCCGGGAGTACTTCGTGCGCGGCCGCGGCTACCTCGGGAACCTCGCGGACGTGGGCGAGATCGCCATCCAGGCGAGCACCTCCGGCGCCGCGGTGCGCGTGAAGGACGTCGGCAGCGTGCGCTTCGGCCCGGACGTGCGCCGTGGCGCCGGGGAATTCGACGGGCTCGGCGAGAGCGTCGGGGCCATCGTCGTCATGCGCTACGGCGAGAACGCGCTCGACGTCATCGGGCGCGTGAAGGCGAAGATCACTGAGCTCGAGAAGACCCTGCCGGACGGGGTCGAGCTCATCCCCACCTACGACCGGTCGGGCATCATCGAGCGCTCGATCCACACCCTGAAGACGGCGCTCATCGAGGAGATGGTGGTGGTGAGCCTCGTCATCATCCTCTTCCTCTTGCACTTCAGGAGCGCGCTCCTGCCCATCATCAGCCTGCCGCTCGCCGTCCTCTTGTCGTTCGTGCCGATGTCGCTGCTCGGCGTGCCGTCGACCATCATGAGCCTCGGCGGCATCGCGATCGCCATCGGCGCCACGGTCGACGCCGAGATCGTGATGGTCGAGGCCTGCCACAAGCGGCTCGAGCACGCGCCGAAGAACATGACCAAGCTCGAGCGCCTGAGCCTCTTGTCGAGCGCGGCCAAGGAGGTCACGCCCGCCATCTTCTTCTCGCTGCTCATCATCGCGGTCTCCTTCGTGCCGGTCTTCGGCCTCAACGGCCAGGCGGGCCGGCTCTTCAAGCCGCTCGCCTACACGAAGACCTTCGTCATCCTGTCAGCGGCGATCCTCTCGGTCACGCTCGCCCCGGCCCTGCGCGACCTCCTGGTTCGCGGCAAGATCCGCCCCGAGGCGAAGCACCCCGTCTCGCGCTTCATCATCGCGGGCTACAAGCCCTTCGTGTTCGTGGCGCTCCGGCGCCCCGTGACCACGATCCTGATCGGCGTCTGCGCCATCGCGTCGGCGGTGCCGCTCGCCCTCAGCCTCGGCAGCGAGTTCATGCCGCCGCTCAACGAGGGCGACATGCTCTACATGCCGACCACCCTGCCCGGCGTCTCGATCGAGGAGGCGAAGCGCGCACTGCAGCGGCAGGACGCGCTGCTGCGCGAGCTACCCGAGGTCAAGACGGTCTTCGGCAAGGCCGGGCGAGCGGAGACGGCGACCGACCCGGCGCCGCTCTCGATGTTCGAGACCACCGTGCAGTTGAAGCCGCCCGAGGAGTGGCCGCTCGTCAAGACCAAGCGCTGGTACTCGTCGTGGGCGCCCGAGTTCCTGAAGAAGGCCCTGCGCCTCGTGTGGGCCGAGGAGCGGCGCGAGACTTGGGACGAACTCGTCGCCAAGATGGACGCAAAGCTGAAGCTCCCAGGTTGGAAGAACGCCTGGACCATGCCCATCCGGGCCCGCACCGACATGCTGACGACGGGCGTGCGCACGCCGGTCGGCATCAAGGTCTTCGGCCGCGACCTCGAGTCGGTCGAGCGCGTGGGCAAGGAAGTGGAAACGGCCGTCGCCTCGGTGCGCGGTACCCGGAGCGCCATCTTCGAGCGTTCGCTCGGCGGCTCCTACGTCGACATCGTCCCGCGGCGCGAGGCCCTGCAGCGCTACGGCCTCACCGTCGACGACATCCAGGTCGTGATCGAGAGCGCCATCGGCGGGGAGCCCGTGACGACCACCGTCGAGGGGCGCGCGCGCTACAGCGTGAACCTCCGGTACAAGCAGGACTTCCGCTCGACGCCCGACAGCATTCGCCGCGTGCTCGTGCCGCTGCGCGCGCCGATCGCCCCGACCGGTGGGGCGGCCGGCACGGCCCCGGCCGGCGGCACCGCAGCCGGCGCTCCGCCCGCGACCCCGGGCGCGGGTATGGGCTCGAGCCCCGGTGGCATGGCAGGCGGCGCGACCGGGCCGAGCGGAGCCGGGCGCTACGTCGAGCTCGGCGACGTGGCGGACGTGCGCCTGACCGAGGGCCCCCCGATGATCAAGGACGAGGCCGGCCTCATCGTCGGCTACGTGTTCGTCGACGTCGATCCCTCGCGCGACGTCGGGGGCTACGTGCACGACGCCAAGGCCGCCGTGGAACGCGCGCGACAGCAGGGCGAGCTCACGCTCGGCGAGGGCATGTACCTGAAGTGGACCGGCCAGTACGAGCTGCTCGAGAAGATGCAGGAGCGGATGACGATCCTGGTCCCGATCGCCTTGCTCCTCATCGTGCTCCTCTTGTGGTTCCAGTTCCGGCACGTCACCGAGGTGCTCATCGTTCTCTTGTCGATCCCGTTCGCGCTCGTCGGCACGTTCTGGCTGCTCTACCTGCTCGACTACCGGCTCTCGACCGCCGTGTTCGTCGGCATCATCGCGCTCGTCGGCCTCGCGGCGCAGACCGGCATCGTGATGATCGTGTACATCGACCAGGCGTTCTACCGGCGCGTGCGCGCCGGCAAGGTGCGTGATCTCAACGACATCATCTGGGCGCACATGGAGGGCACGGTCATGCGTGTCCGGCCGAAGCTCATGACCGTCGCCACCATGCTCATCGGCCTCGTGCCGCTGCTCTGGTCCTCGGGCACCGGCGCCGACGTCATGAAGCGCATCGCAGCGCCGATGGTCGGGGGCCTCTTGACGAGCGCGTTCCTCACGCTCGAGATCATCCCGGTCATCTACACCTACTGGCGCTACGCGCAGCTGAAGCGAAGCTTGCGCACGGGTAAGCCCCTCGCAGAGGTCATCGGCCTGCGCGACTGAGCGGCCGCGCCGGTTCGTCGCCGCCCGAGGACTCCGTGTGCGGGCGTGCGTCGTTGGCTCCGAAATTGCATTGATTCCGAGTGCGGGCCGCGGGCCCGCTCACCACTCGATCAGGAGAACACGATGATCCGATGCACACTCGGCCTGACGCTCGCGGGCACGCTCGCCCTCGCCGCCTGCGGCGACGGGGGAGCGAAGCCCACGGTCTCCGCGCAGCCGGAGAAGCCCGCGACGCAGGCCGCGACCCCGCCCGGTCCGAGCACTACCGTGGCAGCGAGCCCCCAGCCCTTCGCCAGCGCCGGGGAGGGCGTCCACGAGGGAACCATCCGTGGCGTCATCAGCGACAGCATGTGCGGCAAGGATCACGGCCGCATGGGCGACGACGGCAAGGACCCCGCCGCGTGCACCAAGAAGTGCGTCGCCGCCGGGGCCAAGTACGTCCTCGTGGACGACGACGGCGCCGTCTACGCGCTCTCCGACCAGAAGAAGCCCGAGGCGTTCGCCGGCAAGCCAGTCGTGGTCGAAGGACACATCGACCCCAAGGCAAAGGCCATCCATGTGCACTCCCTGAAGGCGCTGTGAGCAGCGGGCACGACCGAGGGCGCCGATGCAGCCGAGCCTCCGCGACCCGTTCGTGGCACAGCGCCTCGCCGTCGCACTTCTGCTCGGCGGCATCGCGCTCCTCGTCCTCGAGGTTCGGGTCGAGCACCACGTCGTGCTCGCCGAGAAGACGCATGCATGGGCGCCCCTCATCTACGGCATGGCCATGCTCGCGCTCGGCGCGCTCGCCTTGCCTCTCTGGCGGCGCGGCGGGCGCCAAGCGATGGCGTGGGGGTTCGCCTTCGGCATCCTGCTCGGCGCGGTCGGCGTCTTCTTCCATGCCAAGGGTGAGCCCTTTTCTGCGGTCGCGGAGCTCTTCGGCATCGTCCTCCGCTCACCGGGCGACATCGTGACCGATGGTGGCGGGCCGCCAATCCTGGCGCCGCTCGCCTGGTCTGGATTGGGATTGCTGGGCGTGGTCGTGTGCCTACCTGTGGTTGCGCACGATCGCGCGCGCGGAAACGGGGCGGCCGGCGGCGCTGACACGGGCGCGTCGTCCGGCGGCGCACGATGAACCGAACGGAGATGACCAACATGAGTAGTCGCATTCACATGGGTCTCATCGCGCTCTGCGCGGGGGGTGTGGCCGTAGCCGCGGCGGCATGCTCGAAGGGCCAGCCACCGCAGCCGCCCGCGCCGCCGAGCGCGAACGCAGCGTCGGGCCCGACGGCCGCGTCGACGGTGGAGGGTGCGGTCTATGCCTGTCCGATGCATCCTGACCAGACAGCCCATGAGCCCGGTCGCTGCGCGACGTGCGGAATGCACCTCGTCGAGAAGGGCGCGCCGGGCGCGCCCTGACATCGCCTGGAACGCGTGAACGGAGGTGTCACATGATTGCCTGCGATAGTAGCTACGGCGCGTCATGGCGCGGGCTCGTGTTCCCGTGGTGCCTCACCGTCGCGGCATGCGGCGCCGGCACACCCGGTGCCAATGCGCACGACATGAGCGTGGCGGGGCATCACGCGATGGCCGCGCACGAACATTCCGCGAGCGAGTCCCACGCGAGCCAATTCGATCCGGACGCAGCAACGGCCGCTGGCCGCTGCCGCGCCCTGCGCGCGGACGGCGGGCCGCTCTGCTGGACTTCGCGCGTCAACCCGACCGCGCAGCACCAGAAGGACGCGGAAGCGCACGCGCGCATGGCAGCAGACCACCGCGCGGCCGCGCAGGCGCTCGTCGATGCCGAGCGCAAGTCGTGTGGCGGCGTCGCCCCGGAGGACCGAGACACGAGTCCCTTCTACCAACGTGAAGACGTGGTGCGCGTGGAGCCGCCCGAGGCGGGCGGCGCGGAGCCGCCACAGTCCGTCACGGTCGTGTTCAGGGCCGTCGACGGTCTCAGCCTCGAGGAGCTGCAGCTCGTCGTCGACTGTCATCTGGCGCGCAACGCCTCGCTCGGCCACGCGATGCCGGAGATGAGCTACTGCCCCCTCGCGCTCAAGGGCGTGACCGCCGACGTGGCCGCCGGAGCGGCCCCGGGAGAGCTCGCCGTCACGCTCCGGGCCTCGGACGCAGCCACGCGCGGCGAGCTCTGGCGGCGCGCCAAGGCCCTTTTGCCGTGAGTCACTCACGCCACGGGACACGGACTGAGAACCCAGCACAGGAGGAATCCATGAAGTATTCGGTGATCGCAGGAGCCATGAGCTGTGCGCTCGTCGCGCTCGGTCTTGCAGCGTGTCGGCCCGACATGACCGGAGCCGACCAGATGCTCGGGCAAGTGGCCGACGCCCGGGCGGAGCTCGCCGCCCACCATGACGCGACGCAAGCGGCGACCTCGCTCCCCGACCTGCGACTCGAGGTCGGACGGCACGAGGTCGCGTGGGACGAGATCATGGCGGGCATGATGGACGCCATGGCGGACATGGGCATGTGCGGCGCCACGGCCGAGATGCAGAGCATGATGGACGACATGCACGGCATCGTGACAAACCACGACGCGGAGCTCGACGCCGCCACCGTGCTCGGAACCGGGCAGGCAGCCTGCGACACGTACGTACTGGCCATGAACGACGAGCTCGACTCCATGATGGGCACCATGGACCAAGGCGGCTGCATGATGCAGTGACGCGCCGGGACGTCAGCGCGCCGCGCTCGCGGGTCCCCGCGGGCGCGGCGCCGACCCGCCGTGCGCGCTCGCTGCTACGCGCGCGCCATGCGCCACCCTTGTGGCGCCAGGAGCCTCGATGCGCTCGAACGATGTGCCTGAAGCGCGGCCCGCCACGACGACCGGCGCCGTGAGCCTGCGTGAGCCGGGACGGCAGGTGCAACGCTACGCGAGGCGCGCGCGCCGCTACGACCGCGAGACCTGGCTCGTCAACGCCCTCATCGGACGCGCCTGGCGGCGGCGTCTGTTCGACGGCGCCGCGGGCCGGCTGCTCGAGGTTGGCGTCGGCACGGGTGGGAATTTCCGCTTCTACCCGCCGGCGCTCGAGGCGCACGCCGTCGATCTCACCCCCGCGATGGTCGCGGTGGCCGAGGAGCGGGCCTGCGACCTCGGCACGCGCGTGACGCTCTCTGCGATGGATGTGTGCGCGCTCGATTTCCCGGACGCAAGTTTCGACCGCATCGTCGCCACCTGCGTGTTCTGCTCGGTACCCGATCCGGTAGCCGGCTTCCGCGAGCTCCGGCGGGTTCTCCGACCCGGCGGTCAAGTGCGTCTCATCGAGCACATGCGCCCCGAGAGCCGTCTCCTCGGTCCCATCTTCGACCGCCTCGACGGCCCCTTCTACCGGCGCATGGGCTTTCACATCGCGCGCCGGACCCTCGGCGCCATCGCCGAGGCCGGGCTCGCCGTGCGCGTCGACCGCGTGCGGCTCTTCGGCATCTTCCACTACCTCGAGTTCGAGAACGGAGCGGGATCATCGTGTGCTGTCTCCTGACCGTCCTCCTCGCGGCGCTCGTGTTGCTGGTCGCCGCGCCGTTTCTGCTCGGCGCGCGGCTCTTGCGCCTGGTGCGCCGAGGGGTGACGAGGCGCCCCGCCGGCGTCACGGGCGAGGCCCCGCCCGGCACGGGTCCGGTCCGAAGCGGCCCCGCCTGATCTGCGCTGCCCGGCACGCCCGGTCCAGCGTACCGAACCTGCCTTGATTGGCAGACGACCCAGCGTGCGCGGTTCACAATAGTCTCAACGACTGCTGACTAGTCTCGAGTCGTCGACTCGGTGCTGCGCCTCGGATCGCGATTCCGCCCAGGCCCCGCGGCGGCGCCGAGCACAGTATCGCTGGCATGGCCCGTGCTAGCGCGCGGCCGGGCGCCGTCGACACCACGAGCTCATCGCGTCGAGGCCGGCCCGCAAAGCCTGACGACCGCCGCGTATCCGCCGCGGACCGAGGAGATGCTCACCGTGAACCATGCTCATCTGCGAGGGCAGCGCCCCCTCGCGCTCGCCTTCGTGTGCCTCGCCGGGCTCGGCTGTACGAGCTCCGAGCGCTCCACCACCGACGAGGTTCTCACCGCGCAGGCGCCGATCATGGGGGGCTACGTCGAAGAGGACGACACCGCAGTCGTGGGCCTCTACGACATGCAGAGCGGCAGCATGTGCTCGGGGTCGCTCCTCGCGCCGAACCTGGTCCTCACGGCCCGGCACTGCGTGTCGTCGAGCCCGGAGAGCGTCGCCTGCGGGAGCGCAACGCCTGGTGGCATCCACCCGGCAAGCGGCTTCTACGTCACGACGGAGGCAGCGTTTCCTTCCGCCGCATCCGGCTACCATGCGGCACGTGAGGTGGTGGGCCTGCCCCTGGATCCCGCCTCGCCCGACCCGCTGCTCAACGAGGAGGACCTCTGCGGCCGTGATCAGGCCCTCATCATCCTCGTCGACAACATCGAGCCGAGCGAGGCGGCGCCCCTCGTCCCGCGCGTCGATTCGTCGCTCGCGGCGGGCGATGGCTACTCCGCCATCGGGTATGGCGCCACGAACGACGCGGGCTCGGGCTCCGGCAGGCGCCGGCGGCGAGACGGCCTGTTCGTCGACTGCGTCGCCGACGCCTGCCCCGCGTACTCCACGAAGCGCTCGGAGTGGATCGGCGACACGGGGATCTGTCAGGGCGACTCCGGCGGTCCGGCGATCGACCTGGCGAACAGGGTCGTCGGCGTCACTTCGCGCGGAAGCTACGGCTGCGACAGTCCCGTCTACGGTCACGTGTTCGGCTGGGCCGATTGGCTCAAGGAGACGGCGATCTACGCCGCCGGGCTCGGCGGCTATGCGCCGCCACCCTGGGCGACGGGCTGGCCCACCTCGCCCGAGTACGGCGGGACGGTTGGCTCGGCCTGCGACTCGCCGGAGTGCACGTCCGGCATCTGTGTCACCGGCGTGCAGCCAACCTGTACGCGACTTTGCGATGCGACGACCCCTTGCCCGGAGGGCTACTTCTGCGACGAGGGCAACGTCGGCGTGTGCCTCGAGGTACCTGCCCTGCCCGAACAGCCGGTTGCGGCGACAGAAGAAGCCACCGCAGGCTGCGCGATCGCGGCTTCGCCGTGCGCGCCGTCATCGAGCCGTGGCACCCCGTGGGCGGGCGCGCTCGCGCTCGGAGGGTTCGTCGCCTGGCTGCGCCGCCGGCGCCGCTGGACCGCGCGATGACCAGCACGTCCCGACCCGCCGATGCATCCGCCGCCTGACGCCAGCGGCGCGCGCAGCTGGCGCCTCCGCGCCTGACGGACAGCAACACCGTGGCATGCACCTTGTGCCGGTGCCGAACGGCTCGGGGCGCGGCCGTCCGGGCCCGGGCCCGTGCCCGTCGATGAGGTGGCCAATACGCCTCATTTCGACGAAGCCAACCGGCGTAATTGACGGCGCAGGCGCAGGAAGTACGCGAAATACGGTCAGGAGCCTCTGGCCCGAGGCTTGCAGCGACGCTTCGGCGTGGTCCACGCAGTGATGGCGAGCAACGTGCGCCCGCCGGCGCGCATCTTGCGCCTCCGTTGAAGGCGATCCGTCGACCACAGGTGCGAGGTGAACATGGATCCCGAGCGACACCCCGTAGGGTGCGCGCCTGCCCTTGCGCGCCACTCGCACGCTGTGAACCGCGACCGCGCCCTCGGGCGCGCGCGGACGAGCTGCAGCCGCGCCCGGGGCGCCGCACCCTACCCGCCGACGGCGCGGCCGCGCCGCGCGGCGGGGCCACTCGGCGGCTCGACCCCCTCGCGGCGTATCCCGTACTTGGCCACACGGTTCGCGAGGACATGGCGGGGCACACGGAGATACCGCGCCGCGAGGCCGAGGTTCCCGTGCTGACCCGCGAGCACCCGCTCGATGACGCGCCTTTCGAGGTCCACGAGGCTGAGCCCGTCCGCCGGCAGCGGCGGCCAGCAGTCCAGGCACGGCTGCTGCGAACGGATGGGATACGCCGGACCGGCTGCAACCGCCGGCTCCGCCGGCAGCTGCGCGGTCACGAGACGGTCGCCTTCGCACAACGTGACGAGCCGCTCACACACGTTGTGCAACTGGCGCACGTTGCCCGGCCACGCGCGCCCACGCAGTGCCGCGATGACGTCCTCCGGTACCGCGAGCTCACGTCCCTCCGACAGCTCCCCCACGAAGTGCCGCACCAGGGGCTCGACCTCCTCGAGCCGCTCGCGCAACGGCGGCAGCGCGATGTCCACGACCTTGAGCCGGTAAAGCAGGTCCGCGCGGAACTGGCCCGCCGCCACGAGCTCGACGAGATCGCGGTGTGTGGCAGCGACCACGCGGACGTCGACCTCGACGGCGCGGTCGGCGCCGAGCACATCCACGACGCCGTCCTGGAGCACGCGCAAGAGCCGCCCCTGCACCGCCCGCGGGAGCTCACCAATCTCGTCGAGAAAAATGGTGCCGCCGTGCGCCTGCCGGAACCGCCCCGTCCGTTCCCGGATGGCCCCGGTGAAACTGCCTACCGCGTGCCCGAAGAGCTCGGACTCGATGAGCTGGGGCGGGATCGCCGCGCAGTTGACCACGACGAAGGGCCGACGCGCGCGGCGACTGCGCGCGTGCACGCGCCGCGCGATGAGCTCCTTGCCGGTCCCGGTCTCGCCCGTGACGAGCACCGTGATGTCCGTCGGTGCCACGCGGTCGCAGATCTCCAGCACCCGGCTCATGGCCGGCGACGCCACGACCATGGCGCGCTCGACACCGCCTCCGGCGGCCCGCAGGGCCCGCACGTCGGCGCGCAGCGCCGCGCGCTCGAGCGCCCGCTCGACCCGCAGGAGCAACTCCTGCCGTCCGAACGGCTTCGGCACGAAGTCCTGCGCGCCGAGTCGCATGGCGGCGACGGCGGTCTCGAGATCTGCAAACGCAGTCACCAGGATCACGGGCACCTCCGGGGCGCGTGCCTGCACGGCGCGCAGCACGCCCATCCCGTCGAGGCCAGGAAGGCGCAGGTCCGTGATGACGACCGCGTGACGCACCGGATTGAAGACGGCCGCGGCGCGCGTTCCGTTCTCCTCGACGTCGACCTCGTAGCCGGCGCCGCGCAGATTGAAGACCGCAACCTCCCGCCCCGATCGGTCGTCCTCCACGAGCAGCACGTGGCTTCTGGCCTCGATCGTCATCGCCGGCCCTCTCCACGCTCCTCAAGGAGGTGGCTCACGGAATCGCGTGAGGTGTCGATGGCCGCTCCGAGCTCCTCGAGGCGGTCGCGCATCGCCCGCACGCAGGGCAGAGCCTCGATGTCGACCCCTTCGACCGCGTGGTCGTGGCGGTAGACAGCCACGCGCAGGCGCACCGGAACGACCCGCGAGGTCTGCGGCCCGACCGCCGAAGCGCCGGGACTGCGCACGACCGTGGCACACGGTCCACGGAGCGCGTGCTCCGCGATGTCCGCGAGAGCCGCGCACACCAGGGCTTCCGCAGCGGGCGTCCCGTACCAAATCCACAGAATCGGCAGTGCCATGCCGCTGAGCTCGACCTCGTGGCCCCCGCTGCGATTGACGCCAGCGTCGTCCCGCCGTTCGGCGCTGTGGAGCGACCAGGACACGCGGTATGCGCGCACGAGCGCGCCCAACCCAGGCCGATCGCGCGCCCGACGGCCCGAGGCCGATGGCTGCGCGGCGCCGCCCGGCATGACTGGATGCGGCAGGGCGCCGTCCGATGCCGCCCATTCGTGCAGCAGCGATACTGCCTGATCCATTCTGCTGCGCATTTCGCCCTGACCTCCCGGCTGCGTGGCACCTCGTTGCACGAGGCGTGCCAGCCGCTCCAGACGCCTGGCGCGCGCGGGGCGATACCTTGGCCTGCGCCTCGATGATGGCCGCCTGCCGCGCGATCAACGCAGCCTGCTCGGCAATCAGCTCGTCGCGAGGATCGCGCGCCACGCGCTACTGAATGCCTGAACAGCGCACCCAAGGGAAGCACCTCCGACACCGCCAGTTACGAATGGAA
>JACRDA010000064.1 GCA_016212965.1 Myxococcales bacterium
CGGCCGCGGCGCCCGTCTCGTCCGGGCGCTCGCCCGAGCCGAGGCGCAGGGCGAGGACGACCCCTGCCGCGACGACCAGCGTCGCGCCGAGTGCCGCCAAGAGGCCCACCCGGGAGCGGCGCGCGGCGGTGGCGGGACGCTCGGACGTGCGCAGGCCGAGCCCGATGCTGTCGAGCGTGCTCGCGCCGCCACGCTCGCCGCTCGGCGCCGCCGTCGCGAGCACCGTCTCGCCGGAGCGCGGATCGAGAGGTGGCGGCGTGGGCGGTGCTGCGGCGTCCGAGGGCGCCGCCAGTGGGTAGGGGCTCGGCGCGCCCGCCGCGGCGAGCGGGCCCCCGGCGACCGTCGACGAGATCGCGGGCGCGCTGTCGCTCGCGGGGCGCCGGGCCGCGCGCTCCGCGGCGGAGCGCTCCTCCCAGTCGAGGCTGCCAGCCGCGACACGCGCAGGGCCGCCGGTCGCGGCGTCGCCCGTCGCGCCCGTCGTGACCGGGGCGAGCACCTCGCGCAGGGCCGCGACGAGCTCCTTGGCCGACTGGAAGCGGTCCCCGGGCTCGCGCTCGATGGCGCGGGCGAACCACGCGTCGAAGCCGGCGGGCACCGGCGCGAGGCGGGAGGGCACGGGCGGCGTCTTGGTGCAGATCTGCAGCACGAGTTCGCCGAGCGAATCGCTCTGGAAGGGGCGGCGCCCGACCAGGCACTCGAAGGTGATGACGCCCATCGCCCAGAGATCGGTGCGCGCGTCGATGCCCTTGTCGCCGACCGCCTGCTCGGGGCTCATGTAGTAGGGCGTGCCGAGGAGCGTACCGGTCTGCGTCTGCGGGCCGTCGCTCGTCGTGCCGAGCGGCGTCATCGCGCTCTTCGCGATGCCGAAGTCGAGCACCTTGGCGACGATCTCGTCGTCGTTCGCGACGAGGAACACGTTGTCGGGCTTGAGGTCGCGATGCACGATCCCGGCCTCGTGCGCGCGCGCCATGGCGCGACCCACGTGGGTCATGACCGTGAGCGTGAGCGCCGGCGACAGCTTGACCTCGCGATACAGGCGCTGGAACAGGCTCTCGCCCTCGAGCAGCTCCATGGCGATGAAGGCGATGTCGCCGTCGCTGCCGTGGTCGAGGATCTGCACCACGTGCGGGCTGCGCAGCATCGCCGCGGCCTTCGCCTCGCGCAAGAAGCGCGACAGGGACAGGTGGCTCTTGGCGATCTGCGGCTTGATGATCTTGACCGCGACCGGGCTCAGCAGCGACAGGTGGTCGGCGAGCCACACCGAGCCCATGCCGCCGCGGCCGAGCACCTTCACGAGCCGGTAGCGACCCGCGACGACCTGCCCCGCCTCGACGCCCAAGTCCTCGGTCATCGCCCGGTCTCACTCTAGCAGGGCACCCGCGGCCGGGAGCGGTTTTCGACAGCGCCCGCGGGGCTCTGCTAGGCTCGCGCGGTCGTGTACCGGGCTGCCGTCTACGTCGTGTGCGCGTCGCTCTCCGCGAGCGCGCCCTTCCAGTGCTCGCACGAGCCCGACCCCACGCTCGCGCGCGAGGAGTCGCCCGGCGAGGCGCTCTACAAGCTCGCTCTTGGCTTCCGCGACTCGGGCAAGCGCGACGCCTGGCAGGAGACGCTGCGCTACATCGTGGCGCGCTACCCGAGCAGTCGCTGGGCCGCGGCGGCCTCGGACGATCTCCGGCAGGCCGGCGCGGCCGACGCGGGCGCTCCCGCGCCCTGAGGCTCGGGCCACGGCGTGCAGGCCCGTGCCGCCTGCGCTAGGACGCGCATCATGGAACGGTGTTCGTGCGATGCGCGCGTCACGGAGCTCGAGATCCGCCTGACGTACCAGGACGAGCTCATCGAGACGCTCAACCAGGTCGTCATCGCGCTCGGGCGCGAGCTCGAGGGCGCGCAGCAGCGCCTCACCAAGATCGACCAGCAGCTCCAGATGGGCCTGCCCGACGAGGCGGCGAACGAGCCGCCGCCGCACTACTGACCACTTGGGCGGAGCGCCGCGCGCCGCACGCGGCGGCAGCGGATGGTGTGGCGCGTCCGCGCGAGCTCGACGTGCAGGCGCCCCTCGTCGTCGGCGAGCGCGCAGAACGAGTCGCCCGGCGAGGCGTCGCCCGACCCGTCGTCGTCCCAGTAGCCGCGGATCCAGACCGGGCCGCACGGCGCCTCGGGGAAGCGCGCCCGTCGCGGGTAGGCTTCCGGCTCGCCGACGGTGCGCTCGCCCGCTGCCTCGGTGAGCGGCGCCCAGCCGTACGCGACGGTCGGCGGGGCCGCCGGCGCGTCCGGAGCCTCGAGGACGACCGTGAGCGTGCAGGGCGCGAAGCGCAGCACGCCCGCGCCCCCGCGGCGCGCGTCGGCCTCGTAGCCGCGCGTCTCGAACGCGTCGAGGTCCGCTGGTGTGCCCCACAGGATCACGTCCTCGTACGCGGCGCCCAGCATCGCGAGCCAGGTGAGGTGTACCTCGCGCGGCGCGGCGCGGGGGTCGAGGTCGGCCGCGCGCACGACGTCGCCGTAGAAGCGCGGCGGCATGCGCGGGAACAGCTCGCTGCGCGGGCGCTGCCACACGAACGGGTGCAGGCCGGGGCGGAGCGCGTAGAGGTACGGCGTCATGCCCCCCTGCTCGACCGCGAAGAGGTTCCCGATCCCCTCCTTCTCGTCGACCTGCGCCACGGAGCCCTCCGGGGGCACGAGGACGATCGGCAGCCGTGGGCCCGCGCGGTGGAGCGGCTCGGCGGCGACGGCGAGGGCGTCGGCGCTCGCGCGCGCGAGCGCCCGGTGGTGGACCCAGGACCAGCCGATCGAGGCCGCCGCGAAGGCGATCACGGCCGCCGCCGCGAGGGCTCGCGCGGCGGGCCGGGCGAGCTCCTCGACGGGCAGGAGCGCGAGGCCCAGGCTGGCGCCGAGGGGCAAGAAGCGCGGCGCCAGATCGCGCCACATGTTGAGGTGGATGGGGGTCGTGACCACCGCGACCAGCATGAGCACGGCGATGAGCCCGACGGCGAGCTCGTCCCGCGAGGCCCGACCACGCCGCGCTCGCATGGCGAGGGACGCGAGGCCGGCGAGCGCGAGCGCGAGCGGGATCATCCCGCGCCACGCCGGCCCGCCGGTGAAGCACTGCCACAGGATGTCGAGCCGGTCGCGGAGCCCGAGCCAGGTCGCGCCGAGCAGATCACCCGCCGCCGCGTTGGGCTCGACGAAGCGGCTCGCGCCGCGGGCCGACAGCACCGCGACGAGCAGGGCAGGCGCGCTCACGAGCGCGAGGGCGCCGAGCTCGCGCCAGCGACCGCGCGCGGAGCCCCGCACCAGCACGACGACGCCGAGCATCAGGCCGAGGAGCCCGGCTGCGAAGCTGTGCGCGAACATGAGGATCGCGAGCGCCGCACCGAGCACGAGCCGGTCGCGCCAGCGCCACGTGCGGCGCCGGAGGGCGAAGCCGAGGACGGCGAGGTCGAGCCCGAGCGCGATCCAGTACGAGAAGAGCCCCATGTAGAGGGTCCACGACAGCGCCGTGCCGAAGCCGAGGAGCCCGACCACCACGCGCTTCGGCGCGAGCGCCGTCGCGACGTAGGCGAAGCCGAAGGCCCAGACGAGGGCGCCGAGCGAGAGCGTCACGCGCAGCGCGTCGCGCCACGGCAGGAGCTGCTCGAGCCCGGAGAAAAGCGCGTGGAAGGCGAGGCTGGAGACGGCGCCGCCCGGCTCGAGAAAAGCGTCGTAGCCGCGACCGGCGTCGTGGAGGTGACCCGTCAGGAATCCGGCGAGCACGTGGTTCGCGCCGTCGCCGGTCGGCAGGTAGTCGACGATCCAGAGCGAGCCGACGAGCGCGGTCGCGAGCGCGACGGCGAGCGCCAGGAGCCAGCGCGAGCTGCCGCGGGCAGGGCGCGTCGTGCGCTCGTCGCGGGCGGTCACATCGGCTTTTCCGGCGACCGGGCGTCGCCTGGCGCGGGCGCGCGCTCGGGGGACGGGGCGGGCGCGACCGCCGCGGGCGCCTCCGCCGGCGCGGCCTTGCCCGCCTCGCCCGAGCGCACGACCGCGAGGCGGTCGAGCGCCGGGGCGACGATCTCGTTGATCGCCACGATGCCGAGCGTGAGGGCCGAGGCGTCGGCACCGAACTCGGGGAAGGTCTTCGCGAAGAGCATCGAGAGCGCGAGCGCGAGTCCGGCCTGCGGCAAGAGGCCGAAGCCCGCGTAGCGCCGCACCTCGGGCGGCGCGCCGGCGATGCGTGTGGCGAGGTTCGAGCCGACGAGGAAGCCCACCGCACGTACCACGACGAAGATGATCGCCGGCAGCCACACGTCCTTCAGCACCGACAGGTGGATGGTGGCGCCGGCGACCGCGAAGAAGACGATGTAGATGGGTAGCGACGAGGCCTCGATCTCGTGGTGGAGCTTGTCGCCGGTGCGCGTGAAGTTGCGGATGGCGATACCGGCGGTGAGCGACACGAGCAGGGCGTCGAGGTGCAGGCGCCGTCCCACCTCCGCGATGACGAGGCACACGGCCATGATGAAGAGGCCGCCGCCCTCCTTGACCTTCCGGAGGTAGACGGCGAGCACGCCGCCGATGAGCACGCCCGCTCCGACGGAGCCGAAGATCTCCCAGGCCAGCGCCTTGACCGTCTCGCCCACGTCGGCGCCGCCGCCGAGCACGCTCTTGCCCACCGAGGAGGCCACGGCGAAGAGCAGGATGACGACGAGATCGGCGATGATGACGACGCCGAGGGCGGTCTTCGAGGCGGGGCCGTCGGCCGCGAGCTCCGTGCGGATCGCCATGACCACGGCCGGCGACTGCGCCACCATGACGATGGCCAGCACGAGCGAGATGACGAGCGCCTGCGCCGTGTCGAGCGTGCGCATGAAGGGCAACAGATCGCGCACCAGGAAGGCCGTCAGGGCGAGAAGCAGCGTCGTGCCGAGCACCGCCACGAGCGTCACCCAGCGGATCGTCTTGAAGAGCGGCCGCATGGACCGGAACTCCATCTCGAGGCCGCCCGACAGGGAGATGAGCGAGACGGCGACGCCGCCGAAAATCGACAGGCTCTGCGCCACGGGCTCGGTCACGAGCTTGGCCACATAGGGGCCGGCCACGATGCCGGTCGCGATGTAGCCCGTGAGCTTCGGCAGTCGCACCGCCTTGAAGAAGCGGCCGACGAAGAACGCCGTGAGCACGAGGAAGCCGAACGCCAGGGCCGTCGCCGCGGTGGAGTAGCTGCCGCTCGTGAAGGAGCCGGCCGCGTGCATCAGGCCGCCCAGGGCGAGCACGATGAGGATGGACATGTCAGCGCGTCCCTTCCGGACCGGCGGGCCCGCCTGGCTTGGGCGCCTCGCTCAGCCGCGCAAGCCAGATCTGCTCGTCGGGGCTCGGCGGCTCGGCGATGAGCGAGTGCCGGTCGGCGTCGTCCTCGTCCGCCGCTGCCGGGGCCGCGTGGGCCGCCGCTGGGCGCGCGGCGGGCGCCGGGGTGGCC
>JACRDA010000065.1 GCA_016212965.1 Myxococcales bacterium
AGGCGCCGCCGAGCCCCCCCACGCCGCCCGCGCCCGCGCTGAGTCCGCCGGCGCCGCCGAGACCGCCCGAGCCACCGAGCGCGCCGCCGCCTCCCACGCCGCTGCCGCCCACGCCGACGCCGGGCGTGCTCGTGTCCTCGGAGCTGCAGCTCGCTGCCAGGCCTAGTGCGGCGACGAGGGTCGCCAGTACGTGACGGAATCGCATCGCGCGCCTCCGAGAAGCCCCCCGACGAAGTCGACCACCACCGAGTGCGGTGTCCCCAGTCGGTCACGGCGCGCAGCACACCAGTTCATCCGCTACGACACCTATCACGAGCCGCCCCACCGAAGGAACGGGGCTCCCAATGTGTCCGTCGTCCACGGCTGTCCTGACCGGCGTCAAGTGATCGAGTCCCCGCGCCGTACTCACCACTTGACACCATTGACCATGAAGCGCGGTTCCGTGAATGCCGACCACCGGGAAAACAGCGCGCCGGAGCCATTGAGACGTTCCCCACCTCGACTTGACGGACGGAGCCCGGAGGTGGCCGCCCAGCCAATCGCCGCGAGGGGATTTGCCCGACCGGACGCCGTCACGGCGGTGCGCGGTGGCTCAGTTTCCGTATTCCACTGGTACGCAGGTTCGCCGCGTCGGGCCACGCCGCCCTTCCCCGCGGTGCGCGGACGATGCTAGGCACGTCATGCCGTGCCCCAGCGCTGGTCCCCACCGGTGAGCGATCACATGAGCCGCGGTCTCGTGGCGGTTCGACCGACGACGACGCTCGCGCGCCTTCAGCGTCTGCTCGAGGAGCGGCGCATCTCGGCCGTGCCGGTCATCGACGACGACAAGCAGCTGGTCGGCATCGTCTCCACCACCGACATCGTGCGCCTCGTGCACGCGGAGGTGGTGGCCCACGACGCGCCTCCTTTGCTCGTCATTCCGCCGCGGGTCGCCGCAGACATCATGCAGCGCAAGGTCGCCACGGTGCCCGAGGATGCGCCGCTCAGCGAGGCCGCCGCGCGCATGGCCCGACGCCACATCCACCGGCTGGTCGTCACGCGCGCGGGGCGCGTGAGCGGCATCATCAGCACGCGCGACCTCATGCGGGCCCTGGTCGGTGCGCGCGTGACCCAACCAGTCGACGACGTGATGACCCGTCACGTCGAGACGGTGGGCCATTGCGAGACCGTGCGCGAGGCGCTCGCGCGGCTGCACGCCGCCAACGTGCGCGGGCTCGTCGTCGTCGACGGCGGCTGGCCGATCGGCGTGTTCACGCACACCGAGGCGCTGCGGGCGCGCGGCATCGCGGACCTCGTGCTCGAGACGCCGGTCGAGGAGGTCATGAGCTACGAGACCTCTTCGGTCGAGAGCGGTACGCCCCTCTACCGCGTGGCGGGTCAGGCGATGCAGACCGGCGTGCGCCGGATCCTCGTGGTGAGCGGGCGCGCGCTGTCCGGCATCGTCACCGGCTTCGACGTCGTGCGCGTCATGGCGCACGGGGCGTCCGGGTTGCCGAGCGACCCGGCTCGCGGCGAGCAGTCGCACGCCGAGCACCGAACGCGCCACCCCGAGGGCTGCGCGGACCCAGGCTAGCGCCCGTGGTCGTTGCGGCGCGTGCTTCGGCGCGCGGGCGGCCGGCCCGCCGCCGCCCGAGCGCGCGAGATCGCGGGCTCGATCGTCCTGGCGAATCGTCCCGCGGGCCGAGTAACCGAAAGGGTGCGCAGGGCGGGACTTGAACCCGCACAGGAGTTACCCCACTGGAACCTGAATCCAGCGCGTCTGCCAATTCCGCCACCTGCGCGTGGCCTGTCCGGCGGCGTCGCCGTCGGGTCGGACGCCCTCAGTACCGCCCGCGCCGGGGCCGGTCAAGGGCTCGCTGCGGCCGAGGCGTCCGGGGCGGGCTCCTCGGCCCCGGCCGGGCCGCGTGGAGCCACGAGGTCGCTCGCGCTCGACGCCTCGTTGTCGACGAAGCGCTCGAGGTCGAGGCGCGCGGCCTCGGCGCGCGGATCCTGCGCCTCGGCGTAGCACGCGAAGCGCGACATCAGGTCGGTGCGATTCCAGGGAGTGGACGGCTCGAGCTCGCGCAGCGCCTCGACGCAGAGCTCGACGGCGCCGGGCGCGCGCAGGGCGACGTGGAACCGAGCGATCAGCCGATCGGCGCGCCACAGATCGGCCGCGCAGGGCTCGGAGAGCGCGGCGAAGAGGGGCCGGACCCAGCGTGGGTCCTTGCCGGCGAGGGACTCGACGGTCTCGAACAGACGCGCGGCCAAGAGGGGGTGGGCGTACGGATCCTGCCGGAGTCGCTCGAGCGCGTCGAGCGCGGCCTCGAACGCCGCTTCGTCCCGATCGGCCACCGCCGCGGCGTGCACCCGGATGAGCGCCGCATCGGTCGGCAGCTGCGTCGCGAGACGCTCGATCAAGGCAGGAGCGTCGACGTGCTGGGTGCTGGCGTAGGCGTCGGCGAGCACCGTGAGCTCCATGGCGAGCTCGGGCGCGCGGGGCTGCGTCGCCCAGGCGTCGATGGCGGTCCGCGGGTCACCGCGCGTCCAGGCCCTGAGGGCGGCGAAGCGGCTCCGCTCGTCGGCGCCCATGCGCGTGGGGCGGAACGGGGTGGGCTGCGCGTTGCCGACGAGACCCATCACCATGTACGCGTCGCGCACCCGCCCCCAGTCGACCGCGCCCACGACGGCCGGCCGGTGCTCGTTGCGCCCCTCGGCGACGCCCTGGATCGAGTCGACGCCGAACCGCTGCGCGCGTCCCACGGTCCGGGCGAGCCCGAACTCGAGCTTGTTGCGGTCGTCGCTGTTGACGGCGCCCGGGCCCGCATGGGCGGCGATCGCGCGCGTGAAGCTGGCGCGCGCCACGAAGTGGGACAGCACCCCCTCGACCGTGTCCACGCGCCACACGGCCATGGTCGCGCTCCGGAACGGCTCCTCGCGCAGGCGCGCGGCGACGGCGGCGACGTCGATGGCCGCCTCTTCTTCGTCGCTCGCGACGAGCAGTAGATCGTTGAACTCCGAGCGCCACACGGTCACGGTCGCGAAGCTCGTGTAGAGCGTGGCGACGACGGTCCCGAGGGTCGCGGCGTCGATCTCGTACGCCTGCACCCACTGCACGAGCTTGCCGCCGGGGCGCAGGCGCCCCTTGACCGCCGCGTAGAACTCGCGCGTGAAGAGGCTCGCGATGCCGGCTCGATACGGGTTCGACGGCTCCGAGAACACGAGGTCGTAGCGCTCGCGCGTCGTGAGCAGCACCTCGCGGGCGTCGCCATAGGAAAGGGCGAGCTTGGGGCTGTCGAGCACGTCGCGGTTCGCCGCGGCGCAGTCGCGCGCCACGCGCGCGATCGCCGGCTCGATCTCGACGACGTCCACGCGCTCGATCTCCGGCACGGCGGCGAGCCAGCCGGCGGTCGCGCCGGTGCCGAGCCCGATCACCATCACGCGCCGCGTCGCCGGGTCGAGCAGGGGGCCGAGCAGGCCGCTCATCACCTGCGTGCCCGCGTCGGCGGACACGGCGCCGTCGCTCTTGCCGTTCACCACGAACGCGGTGTCGTGCTTCGACACGAGCGCGACGCTGCTCTCGCGCCCGTCGGCCTCCCAGCGCACCGCGCCCTCGGCGTCGCGGATCTGGCGCGCGAGCTCGGTGCGGGTGGCGTTCGTGAGCAGGGAGTCCGCGCGCCCCGCGCCGATGGGCGTGTGGCGCCACAGCGCGGTCGGGCCGACCGAGACGAACAACAAGGCGACGGTCGCGCCGGCGACGAGCAGCGGACCGGCGACCGCGGCCCGCGTGGACACGGTCGCCCCGCCCCCCGCGCGGGCGCTCCGCAGGTGGAACAGAGCGGCGCCGACGCACAGCGCACAGAGCAGCGCCGTGGCCGCGCGCCAGCTACCGAGCGCCCCGATGACGGGCATGAGCGCGAAGCCCGCCGCGAGCGAGCCCACGATGGCGCCCACGGTGTTGGCGGCATAGGCGAGGCCGACCTCGCGGCCGATGCGCTTCTCGCCCTGGCCGAAGAGCCCGATGAGCGCCGGGAACTGGTAGCCCGACACGACGGCCGCCGGGAGCACGACGATGCAGGCGATGACCGTCCAGCCGAGGGCCTGCCCGGCGAGCCCCGCGACACCGAGGGGCCGGAGCATGATCGCGAGCAGGGCGATGCGGTCGCCGAGCGCGTAGGGGACGGCGAGGCAGGCGGCCTCGAGCGCACATGTCCAGGCGAAGGTCGACCAGCGCGGCGGGCGCTTGCGGACCGTGTAGGCGACCCCGCCGACGCCGATGCCGCCGAGCGCCACGGCGAGGATGAGCCCGAAGGTGTAGGTCGAGCCACCGAGCAGCGGGCTCAGCATCCGGTACCAGACGAGCTCCATGACGAGGAACGCGAAGCCCACGGCACCGGCCGCGAAGAGCAGCAGCACGCGCGCCGTACGGGCGAGCGCGGGGGGGAGCTCGACCGGCGCCGACGGGGTCGCCTCTGCCGGCGCCGTGGCGCCGCGCAGGCGCAGCGGTGGCATGGAACGCGACAGCATGCGGGCGATCATGCCGACGAGGGCGTTGAGCAGACAGGCGAGCCACAGCGTGAGGCGGGTGCCGAAGACCTCGAGCAGGAGGAAGGTCGAGAGCGTCGAGCCCGCGAGCGCACCGAGCGCGTTCGCCCCGTAGAGCCACGCCGTGCTGCGTCGGCCGGCGTCACCCTGCGGCACCGCGGCGCGCGCCGCCGCGGGCAAGGTGCCGCCCATGAGCACCGTCGGCGGCAGCAGCACGACCGCCGACAAGAGGAGGCGCACCACGGTCGCGAGCCCGCTGCCGAGCGTGCTCGAGCCCCCGACGCCCACGTAGATCGCGCGCGCACCGACGAGCAGGAGCGGCGTCACCGCCGCGGTGAGGGCGATGCCGAGCTCGAGGTGGGCATAGAGGCGAAGCGGCCGCGGCGAGCGGTCGACCCGGCCACCCAGCCAGTAGGATCCGAGCCCGAGGCCTCCCATGAACACGGCGAGAACCGCTGCCGACGCGGGCGTCGAGGCGCCAAAGACCAACCGCAGCTCGCGCAGCCAGGCGACCTGGTAGACGAGCGCACAGAGCCCGGAGCTGAAGAGGAGCGCGGCGAGCGCGAACACACGGCGAGGCATCGTCGGGCATCTGACCACACTTCGCCGTGGGAGGGCCAAGCAGGGCTTCAGCCGGACGCGGCGCGGTGCTACGCCGCGCCCATGCCGGCCTCCCCGCAGGTGCCCGACGCGCCCGAGCTCCTCGTGCTCACCCACATCCAGGCCATCGACCCGGGGAGCGGGCTCGACGCGGTCGTCGACATCGTCGTCGAGCAGGGTCGCATCACCCGCGTCGGTCGCGACGCGGCCGGCGAGGAGCTCCGCCGCGCAGGCCGCGTCATCGACGGCACCGGGCTCTGGGCGCTGCCGGCCTTCGTCGATCTGCACGCGCACCTGCGCGAGCCCGGCGAGGAGTACAAGGAGGACGTGGCGAGCGGGCTCGCGGCCGCAGCCGCGGGCGGCTTCGCGCACGTGTGCTGCATGCCCAACACGAAGCCCGTCAACGACACCCGGGCCGTGACCGAGGCGATCCTGGCGCGCGCTGCGGCCGTGGGCGGAGTCGCCCTCCACCCCATCGGTGCCATCACGCGCAAGCTCGAGGGGCACGAGCTCACCGAGATGGCCGATCTGCGCGACGCGGGGGCCGTCGCGGTGAGCGACGACGGGCGCTGCGTCGGCTCGAGCGCCGTCATGCGGCGCGCGCTCGAGTACGCCCGCACCTTCGATCTGCCCGTCATCCAGCACGCCGAGGACCACGCGCTCACCGAGGGAGCGCAGATGCACGACGGGCCGACCGCGACGCGCCTCGGCCTGCGCGGCTGGCCGCGCGTGGCCGAGGACGTGATCGTGGCGCGCGACGTGCTCCTCGCGGAGGCGACGGGCGCCCGCTACCACGTCGCACATGTGTCGAGCGCGGGCGCCGTGCGCATCCTGCGCGAGGCGAAGAGCCGCGGCCTGCGGGTCACGGCCGAGGTGACCCCTCACCACCTGCTGCTCACGGACGAGGCCGTGCTCGGCTACGAGACGGCCTGCAAGGTGAACCCGCCGCTGCGCGAGGCGCGCGACCGCCAGGCCCTGCGCGAAGCGCTCGCGGACGGCACCATCGACGCCATCGCCACCGACCACGCGCCCCACTCGAGCCTCGAGAAGGAGGTCGAGTTCGCGCTCGCCGCGCCGGGTATGATCGGCCTCGAGCTCGTGGTGCCGCTGCTGCTCGACCTCGTGCGGCAGGGCGCCCTGCCGCTGTCGCGGCTCGTCGACGCCCTGACGCGCGCGCCCGCGCGCATCGTCGGGCTCGAGGCGCCGGCCATCGCCGTCGGGCGGCGCGCCGAGCTCGCCATCGTGGCGCCCGAACGGCGCTACAAGCTCGAGGGGCTGCGCAGCAAGAGCCGCAACACGCCCTTCTGGGGCCGCGAGGTCGTCGGTTCCGTCGAGCTCACGCTCGCAGGCGGCCGCGTCGTGTACCGGCGGGCGCCCGCCGCGAGCACCGGCGGCGCGGAGGCGCGGTGAGCACGACGGAGGCGCCGGGCGCGACCGGGCCCGGGGCGGGACGCGGCGGCGAGGGGCAGACCGGGCGCCTGTGCCTCGCGGACGGCAGCTGCTTTGCGGGCGTCTTCCACGGCGCCGCCGAGGCCTCGTGCGGCGAGGTCGTGTTCACGACCGGTATGGCCGGCTACGAGGAGGTGCTCACGGACCCGTCCTACACGGGCCAGATCGTGTGCATGACGGCGCCCCACATCGGCAACACGGGCATCAACGCCGAGGACGTGGAGAGCGTGAGCGGCCGACCGCAGGTCGCCGGCTTCGTGGTGCGCGAGCTCACGCTCGCGCCGTCGAGCTGGCGCGCCACCGAGTCGCTCGGCGCCTGGCTCGCACGCCACGGCGTCGCGCTGCTCTCGGGCGTGGACACGCGCTCGCTCACGCGCCACCTGCGCGATCACGGGGCGCAGAACGGCGCCATCGGCACCGGCCCGGCCGAGGAGCTCGTCGAGCGGGCGCGCCGCGCCCCCCGCATGGAGGGCCTCGACCTCGTCGCGCGCGTCTCGCCGCGCGAGCCCTACCCCTTCGACGAGACGAGCGGTCGCTGGCTGCCTTCGGTCGGGGCGCCGGCGCTCGGCCGCGGCGGCCGCCCCGGCGAGCGCGGCCACGTGGTCGTCGTCGACCTCGGCATCAAGCGCAACATCCTGCGCTGCCTCTGCGACGCGGGCTTCCGCGTGACGGCCGTCCCGGCGCGGAGCTCCGCCGCGGACATCCTCGCCCACGACCCCGACGGCGTCTTCGTGTCGAACGGGCCGGGCGATCCGGCCGCCGTCACCTACGCGGTCGACACGCTGCGGGCGCTGCTCGGCAAGAAGCCGCTCTTCGGCATCTGCCTCGGGCACCAGCTGCTCGCGCTCGCGGCGGGGGCGCGCACCTACAAGCTCAAGTTCGGGCACCGCGGCGTGAACCAGCCGGTCAAGGACCTCGCCACGGGCCGCGTCGAGGTGACGACGCAGAACCACGGCTTCGCGGTGGACCTAGGCAGCCTGCCGGCGGGCGTGCGCACGACCCACCTGCACCTGAACGACGGCACCAGCGAGGGGCTCGAGCTCCCGGACGCCCGCGCCTTCAGCGTGCAGTACCACCCCGAGGCCGCCGCCGGCCCGCACGACGCGCTCTACCTCTTCGAGCGCTTCGCCGCGCTCGTCGAGGCCGCCCGCGCCTGATGCCGAGGCGCGCGCTCTCGCCTAAGCTCGTCGGGTGATCCCCGCGCCCGGGCTCACGGCGCCGCGAACAGCGGCAGCTCGTCGACCCCGGCCACGAGCGGCCCGTCGAAGAGGGTCGCGCCGCCGCTCGCGTGGACGAGCGTGCCGCCGAGCGCGTCGCGCCCGAAGGTGGCGTCCACGGTGGCGCCGCTCGCGAAGACGACGCTCGCGCCGATGTCGGTCGCGGTCGCGATGGGCGTCAGGCTCGCGACGGCGCCACGCGGCGCGAGCACGAACACGAAGCGCGCCGCGCCCGCCGCCGCCGGGTCGCGCACGTCGAGGCGGAAGCCGCCGTTCATGTCGGGGTCGACCGTCCAGTCGACGACGGCGCTCGTCGCGCCGGACGGGACGGCGCGGAGCACGTCGAGCCCGTCGACCGCGCCGTCGAGGCGGTGGCCGCCCGCGATGGCGGTCAGCGTCGTGGGCGCGTTCAGCTGCCACACGGCGCTCGCGCCGCCGGCCGTGTCGACGCGGTCGACGACGACGAAGGCGCCCTCGGCCTTCAGGAACACGACCTCGCGCTCGACGCGCGCGACGCTCGCAGCGCCCCCGTAGGCGGGCGCGAGATCGGCCGCCAGGTAGAGGTGGTCCGCCGTGTCGTGGAGCCCGAGGAGCTCACTCGGGCCCGCGCCCTCGACCATGGGCACGGTCGCGCCGCCCTCCTCGATGCGCACGAGGTTGTGCGCCTCCTCGTCCTGCACGATGCCCGAGTGCGAGAGGATGTTCTGGTCGTAGGCGAGCCACTCGCTCCGGTAGACGAGCAGCGAGCCCTGATCGCGGTGCGCGTGGCTCTCGGTGTAGGGCCCCGCCTTGAAGGCGCCCCAGGTGGCGGACGGGCTCGCGAAGCTCGCGCGAAAGTACACGTCGCCCGTGCCCGGCGCGTAGTAGCTCGGGTGGAGCGCCGTCAGCGGCGTCGAGGCGTGGCTCGCGTCGTAGTAGAGAAAGTCGTCGGAGAACATGAAGGCGTTCTGCATCTCCGGGACCGAGCAGGCGTCGAGAAAGCCCTGCGCCACGTCGGACAGGGGGTCGGCGGGGCTGATCAGGGACTCGGCCACGAGCACGTAGCTCCGGTGGTAGTCGAAGAGCGCCGCCGTGCTGTCGCGCGCGTGGTCGCCGATGGGCGCGATGCGGTCGAGCGTGGGCACGGTCGCGTGCAGGAAGGCCGCGAGCGAGGCGCGGGTGTGGGGCGTGAGGTCCCAGATGCGCTCGCCGGTGGTGGCCTCCCAGAAGTCGTAGAGGTGGAACAGGCTGCGCATCGCCGTCCCGTAGCCCGTGCCCTCGCGCGAGCCGCCCCCGACGAGGTCGCTCGTGAAGGTCGGCACGAGCTCGGCCCCGATCTTCGCCACGCGGAAGGTGTCGAGCCAGCCCTCGGCGGCGGCGTCCTCGCCGAGCGAGGCCAGACCGAGCAGCATGGTCGCCCGCAGGAACGAGTAGAAGTAGTTGTTCGAGGGGTTGTCGACGGACCAGCCGCTCCACGGGTAGACGACGCCGCCCCAGCTCGCCTCGTCCGGGTGCCACACGTTCCAGACCGCCTGGTCCGCGTAGGCGAGCCAGCGGTCGCGCTGCCCTGCCGTGAGCGCGTCGTGGCACCAGTCGAAGACGAGCGCGAGGCTGCCGACCCGGTCGCCTACGTAGAGGTAGCTGTCGGCCGCGACCTCGGCCACCTGCCCGGCGGCGATGAGCGCCTCCTCGGCCACGACCTCGGCCTCGACGAGACCCGTCGCGTAAGCGCAGTACGCCGGATCGCTCGTGAGCACGCCCACGAGCGCCGCGTCCTCGGGCGCGAAGGCGTAGTAGTCGGCGCCCGCGATCTGGGCGTCCACCATGGCGCGGAAACGCGTCGCCACCGCGGTGCCGGCGTCGAGCGCCGCCCCGAGCCGGGCGCGGTTCGTGGCGTTCAGGTACACGCGCGGGTGCCCGGTCGGGATGACGACGCCACCCCCCGCGCCACCGCCGCCCGACGACGCCCCACCCCCGGCCGTGTCGTCCGAGCCGCCACCGCACGCCGCCGCGCCGCCGAGCGCCGCCGCAAGCCCCAGCTCTGCCACCCCACCGAGCCCACGCCGAGAACAACGCATGGGCCATCCTACCAGGCTCTGGTGGCCCTCCCCAGCGCCGCGGCGCGCGCGGCGGCGAGCGAGGTACGAGGTGCACCGGGCGCCCGGCTGGTGAATGATGGCCGCGATGAAGCGCCCGCGACCGACCATCCACTTCGTGAGCCTCGGCTGCCCCAAGAACCGGGTCGACAGCGAGGTCATGCTCGGCGTGGCGGCGGACGCGCGCTACGAGCACGTCGACGATCCGGCGAGCGCCGAGGTCATCGTCGTCAACACCTGCGGCTTCATCGGCGCCGCGAAGAAGGAGTCGGTCGACACGATCCTCGAGATGGCCGAGCACCGGCGCGCCGGGCGCTGCAAGAAGCTGGTCGTGGCCGGCTGCCTGTCGCAGCGCTACCCGGAGGAGCTCGCCGCCGGCATGCCCGAGGTCGACCACTTCCTCGGCTCGAGCGACATGCTGAAGCTCGGCGAGGTGCTGCGCGGCCGGGCCGAGCGCATGCTCGTCGGTCACCCGGCCGACTGGGTGGTGCGCGCCAGCGACCCGCGCGCGCTCACCGGGCGCGTCGGCTCGGCCTGGGTGAAGCTCGCCGAGGGCTGCAACCGCACGTGCGCGTTCTGCGTCATCCCCGAGCTCCGCGGCAAGCAGCGCTCCCGCACCCCGGACGACGTGGTGCGCGAGGTGCAGGAGCTCACGGCGCGGGGCGTGCGCGAGGTGAACCTCGTGTCGCAGGACACCGTCGCCTACGGCCGCGATCTGGCGGGCGGCGCGAGCGCCGCGGCCCGCCTCGCGCCGCTCGTCCGGCGCGTGGCCGACGTGCCGGGCGTGCGCTGGGTGCGCATCTTCTACCTCTACCCGGAGAAGCTCGATCCCGAGCTCGTCGAGCTCCTCGCCCACCACCCGCGCGTCCTTCCCTACGTCGACATGCCGCTGCAGCACGCCGCCGACGCCATGCTGCGCCGCATGCGCCGCGGCCACGGGGGCGCGCGCCTGCGCCGCCTCGTCGACGAGCTCCGGCACAAGGTCCCCGGCCTCACCTTCCGGACGGCGTTCATCGTCGGCCACCCGGGCGAGAGCGCCGCCGAGTTCGAGGAGCTGTGCGACTTCGTGCGCGCGGCCGAGTTCGAGCACCTCGGCGTCTTCCGCTACTCGGACGAGGAGAGCGCGGCGAGCCACGCGCTCGACGACAAGGTCCCGGCGCTCGTGGCCGCCAACCGCTGGCGCCGCCTGATGGCCATCGGCCGGCGCATCGCCGCGCAGAAGAACGCCGCCTTCGTGGGGCGCGAGCTCGAGGTGCTGGTCGAGGGCGCGAGCGAGGAGCACGAGCTCGTGCTCGTCGGCCGCCACCGCGGCCAGGCGCCGGAGATCGACGGCCAGGTGTTCCTGTCGGGCGGCGCCGAGCTCGACGCGCCGCCGCGCGCCGGCGACCTCGTGCGGGCGCGTGTCACGCAGGCGACCGACTACGACCTCGGGGCGGAGCTCGTGTCCGTCGAGCCGCGCGACCGCCCCGCCGGCGCGCGCGTCAACAAGGGGCGCGCCCTGCCGGTGCTGCGCGCGGGCGCGTGAGGCACCCGACCCGGGCCCGCCGCCCCGTCAGCGCCGGACGAGCGCCTCGAGGTCCGGTCTCAGGTTGTCGAGGGTCATGAGCGTCATCGTCACGTCCGCGCCGTCCCGCGTCTGGAGCGCCGCGCGCAGCATCTCCACGAGCGACACGGCCTCGATGACAAGCGGATCGCGGCGCAGCTTGTCGCGCAGCGAGCCCACCAGGCGCTCGACGTCGTAGGCGAGCTTCTCGGCCTTCTGGAACAGGGCCTCCTCGTCGTTGTCGCGCCTCGTCTGGGTGGCGCGCCGCCCGGACGCCTCGGCCATCGCGCTCACCTCCTCGCGCGTGAGCCCGCTCCGCGCCACGACGCGCAGCGACTGCGCCCGCCCGGTGTCGCGATCGCGAGCGCTCACCTTGAGGATCCCCTCCTCGTCGACGGTGAACGCGACCTCCACGGCGTGCTCGCCCGCTCGTCCCCGCCGCAGCCCCTCGAGCGCGAACTCGCCCAGCCGCTCGTTGTCCGCGGCACGCGGGCGCCCGCCCTGCAACACCACGAACTGCATGAACGCCTGATGGTCGTAGCTCGTGGTGAAGAGCTCCGTGCGGCTCGCCGGCACCGGCGTGTTCTTGGCGATGAGCTCGTCGAAGCGCTCGTAGGCGTCCATGAGCCCGATCGCCTGCGAGGTCACGTCGCGCAGGCGCACCGGCGAGGTGCCGCCGGGCGCGGCCGGCGTGGCGAGCGCCTCGGCGTGGATCGCAGCCCCGAGGGCCACCGCCTCGTCGGGGTGGACCGCAGTCGACGGCGCGCGGCGGAAGAAGCTCCGCACCGCGGCGTCGATGCGCGGCATGCGACTCATGCCGCCGACCAGCACCACCTCGTCGATGTCCGAAGGGGCGAGCCCCGCCTCGGCCAGGGTTTCCTCGCAGCACACGAGCGTGCGCTCGACGAGATCCTTCGTGAGCTCCTCGAAGGCCTTGCGCGCGAAGGTGCGCCGCAGGTGCAGCCCCTCGCCGCTCGGTGACGTCGCCACGAACGGCAGATCCACCGCGGCCTCGAGGGTCGTGGACAGGGCGCGCTTGACGCCCTCGGCGCTGTCCTTCAGGCGCTGCAAGGCCGTCCGGTCCTCGCGGAGGTCGACGCCGTGCTCGACCTTGAAGTCCTCGATGAGCGACTCCATCAGGCGCGCGTCGAAGTCCTCACCGCCGAGGAAGCTGTCGCCCCCGGTGGCCAGCACCTGGAAGTCACCACCACGCACCCGCACGACCGACACGTCGAAGGTGCCACCCCCGAGGTCGTAGATCGCGATGCACTTGTCGACGCGCCGCCCGAAGCCGAACGCCAGGGCGGCGGCCGTCGGCTCGTTGATGATCCGCAGGACGTCGAGCCCGGCGATCGCGCCGGCGTCGCGCGTCGCCTGCCGCTGGTGGTCGTTGAAGTAGGCCGGAACCGTCACGACGGCGCGCTCGACGGGCACGCCGAGGTGCGCCTCGGCCGCGAGCTTGAGCTGCTGCAGGATGAGCGCGGAGAGCTCGGGCAGAGAGAAGCTGCGCCCGCGCAGCTCGATGCGCACGTCCTCGTGCGGCCCCTCGGCAAGCCCGTAGCTGGCGAGCAGCGCGCTCTGGCGCGTCTCGGGTGCGCTCCACTTGCGGCCGATGAGGCGCTTCAGCGCGTAGACGGTGTGCTCGGGGTTGGTGATCGCCTGGCGCTTGGCCTGGTGCCCCACGAGCAGCTTGCCGCTCGCCGTGATCGCGACGATCGAGGGCGTGGTGAGCTGCCCTTTGTTGGGGATCACGACCGGGGCGCCCTCGCGCAGGACCGCGACGCACGAGTTGGTCGTGCCGAGATCGACGCCGATGACGGGACCGGTGCTCATCCGCGGCTCTTCCACGTGCCCCTCGGGGCGCTCGCCGCGGTGCCCGCGGCGGCCGGCTCGGTGCGCGCACTCGCAGCCTGGCTCGCCGAGACCGGTGAACCGCGCGACGAGGAGCCGGCGCCGTCCGGGCTCTGGCGCAGGGTGCGCGCCTCGGTCGTCGTCAGCAAGGGTGCCACCGCGGTGGCCGGGGCGCCGGCCGCCTGCTCGACCGCCGCCAGGATGTCGCGCAGGGGTGCCGCGAACTCGGCGGCCGTCTGCCAGCGTTCGGCCGGGTCGAGGCAGAGCGCGCGACCCACGATGTCGTCGAGCACGGCAGGAAGCGCCGGCGCGGTCGCGCGCAGCGAGGCGGCGGGCCGCGAGCGGTCGGTGCCTTCGAAGGGCAGCGAGCCCGAGAGCATCTCGTAGAGCGACGCGCCCACGGCGAAGAGGTCGGCACGGTGGTCGACGTTGCCACCCGCGAACTGCTCGGGCGGCATGTAAGCGGGCGTGCCCGCCACGAGCGAAGCCTTGGCGCCCTGTGCGACGCTCTTGGCGAGGCCGAAGTCCATCAGCTTCACGAGGCCGAGGTGGGTGCGGATCATGTTCGAGGGCTTCACGTCGCGGTGTACCAGCTGCCGGCCGTGCGCATACTCGAGCGCCGCCAGGACCTGGGTCGCGACGCGCAGGCTCTCGACGACCGGCAGCAGGCCCTGGTCGACCAGCTGCTCGACCGTCGTGCCCTCGAGGTACTCCATGGCGATGAAGAGGCGCCCCTCGAGCAGGCCGAAGTCGTACACGGTTACGACGTTCGGGTGGTTCAGCTGGGCCGCCGAGCGCGCCTCGCGCTGGAACATGTCGCGCATCTGCGGGCTCACGCCGAGCTCCTCGGCGATGAACTTGAGCGCGACGTCGCGGCCGAGAACGGTGTCGACGGCGCGGTAGACGACGGCCATGCCCCCGCGGCCGAGCTCGCCCTGGACGAGGTAACGCCCCGCGGAGACGGCGCCGGACGGGGCGCCCGATGCGGGCGTCGTCGTCGTGCCGAGCGTCAGGTGCTTGCTGCCATGGGCGTCGAGCCAGCCGCGGATCTCGTGGGCACGCTGGTCGGCGTCGCGGTCCCCGGGTGAGGCCTCCTCGACGGCGTCGAAGGCCTTGAGCGCGTCGCGCCACTGACCGGCGCTGACGTACGCGAGCCCGAGCCGGTAGTAGACCTCGATGTTCTGTAGATCGCAGTCACGCTGGCCGATGAGCCGCCACAGGCTCTCGACGCTCGGCCCCTCGCGCGCCCGCTTGACGGCGGCGTCGCCCACGAGCTCGAGCTCGATGGGCGTCTCCTCGAGCCCGGCCGCTCGCGTCACGGCGGTGCGCGCGGCGCGCACCCGCACGACCGGCGCCGTGGTCATGGCACGCATGGCGTCGCCGCGCAGCGAGCGGTCCATCGCGGCCTTCACGGCCTCGACGGCGAGCTGCGAGATCTCCTCGGCCAGGAGCGCGCTCGGGCCACGGCCCTCGGCGCGACCCGGCTCCTGTCCGGCGCTCGGACGCGTGCGCCCCTCGACCGGCGCCGGCCGCACCGGACGCCCCGGCCGCGCTCCGGCGGCGCCCGCGCCCGGACGCGGGGCCGCGCCACGCGCGCCGCGGGGCTCGCCGTCGAGCTCCAGGCCCGCGGTCTCGCGCAGGCGCG
>JACRDA010000066.1 GCA_016212965.1 Myxococcales bacterium
CCACGTCTTGATGCAAGACACGGGGTTTGTGGCGGCAGGTGCCCCACCGAAGCCCGCGCGAGCCGCCACAAGTGCCACGTCTTGATTCAAGACACGGGGTTTGTGGCGGCAGGTGCCGCGGTGGAAGGCCGGATCAGGGGCGCCCGTGAAGGCACCGCGACCGAGCCCTGCGTCGTGGGCGCGTCACTGCGCCCACACGACCGTGACGGCGAGGCTCTCTTCGACCGGCACGTTGCGACCGAGCCCGCCGAGCGGCGGGGTCAGCGACCAGGCGCTCTGCAGCCGCCAGGCGTCGGTGATCGGAAAGAGGCCGGTGAGGGCGAGTCGCCCGCTGCGGCGCGCCGTGCCCGCGGCCTCCGCGCCGTCGATGACCGCGTCGCCCTCGGCCTGGTAGCCGAGCACGAGGCCAAGCGCGGGCCCCGTGCGAAAGCCGTAGACCGCGGCGAGCGACGCCGACCACTCGGTGGCGAGCGTCGCGTCGATGCCGTGCACCGTGCGACCCGCGCGCCGCGCGACGCCGCCGGTGAGGCCCAGGAAGAGCGGGCCGTACACCTGCTCGAGGGCGACCCCGAGGCTCGCCGCGAAGCTGCCGGTGCCGGTCGTGCCGGTGGCGAGCGGTGTCGTCGTCGCCTCGGGCGGCGTCCCGGTCGGGAGCGTCATGGCGACCTGCGCCGCCACGCCGGGCCAGTCCGAGCGGCCCGCCTGGTAGATCTCGTAGCGCGCGTGGAGCCCGAGATCGCCGAGCCCGCCGCCGACCTCGCTCGCGCCGTGGGCGCGGCGCCAGGTCTCGACGAGCGGCACCCTCAGGCCGACCTCCCCGTGCTCGAGCACACGCGCCGTGGCGAAGAGCTGCTCCGAGAAGTCGAGCTCGAGCGCACCCGCCCCGCGCGCGGCGAAGCGCGCGTCGGCGTCGAAGGCGCCGAACACGTCCGCTGCGCGCAGCTCGAGCCCGACGAGTGCGTCGTCGCCGTGTGACAGGCGCGCCGGCGTCACGGCGCTGCCGCCCGCACAGCACACCTGCGCGTCGGCGGCTCCCGGCACGGCGAGCGCGGCGCCCGCCAGCGCGGCGGCGAGCATGTCAACGCACGTCGAAGGTCGCGACGGCACTGTCGGTCACCGGGCCCGAGAAGGTCAGTCGCAGCTCCCAGGTGCCGGGCATGTAGAAGCTGACGCGCTCGACGACGTAGGTCCCGCCGCCGCTCTCCGCGACGGTCGGCGTGACCGAGGCCCCGTGGTCGTGCGCCGGCATCCACGGCAGCGCGTCGATCGCGAGACCCGTCACCGGCTCGTGGCTCGTGGCGCGCTCGACGCGCAGCTCGACCGAGCTCACGCCCACCGTCGGCGGCTGGTCGGGAGCGGTGCGAAGCTCGAGCACGAGCTCGGCGGCGGCGCTCGTCAGGATCGCGTAGGGCTCGGCCGGAAATCCACCGACCTCGGACTCCGGGGCGGAGCAGGCGCCGAGCAGCCCCGCGAGCGCGAGCGCGGCTACGCACCGCACGCGCGCGCTCGCAGAGCGCGCCCGCGGCGGCGACGCTGGGAGCGACGGGCAACCCTGCCGGTGCATGGCCGAGGCAAGGTAGCTCCATCGCCGGAGCCGGCCCATGACGCGCGTCACGGCGCGATGGAAAACTCGCTCCTCGCTGCAATTGCGCGCGGGCGCGGCGGGTGCGCGCCTCGGAACACCCGAGAAACCGCTTGCCTGGACGGCCGACCCTCCGCACCATGAGGGGGACGTTGCGCCGAAACGGCGCGTGGCCGAGGAGACGTACGCATGCGCATCACGACTTTCGCTTGGTTTCTTGGGCTCGGGACGGCGACGCTCGTCGCGGCGGCTTGCTCGAACGAGGTGAGCTCGACCTCGGGCACGGGTGGCGCGGGCAACACGACCACGACCACGACCACGTCGACCACGTCGACCAGCACCACGACCACCACGACCACCACGACCACCAGCACCACGACCACGTCGACGACGGGCGACGTGTGCCAGCAGGCCTGCCAGCACATCGTCGACTGCATGGGCTTCGACGTGTGCGCGCAAATCGGCGGCATCGACTGCTCGACCGTGCAGAACCAGTGCCTCGCCGACTGCGTGAACGCGACGGCGTGCGCCGACATGGGCATCGGGACCCTGCAGACCTGCCAGCAGGGGTGTCAGGGCACCGGCGGCAACGGCGCCGGCGGCGCCGGCGGCGCCAGCGCGCAGTCGTGCGGCCAGTGCGGACAGGGCAACTGCGGGACGGAGATCCAGGCCTGTCTCGGCATCTCGGGCTGCGGCAGCTTCAACCCGAACGACCCGACCTGGTTCGGCTGCATCACCGGCTGCCTGCAGAACGACTTCACCTCCACGTGCTTCGGGGCCTGTGACCAGCAGTACGCGAACGCCTCCGCGGGCTACGGGCCCATCTACACCTGCATGTGCGGGAGCTGCGCGACGGAGTGCGCGCCCGTCGATCCCTGCAACCACTGAGCGCGCGGGCGAGCGCGGGGCGCGTCCGGGGCGCGCCCCGCTCCCGAGCGGCTCAGCCCTCGGGGGTCGGCGCCTCGGCGAGCACGCTCCGGAACACGCGACTGCGGTAGTACCGGAGCTCGGCGATGGACTCCTGGATGTCGTCGAGCGCGCGGTGCGCCTCGCGCTTCTTCGGCACGGCACCCGCACCGTTCGGGTACCAGCGGCGCACGAGCTCCTTGATGGTCGACACGTCGACGACCCGGTAGTGCAGGTGGCGCACGAAGGCCGGCATGTAGCGCTCGAGGAACTGCCTGTCCTTCCACACCGAGTTGCCGCAGAGCGGGGCCGTGCGCGGCTCGCAGTGTGCGGCGACGAAGGCGAGCGACGCCGCCTCGGCCTCGGCGAGCGACACGGTGGAGGCCGCGCTCGCGGCCGTCAGCCCGTTCTTGTCGTGCATGCGGCGCACCTCGGCCTCCATGCTCGCGAGCACGTCGGCCGGCTGGTGGACGACGAGGTTCGGCCCCTCGGCGACGAGCTCGAGCTCGCCCGTCGTGACGAGCGTGGCGATCTCGACGATGACGCAGCGGTCGGGGTCGAGCCCGGTCATCTCGAGGTCCACCCACACGAGATTGCCGCTGCGTGCCATGCCCTTTTCTAACATGCCGGCGCCGCGCCGTGGGAGCGCGCGACGCGGCGCCGGGTTGGCGCTCCGACAGGATGTGCGTACGATGCGCACTCCGGCGCGGGCCCCTTCCGCGACCCGCGCTCCCTGCGCGCGCCATGCTTCGACCCCCGATCGTCTTCACCGTCGCCGTGCTCGCCGGCGCGACCACGCTCGCGGCCTGCCAGGCCAAGCGCATCGAGGAGTGCAACGCGCTCATCGGCGTCATCAACGAGGAGCAGCAGCAGGTCAAGGCGGCGCAGAGCCAGGAGCCGGCGGAGTTCGAGCGCGTGGCCGAGCGGCTCACCGAGACGGCCCGGCGCGTGGCCGACGTGCCGCTCACGGTCGAGGCGCTGCGGGAGCATCGCGACGCCTACCAGGCGCTCGTCAGCGACATCGCGGAGGTCATGCGGGGCGCCGCCCAGGCCCTGCGCGACCGGGACGGCAAGAAGCTCGACGCGGCCCGGACGCTCGAGCGCCAGGTCGGCGAGCGCGAGGACGAGCTCGTCGAGACCATCAACCGCTACTGCGCCGGGGGTTGATCGCGGCGCCCGCGATTCCCTGCTATCGGCCTCCCATGTCCGACACGGAGAGACAGGCTGCTCCCCGCCCGCACGCCGAGGACGCTCCCACCGAGACGCCGCCCCGCATCGTCGAGGCCGACGGGACGGTGCACGAGGGCTGGTTCCGGCGCCCCTTCGTGGACGCGAACCTCGCCGACGCGCCCATCGCGTACCCGCTCGCCGGCCTGCGCGGCACGCCGCTAGCCGGGCTCGAGCGCCGCCTGCGCGGCCTGCGCCTGAAGGAGTGGCACTACACGAGCATCGTCACGCCACGGGTGCTGTTCGCGTGCGCCGTCGTCGATCTCGGCTACGTGGGCAACGCCTTCGCCTACGTGGTCGAGCGCGACTCGGGCCGGAAGCTCGAGTGGAACGCGCTCTCGCCCCTCGGGCGCGCCGTGCGCATCGCGCCCAACTCCACCGACGGACTGACGAGCTTCGAGGCGCCCGGCTTCGGGCGCGTGATGCTCGACAACGACGCCGTCAACGGCCTGCGGCGCATCGACGTCTCGCTCCGCGAGACGCGCCGGAGCCCGGCGCTCAGCGCCTGCTACGAGCTACAGGACCTCGGCACGAGCCCCGATCCCGTGGTGGTCGTGGAGCGCGTCGCGCCCGGGCGCTGGCTCTACACCCACAAGTGCTACGGCCTGCCCGCGGGTGGCGATCTGCGCTGCGGTACGCTCGCCGACACGGTGCTCATGGGCGAGGCGCTCGGCGGCCTCGACTGGAACCGCGGCTACCGCGCCCGCGAGACGCACTGGAACTGGGCCGCCGCGGCCGGTCGGTCGGACGGCGGCAAGGTGATCGCCTGGAACCTCACCGCCCACCGCCCCTGGCCCGGTGCGGGGGCCTCGGCCGCGCCGGTGGCCCCCGGCGACGCGGACGCCGCGGACTCGGCGCTGTGGCTGGGCGGGCGGCTCGTCAAGATCCGGCGCGTCGAGTTCGACTACGACCCGCAGAACCGCATGGCGCCCTGGCGCATCCGGGACGACCGCGGCCTCGTCGATCTCGTGTTCACGCCACGCGGCGAGCGCAGCGACGACACGAACTTCGGCGTGGTGGTGAGTCGCTTCCACCAGCCCTACGGCAGCTTCGCGGGCAGCGTGTGCTCGCCCGAGGGCGAGCGCTTCGCGGTCGGCGACGTCTACGGCGTGACCGAACAGCACTTCGCGCGCTGGTGACGCGCGCGCGCGTTCCGGTCAGAACGGCGCGCAGGAGAGCGGGCACTCGGCGGCGCACTCGCCGCAGGTGCACGTGATGAACGGCAGGGCGAGCGCCGTGTCGCAGAGATCCACCATCGTGTCGTTGCACTCGAGCGTCGAGATGTTCTGGCAGCCCATCGCCCACTCGCTGCAGGACAGGCACCCGGGCGCGCCCCCGCCCCCGCCGCCGCTGCCGCTGTCGCCGAGACACGCCGTGAGCTCCGCCGTGCAGGCGCCGGTCGTCGCGGAGGTCTGCAGGCAGAGCTTGCAGTCGGGCTCGCTCCCGCCGCCGCCGCCCTGACCGGTCGACGTGGTCGACGTGGTCGTCGTGGTCGTCGTGTTGGTGGTGTCGCTGTCCTTCTTGCAGGCCGCCGGCACCAGCACCACGGCCGAGAGCCCCACGACGATCCAAGCCAGTCGCTCTTTCACGTGCTCCTCCATGCGGCGGGCGCGCCGCCGCGCAACGGGGCGACCTATCGCACGGGTCGGGCAGAAGGGCAACGAAGCGACGGGCACGCCCGGGGTACGCGAGGTGCGGCGGCGCGCGCGCGCGCTGCTATGGTGCGCTTCTGCCGTGGAGGGCACGTGACCCGAGCGCCGCGCACCAGCCGAGCCACCGCCGAGGGCGAGCCCTGCGCGCGCGCGCGGCCCGAGGACGTGCCCGAGCTCTTCGACGTGCACACCCACGCCTGGCCGCCGCGGCTCTACGCCGCCATCGTGCGCTGGTTCGAGCGCCACGCCTGGCCGGTCGCCGAGCAGCTCGACGGCGAGGCGGCGGCCGCACACCTCGCGGCCCAGGGCGTGCGGCGCTGGGTCGCCATGGCGTACTGCCACAAGCCGGGCATGGCCCGGCCGCTCAACGCCTTTCTCGGCGCCTACGCGCGCCGCCACCCCGAGGCGGTCGTGCTCGCCGCCGTACACCCCTTCGACCCGGACGCCCGCGACATCCTCGGCGAGGCCTTCGACGAGCACGGCCTGCGCGGCCTGAAGCTGCACTGCCACGTGATGGGCTTGCCGCCCGACGAGCCGGCGCTCGCGCCCGTGCTCGCCTTCGTCGCCGCGCGCGGACTGCCCGTCGTCATCCACGCCGGGCGCGCGCCCGAGCTGCCGGGCTACCCGGCGGGCTGCGGCGCGGTGAGCGGCGTCGCGCGCATCGCGCGCATGCTCGAGCGGCACCCGGATCTGCGCTGCGTCGTGCCGCACTTCGCCCACGACGAGCACGACGCCCTGCCCGCGCTCTTCGAGCGCCATCCGCTGCTCATGACCGACACGGCGATGGTGCTCGCCGGGCACTTCGACGTCGCGCCGCCGCGCGAGCTCATCCTGCGCTACGCGGCGCGCATCATGTACGGCACGGACTTCCCCGTGCTGCCCTACCCGTACGCGACCGAGTGGCAGCACATCCGCGCGCTCGGTCTGCCGCCCGAGATCGAGCGGCAGATCCTGTTCGACAACGCCGCGCGCTTCTTCGACGAGGGCGCCCCGCGCCCGGGCGGCTGAGCGCCCTCAGCCCGCCCCGGCGCGGACGGGCAGCCACCAGCCCGCGCCACCCGGCAGGTACGTGGGGCCCGCGGCGAAGGCGAAGGGGCGGAGCCCGGCGGAGACGAAGGTGCGGAGCACGAAGGGCTCGGGCGCCACGTCGTCGGGATCGTAGGAGAGCACGTAGCCCGCGAGGCGCAGCTCGCGGATGATGGCCGGCAGGGCCGTCAGCGTGTTGCGGGCCTGGATGTGGAAGAGCACGACCGAGCCCGCGCGCGCCCGCCCCATCACCCGATCGTGGATCGACAGCGGCGAAGCCCCCTCCCAGTCGCGCGAGTCGACGTCCCAGAGCAGGATGCGGTAGCCGAGATCGCGCGCGTGCCGCGCCACGCGCCCGTCGAAGCCGCCGTAGGGCGGGCGCAGCAGATCGCAGGTGCCGTGGCCCGCGCCGCGCGTCAGCTGCTCGCGCAAGAGCGCGTCGGGCAGGGCGCGCAGGTCCTTGTGCTGGTAGGTGTGGTTGCAGACGAGCTGCCCGGTCTGCGCCGCGCGCGCGACCCAGTCCGGTCGCTCCGCGAGCCAGCGCCCGGTCGGGAACAGGATGGCGCGCACGCCCTCGGCCGCGAGCAGCGTGAGGAGATCGTCCTCCTCGGCGCTCACGCCCGGGCCGTCGTCGAAGGTGAGGACGACGTTCCGACCCCGCACCGGCTCCTCCCGCACGAGCGCGCGCGCCGGGGCGAGGCGCACGGCACGGCCGTCGGGGCCGACCGGACCGACGAGCTCGGGGCCGCGGGCGTCGGGCGCGAGCTCGGGCTCCTCGGACCCCGCGCCGCGCGTGCCCGCGGGCCCGTCCGGACCGACGGCGAGCTCGCTCTCCTCGGCGGCGCCCGCCTCGGTGCCGCCGCCGCCGGAGGTCGCGATGCGGGCGTCGTCGGCGAGGAGCTCCGGCGCGTCGTCGGCGTCCGCGGCGCAACCGCTCGCGAGCCCGAGCACGGCGCCCGCGAGCGCCACGCCCCACCACCCTCGAGGACGAGCTCTCACACCCCGGGAAACGCTCCGCCGGCGGCGCGGCCTTCCCCGGCGCGCCGCCGGAACCGTGCGCGCGGGCAGCGCCCAGGCGACGCGCCCGCGTGCCCGCGCCTACTTGATCTTGCCCGCGAGAAAGTCCTGGTAGGCGCCGAGATCGAGCAGCCCGTGGCCCGACAGGTTGAACAGGATGGTGCGCGCCTTGCCGGCCGCGTCCGCCTCGCGCGCCACCTCGGCCGCCGCGGCGATGGCGTGCGCCGACTCGGGCGCGGGGATGATGCCCTCGGCACCGGCGAAGGTCCGCGCCACTTCGAAGGTCACGCCCTGCGGGTAGGCGCGCGCCGCGATCATGCCGCGCGCGAGCAGCTCGCTCACCTGCGGAGCCGCGCCGTGATAGCGCAGGCCGCCGGCGTGGATCGGGTCGGGCACGACGCCCGAGCCGAGGGTGTACATCTTCATGAGCGGCGTCAAGTTGGCCGTGTCGCCGTGGTCGTAGCGGAACTCGCCCTTCGTCAGCGTCGGGCAGCTCGCCGGCTCGGCCGCGATGATCTCGATCTCCTTGCCGTTCGCCTTGTGCTTGGCGAACGGAAACGCGATGCCGGCGAAGTTCGAGCCGCCGCCGTGGCAGCCCACGACCACGTCCGGGAACACGCCGAGCGTGTCGAGCTGCGCCAGGGCCTCCTGCCCGATGATGGTCTGGTGCAAGAGCACGTGGTTCAGGACCGAGCCGAGCGCGTACTTGGTGCCCGGGTGCGTGACCGTGTCCTCGATCGCTTCGGAGATGGCGACGCCGAGCGAGCCCGGGTGATCGGGGTGCGCGGCGCTGAGCGAACGTCCGTACGACGTCTCCTGGGATGGAGAGGCATGCACCGAGGCGCCGTAGAGCTCCATCATCGTGCGCCGGAACGGCTTCTGATGATACGAGACCTTGACCATGTACACGTTGCACGCGATGCCGAAGGTCCGGCACGCGTAGGAAAGCGCCGTGCCCCACTGCCCCGCGCCCGTCTCGGTCGCGATGCGCTTCACGCCGGCCTCGCGGTTGTAATAGGCCTGGGCGAGCGCGGTGTTGAGCTTGTGCGAGCCGACCGGCGAGACGCCCTCGTACTTGTAGTAGATGGCCGAGCGCGTCCCGAGCGCCTTCTCGAAGCGCCGCGCGCGCCGCAACGGCGTCGGCCGGTAGTCGGCGTACGCCTCGAGCAGCTCCTCCGGGATGGGAATGTGCACCGCCGAGCTCATCTCCTGCTCGAGCAGGGCCATCGGGAAGAGCGCCGCCAGCTTGTCGGGGCCGACCGGCTGCTGGGTCGCAGGGTCGAGCGGCGGGCTGCCCGGGACGCCGATGTCGGGCAAGAGGTTGTAGTAGGTGGTCGGGATGCCGGTCGCTGTGAGCTTCGGGGTGATGCAGTACATGGCAAGTCCTTCGTCGCCTGTGCGCCCCACGACGTGGGGAGCGCCGTCTCGTCGTCAGGCCCGGCGCCACGATGCGCACGGGCACTCGCACGTTGCCCCCGCCTGCGGCGGAAGACCTCCGGCCCGCCCCGCGGCGCGCCGCCCGAGCGGGCAGCCGACGCGGCTCGAGCCGAGCGTCATGAAGTCTCCACACCTATCGCTCCGCGCGGGCCTGTCAAGCCACGCCGCGCGCGCGCCCGGCACGATCCGCCGCGCCGGGAACGTCCCGTACCGTGAGCGTCAGCGCTGCCACTCGCGACGGAGCGCGCTACGCTTCGGGGCGATGAGCGTGGAGACGTGGTCGCGAGAGCTCGCGTCGCTCGGTGACGTTCTCGAGAGCCTCGGCGTGGGCGTGTCGCTCGTCGATCGGGGCCTGCGGCTCGTGTGGACGAACCAGCGCGGGGCCACCGCCGAGCGACGTGACTGCACCACGGGCTCGCACTGCTTCGCGGCGCACTGGGGGCGCAGCGCGCGCTGCGGCGACTGCCTGCCCGTGCTCGTGTTCCGCACGGGCGAGGCGCACGAGGGCTACCGCGAGCGTCAGGCGCCCGGCGAGGCGCGGCGGGTCATGCGCGTGCGCGCCATTCCGATCTGCGACGCGTCGGGCGAGCTCACGCACGTGCTCGAAAGCTTCGTCGATCTCACGGACTTCGCGTTCCAGGCGTCGCCGGCGCTCGTGGGCGAGCGGCTGTCGTCGTCGCTCGCCGTCGCCGGTCACGGCATGTACGTGGTCGATCCGCAGCGTCGCATCGTGAGCTGGTCGCCGGGCATGACGGCAATCCTGGGCCACCACGTCGACGAGATCCTCGGCCGCGACGAGCTCACCGTGTGGCCGCGCGCCACGGCGCACGCGGGCGCGGACGGCGAGCGCCGCGAGACCACGCTCGTCGCGCGCGACGGACGCGAGGTGCCCGCTGCGCTGTCGACGACCGTCATCCGCGACGGTCGGGGCGAGGTGTGCGGCTACCAGACCATCGTGGAGGACCTGAGCGAGGTCGCCCGCCTGCGCTCCGCCCTGCGCACGAGTGAGCAGGCACTCGGCGAGCTCGTGCGCACCTCGGCCGACGCCATCTTCGCGGCCGACGCGGAGGGGCGCATCACTTCGTGGAATCAAGGCGCCGCGGCGATGCTCGGCTACGAGGCGCGGGAGGCCCGGGCGCTCGACCTCGCCCACCTGCTCTGCGAGGCCCGCGCCGCCGAGCTGCTCGAGAGCGCCCGCGCGGGCGGGCGTCTCGGCAGCGTGCGCGAGACCCTGCGCCACCGCTCCGGCCGGCGCGTCGTGGTGGAGACCACCTGGACCCCGCTCCAGCAGCCGTGGGGCTTCGCCGGCGTCTCGGCCATCGGGCGCGACGTCGCGGAGCGCGAGCGCGTGGAGCAGCAGATGATCCGGAGCGAGAAGCTCGCCGCGGTCGGCAGCCTCGCCGCGGGTCTGGCCCACGAGATCGGCACGCCCCTCAACGTGATCTCGGCCTCCACCGAGTACCTCCTGCTCGACCTGCCGACGAGCGACCCGCGCCGCGAAGAGCTCGTCAGCATCGTCGACGAGACCGATCGCATCCGCCGGCTCGTGTCCGACTTACTCGGCTTCGCGCGCGGCGGCACGCCACGGCGCGGCGCGACGCAGCCGCGCGCCGCAGTCGAGCGCGTGGTGCGTCTCTTGCATCTGCAGCTCGACAAGCGGCAGGTCCGCTGCGAGATGGATGTGGAGGCAGAGCTGCCAGCGGTCGACATCAGCGAGGACGCCCTGCACCAGGTGCTGCTCAACGTGCTCATGAACGCGCTCGCCGCGGCGCCGGAGCGCGGCCGCGTCCACATCCGCCTTTCGCCCGTGCCACCCGGCACCGTGGACGGGGAGCGCGCGCGCGCGCGGGTGCGCTTCGCGGTGAGCGACGACGGTCCGGGCATTCCGGCCCCGCTGCGGCAGCGCATCTTCGACCCGTTCTTCACGACCCGACCCGACGGCACCGGGCTCGGCCTGACGGTGTGCAACCGCATCGTCACCGACTGCGGCGGCGCGATCCACGTCGGCGAGTCCGCGCTCGGCGGGGCGCTCGTCGAGATCGCCCTGCCCGTGGCGAGCGACGAGGAGGGTCCGTGAACGAGGCCCGCGACGTGCGCGTGCTCGTCGTCGACGACGACCCGAAGATGGTCGACATCCTCGCCAAGCACCTCGATCGGCTGGGCTATGCCGTCGCCACGGCGACCGGTGGCGCCGAGGCGCTCTTGCTGGTCGAGCAGGGGCTGCGGCCCGACGTGGTCCTGGCCGACATCCGCATGCCCGGCATGGACGGCCGCACGCTCATGACCGAGCTGCTGCGCCGCGTGGGCGAGGTGCGCGTCGTGCTCATGACCGCGTTCGGGGCCATCTCGGACGCGGTCGAGGCGATGCGCGAGGGGGCGTACTGGTACCTGACGAAGCCCTTCAAGGTGGAGGAAGCGGCCGTGGTGCTGCGCCACGCGACCGCCGAGCTCACCATGGGGCGCCGCCTGCAGCGGCTCGAGCGCACGGTGCGCGATCTCTACCGCCCGGAGCGCTACCTCGGCCGCTCGGAGCGCGCCCAGGCCACGCGCCGCGACATGCTGCGCGCCGCCGAGCTGCGCACGGTGGTGCTCGTCACCGGCGAGACGGGCAGCGGCAAGGAGCTCGCGGCGCACATCATCCACGCGAGCGGTCCCCGCGCCAACGGCCCCTTCGTGCCGGTGAACTGCTCCGCCATCCCCGAGACCCTGTTCGAGTCGGAGCTCTTCGGCCACAAGCGCGGCGCCTTCACGGGTGCCGCCCAGGACTCGCCGGGCCTCGTCGAGGAGGCCGAGGGCGGCACGCTGTTCCTCGACGAGGTCGGGGAGCTGCCGCTGTCGCAGCAGCCGAAGCTCCTGCGCCTGCTCGAGGAGGGCGAGGTGCGGCGCGTGGGCGAACGACTGGCCCGCAAGGTCGACGTGCGCGTCATCGCGGCGACCAACCGCTCGCTCGAAGCCCTGGTGCGCGCCGGCCAGTTCCGGCAGGACCTCTTCTACCGGCTGGCGGCGCTCGTCCTGCCGCTGCCGACGCTCGCGGAGCGCAGCGAGGACATCCCGCTGCTCGCCGAGGCCCTGCTGGTCGAGGTAGCCCACGCGGCCGGCGTGCGCGCCAAGGGCTTCACGGCCGCGGCGCTCGCGCGGCTCGGGCGCTACGCGTGGCCGGGCAACGTGCGCGAGCTGCGCAACGCGATCGAGCAGGCGCTGTTCCGCGCGCGCGGCCCGACGATCGACGAGGAGAACCTGCCCGGGTGGCTCACCCTGCGCACGGCGCCCGCGTCCGAGCCGAGCGGCGCCCGCGACGCCTCGACCCTCGCCACGCTCGACGAGATCGAGCGCGCGCACATCGAGCGCGTGCTCGGCGAGACCGGCTGGAACCGCTCGCGCGCCGCCGAGATCCTCGGCATCGACCGCCGCACCCTGTTCACCCGCGTCCAGCGCTACGGGCTCGTCGGCCCGACCTGAGCCGCACCGAGCGCGACCCCGCCCGAGCGCCCGCCGCGCCGCCGGGGCGCAAAATGATCCCACCGGGCGCAAGATCTTCCCAGCCAGGGGATCCCACCCGCCCGGGCGGGGCCGAGCGGGTCGCCCCGGCACCGCAGGGAGGCGCGGCGCGCCGCGGATTCGCGCCGGATCGACGGCCGCGGGTCCACGGCGAGCCGCATGCCCGCCCGAGCCCGAGGGCGGCACGCGGGTTGCAGCCGTGGGACCGCCGATTTTCGCGCCAGGTCGCACATCCGGTGACGGCCGACGCCGCGAACGACGGGCGCGAGCGCGCCGACCGAGGAGTGCCGGATGAGTGTCCGCATCGAGACCTTCAAGTACGACGACGCCATCGTGCGGAAGTTTGCCGCCGCCACGGTGCTGTGGGGCATCGTGGGCATGCTGGTCGGCGTCATCGTCGCCCTCGAGCTCGTCGTGCCCGAGGCGAACCTGGGCCAGTTCTGGCTCACCTTCGGTCGGCTGCGACCGCTGCACACGAACGCGGTCATCTTCGCCTTCGCGGGCAACGCGCTCTTCGCGGCCGTCTACTACTCGAGCCAGCGCCTGCTCAAGGCGCGCATGTTCAGCGACGCCCTGTCGAGCCTCCACTTCTGGGGCTGGCAGCTCATCATCGTGTCGGCGGCCGTGACCCTGCCGCTCGGCTTCACGACCGGCAAGGAGTACGCCGAGCTCGAGTGGCCCATCGACCTCGCGATCGCGGTCGTGTGGGTGGTGTTCGCGGTCAACTTCTTCGGCACGCTGTGGCGCCGCCGCGAGCGCCACCTCTACGTCGCCATCTGGTTCTACATCGCGAGCATCGTGACCGTGGCCGTCCTGCACATCTTCAACAGCCTGGAGGTGCCGGCGGGCCCCTTCAAGAGCTACTCGGTCTACGCCGGCGCCCAGGATGCCTTCATGCAGTGGTGGTACGGCCACAACGCCGTCGCCTTCTTCCTCACCACGCCCTTCCTCGGGCTCATGTACTACTTCCTGCCGAAGGCCGCCGACCGACCGGTCTTCTCGTACCGGCTGTCGATCCTGCACTTCTGGGCGATCGTCTTCCTCTACATCTGGGCGGGCCCGCACCACCTGCACTACACGGCCACGCCCGAGTGGGCCGCCACGCTCGGCATGCTGTTCTCGCTCATGCTCTGGATGCCGTCGTGGGGCGGCATGGTGAACGGCCTGCTGACGCTGCGCGGTGCCTGGAACAAGGTGGCCCAGGATCCGGTGCTGAAGTTCTTCGTCGCGGGCGTGACCTTCTACGGCCTGTCGACCTTCGAGGGACCGCTGCTCAGCATCAAGAGCGTCAACGCCCTGTCGCACTACACCGACTGGACCATCGCCCACGTGCACGGCGGCGCGCTCGGCTGGAACGGCCTGATGATCGCCGGGATGCTCTACTGGCTCGGGCCGCGCCTGTTCCAGACCAAGGCGATGTGGAGCAAGAAGCTCATGACGATCCACTTCTGGACCGCCCTCGTGGGCCTGTTGCTCTACGTGGTGTCGATGTGGGTCGCCGGCGTGACGCAGGGCCTCATGTGGCGGCAGTTCGACGAGAGCGGCCGGCTCGCGAACCCCGACTTCGTCGAGACGGTGCAGCAGCTGCGGGTCATGTACTTCGTGCGCCTCGGCGGCGGGATCGTGTTCCTCGGCAGCATGGTGCTCCTGGCGGTCAACTTCGTGATGACCTGGCTGCGCCGCCCGGCAGAGTACGCCGAGCCGGTCTACGAGGCCCCGGCGCTCGAGAAGGTGGCGCCCGAGCCGACGCCGGTGAAGGGCGGCCTCTGGCAGCGCATCGCGGCGGCCCGCTGGCACCGGCGCTGGGAAGCGCTGCCGGTCACCTTCACCGTGCTCACGACCGTGGCGGTCGTCGTGGCCTCGCTCTTCGAGATCATCCCGACCTTCCTCATCAAGTCGAACATCCCCACCATCGCCTCGGTGCACCCCTACACGCCGCTCGAGCTCTACGGCCGCGACGTGTATCTGCGCGAGGGCTGTTACAACTGTCACTCGCAGATGGTGCGGCCCATCCGCTCCGAGACCGAGCGCTACGGTGAGTACAGCAAGGCGGGCGAGTTCGTGTTCGACCACCCGTTCCAGTGGGGCTCGCGCCGCATCGGGCCCGATCTGCACCGCGTGGGCGGCAAGTACAACCACCTGTGGCACGTGACCCACATGGAGAACCCGCGCGTGGTGCCGGGCTCGATCATGCCCGCCTACCCGTGGATGCTCGAGGATCCGATCGATTTCGCCGCGATCCCGGCGCGTGTGAGGGCCATGGCGCGGATCGGCGTGCCCTACGGCGACGCGGTCGACCACGCCGAGGCCCTCGCGCGCGAGCAAGCCGACGGCATCGCGCGCGAGATCGTGGACCAGGGCGGGCCCGAGGGTCTAGGCGACAAGGACATCGTGGCGCTCATCGCGTACCTGCAGCGCCTCGGAACCGACATCAAGAACGCACCCACGCCGGCGAGCCCCCCGCGCCTGCAGGCGGCCGCCCCCGAGGGCGCCGCGGGTGCCGACCGAAAGGAGCTGTGAGTCATGCTGCGCGAGACCATGTCGCACGCGGGGCTCAGCCTCTACACCGAGATCGCGACCATCATCGTGCTGGTGCTCGCGGCCGCGATCCTGTTCTACGTGCTCGTGTGGCGGAAGAAGGCCTACTGGCAGAGGGCGAGCGAGCTGCCACTCCGTGACGGCGAGCCCTGCGTCGCCGCGGGTGGCGCACCGTCGGGCGAGGCAGCGGAGCGGAGGGCACCATGAGCAAGGCACCGGAGGACCAGATCATCCGCGGTCACGATGCCGACGGCATCGAGGAGTACGACAACCCGCTGCCGCGCTGGTGGACGGCCCTGTTCCTCGTCACCGTCGCGTTCTCGGCCTTCTACTTCATCTACATGCACATGGGGGGCGGCGGGCGCAGCGTCGTCGCCGAGTACGCCGCCGAGGAGGCCGAGGCGCGCGCCGCGCGGCCGCCCGCCGAGCCTGTCGTGGCCGACGAGGCCACGCTCGGGGCGGCCTACGCAGACCCGGCGCGAACCACGGCGGGCAAGGCGATCTACGCCTCGCGCTGCGTGTCGTGCCACGGCGCGCAGGGTCAGGGCGGCGTCGGTCCGAACCTCACGGACGACAGCTGGATCAACACCGGCGGCACGCTCCAGGGCATGTTCGACACGATCCGCGACGGCGTGCCGGCGAAGGGCATGATCGCGTGGGGCGCGGGCGAGCGCCCCACCCTGAACCGCGACGAGATCGTGGCGGTCACGGCGTACGTGGCGACGCTCTACGGCACGCAGCCCCCGGGCGCGAAGGACCCCCAGGGCAAGAAGACCCCGAAGGTGTCCTGGAAGTGAGCCGCGTCGGCGCGCACGGAGCGGCGCGGAGCACGGGGCCTTTCCTGGCGCCCCCGGGCCGCGTCCTGTCCACGATGAACGAGGACGGCTCGCGGCGCTGGCTCGAGCCGAAGCCGAGCCCCGGCCGCTTCCTCACCGCGCGTCGCATCACGGCCTACATCCTCATCGCGCTCTTCACGCTCATCCCCTACCTGCGCATGAACGGCAAGCCGCTCATCTTGCTCGACATCCCGGCGCGGCGCTTCACGCTCTTCGGCACGACCTTCTTCCCGACCGATACGGTCCTTCTGCTCTTCCTCCTGCTCGCGCTCTTTCTCGGCATCTTCCTCGTGACGGCCGTGCTCGGCCGCGTCTGGTGCGGCTGGGCGTGCCCGCAGACCGTGTACCTCGAGTTCGTGTTCCGACCCCTCGAGCGGCTCATCGAGGGCGACGCGCGCCGGCGCGCGAAGCGCACGTCCGCGAGCCGCTCGCTGCGGCGCGCGCTGAAGCTAGCCGTCTTCGTGCTGCTGTCGGTCTACCTCGCGCACACCTTCCTCGCCTACTTCGTCGGCACGGAGGCGCTCTCGCACTGGGTGACGGAGTCGCCGGCCGAGCACCCGGTGGGCTTCGTGGTGATGCTCGTCACGACCGGGCTCATGCTGCTCGACTTCGGGCTGTTCCGCGAGCAGTCGTGCACCGTCGTGTGCCCCTACGGGCGCTTCCAGTCGGTGCTGCTCGACCGGCGCTCGCTCTGTGTCGGCTACGACGCTCGGCGTGGCGAGCCGCGCGGCAAGCACCCGAAGCGGCTCCCGCTCGCGGACGAGAGGCGCGGCGACTGCGTCGACTGCGGGGCGTGCGTCGTCACCTGTCCGACGGGCATCGACATCCGCGACGGCCTGCAGATGGAGTGCGTGCACTGCACGCAGTGCATCGACGCGTGCGACGCCGTCATGGACAAGCTGAAGCGGCCGCGCGGCCTCGTGCGCTACGGGTCGCAAGACGAGCTCGCCGGCGCGCCGCGCACGGGCGTGCGCTGGCGCCTCGTGCTCTACCCGCTCTTGCTCACCGCGGCGCTCGGCGCGTTCGTGGTGCTGCTCGTGCTGCGGCAGCCGGCCAAGGTCACGGTGCTGCGCGGCCTCGGGACGCCGTTCGCGCTGACGCAGGACGGGTCGGTGACGAACCAGATCCGCATCAAGGTCGCCAACCGCGGCGCGGCGGACGCGAGCTACCACATCGAGCTCGAGGGCCTGCCCGAGGCCGAGCTCATCGCGCCCGAGAACCCGCTCTTCGTCGCGGCCGAGCACAGCGCCGAGACCAGCGTGTTCGTGGTGGCGCCGGCGGCGCTCTTCAAGATGGGCTCGCGCGAGGTCGTGTTCCGGGTGCGCGACGAGCGCGGCTTCGACGCGCGCGAGCGCTACCGGCTGCTCGGGCCCGCGGCCGGAGGCAGGCGATGAACGCGCTCTTGCGCGCGGCCGCGCTCCCGGTGTCGCCCCCGGAGCCGGCGCCCGCCCCGCCCGAGCGGGCCGAGGCCGCCCGGCTCGCTCGGCGTGGCCAGCACTGGCCGTGGTTTCTCGCGTTCCTCATCGTCGCGCCGGTGGCGGGGCTGCTCGTGATGGTGGCGATCGCGGTGCGCGACCCCTCGTTCGCGGTCGAGGAGAACTACTACCTGAAGGAGCTCGCCTGGGACGACACCGCCCGGCAGCGCGCAGCGAACGCGGCGCTCGGCTGGCGGGTGGCGGTCGAGCCGCTCACGCTCCCGACAGCGGCGGACGCGCCCGTCGAGCTCGTGGCGACGCTCCGCGACCGCGCCGGGGCGCCGATCTCCGAGGCGCGGCTCTCGCTCGAGGCCTTCGCGAACGCGCGCGCCGGGGACAAGGTGCGGGTCGAGCTCGCGCCCGCGGGCGACGGTCGCTACCGCGGGCCGCTCGCGGCACGCCGGCCCGGCCTGTGGGAGCTGCGCTTCGTGGCGCTGTGGGCCGACGCCAAGTTCACCGAGGTGCTGCGCGTCGAGCTCGCTGCGGCGGGAGGTGAGCCGTGAGTGCCCTGCTCGTGGGCATCGTCGGCGCGAGCCTCGCCGGCAGCGTGCACTGCGCGGGCATGTGCGGCGGCTTCGTGGCGCTCGCCGCCGGGGGCGCGGCGCCGACCGCGCCGCGCCGGTGGCTGCCGCAGCTCGGCTACCACGCGGGCCGCCTCGTCGCCTACCTCGCCCTCGGTACGGCGGCCGGTGCGCTCGGCTCGGCGGTCGCGCTCGCGGGCGACACGGCGGGCATCGCCGACGCGGCGCCGGTCCTCGCCGGCGCGACGATGGTCGCGCTCGGCGGC
>JACRDA010000062.1 GCA_016212965.1 Myxococcales bacterium
GCGCTCGCGCCGCGAGCGCGCCTTCGCGGGCCCGGGCTGCGGAGCCGTGGCCTCGGGCTCCGCGACGGGCGCGGGGCCGGCGACGGGCGTGGGCTCGGCGCCGGGCTCGGGCGTCGCCGGCGCGGCCACGGGCGCATCCTCCGGCGCGGGCGTCGCCGGGTCGGCGTCGCGTGCCGCGTCGGGGTGGTCCGGGCCGGTCATGGGTCCGCTGGCTTAACAAAAGGTCCGGGTGGACGCGAGCACGTTTGCACGCGAAGCCGCGCAACCACTTGCCACCGCGGGGTGCGCGCGAAAGCATGCAGGCATGATCCGTACGCTCCCGGTCGCCCTCGCGCTCGGCGCCGCCCTCGGGGCGAGCGCCCGGACGGCGTCCGCGGACGGGACGAAGGGCGCGCCGGAGCCGCGCACCGGGCCGCCGAGCGGGATCGAGCCCGCGGACACCGTGCCGCGCGGTCCGCAGCCGCCGCCCCCCGCGCCCGAGGACCGCTGGGAGCGCCACCCCTACACGTTCTTCCAGCTCGGCCCCGCGCTGCTCGCGTTGCCCGCGGCCGAGGTGTGCCCCGTCTCCCCCGACAAGTGCGAGCCCGGCGAGACGAGCCTCGCCGTCAGCGTGCAGAACCTCTACCGCATCAGTGATTTCGCCTTCGGGGCGAGCGCGACCTTCGGCATCGGGCTGCGCCGCGACGCCGCGGTCGGCGACCCCGCGCTCGAGCGCGACCACACGCGCAGCTACTTCCTCGTCGAGGGGCTGTTCCGCTACTACCTGCCCGGCGTCGGCAGCACCTGGCAGTGGTGGATCGGGCCGTCCCTCGGCGTCGTCATCTTGAACGACACCTGGAGCGTGCTCGCGGACCGCGAGCCCTACTCCGACACCGACTTCGTCGGCCCCCGCAACACCAGCATGGCGACCGAGGGCGTGGCGCTCGGCATCATCGCGGTCGGCGGGGCCTGGGCCTTCGCCGACGAGTGGCTCTTCGGGACCCACTTCCGGTACTCGAACTGGGTCCTGCCGTCCGAGCGCAACAAGACACCGACCAACGACTACGCCTCGCTCGCGGGCCGCATCGACGTGTTCGACGTGGGGCTCGAGCTCGCCTACCGCCTGGCGATCTGAGGGGCCGGCGGTCGGGCGACATTGACGCGAGCCATGCGGATCGGTACGCCTCGGCTGCCCTGATTCCGGGCTGTGTGCTCGGGCCGCCTCGCGGCCGGAAGAACGGTCATGTCCCTCGACCTCGCTGCCCTCGGCGCCACGACGGAGCCCCACCGCCACGCGTACGACTGGAAGAGCCTCGCGCTCTACGCGCTCGGCATCGGCGCGCGCCGCGACGAGCTCGCGTACCTGTACGAGAACGCACCCGGCGGCCTGCGGAGCTACCCGACCTACGCGGTCGTCCCGGCCTTCCCACCGGTGGTCGAGCTCATCGGGCGCTCCAGGGCCGACATGGCGATGGTCGTCCACGGCGGCCAGAAGGTCTTCGCGCGCCGCGCCCTGCCGCCGAGCGGGGAGCTCGAGACGGTCGGCACGCTCTAGGGCCTGTACGACCTGAAGAAGTTCGGGCAGCTCGTCATCGAGACCGAGAGCCGCTCGGGGGGCGAGGTCGTGTTCACGACCGAGTGGTCGATCATCGTGCGCGGCGCCGGCGGCTTCGGCGGCCCGCGGCCCCCCGGCGACGACGCTCCCGCGGTCCCGAAGGACCGCGCGCCCGACTGGACCGAGGAGCAGGCGACGAGCCCCGAGCAGGCCCTCTTGTACCGGCTGAGCGGCGACGTGAACCCGCTCCACGCCGACCCGGCGTTCGCCGCGAGCGTGGGGTTCGCCGAGGGGCCGATCCTCCACGGCCTCTGCACGTACGGATTCATGGCGCGCGCCGTCGTCGGTCGCGCTCTGCAGGGCGACGCCGCGCGCCTGCGCGCGCTCGGCGCGCAGTTTCGCAAGCCGGTCTGGCCCGGCGACACCCTCGTCACGAGCGGCTGGTCGCTCGGCGAGGGTCGGTACGCGCTCGCCGCGAGCGTGAAGGGGCGGCCCGAGGCGGTCGTCGGCAACGCGTGGGCGCACGTCGCTCCGTGAACGCATTCGAGTAGGGAAGCGAAATGGCGAAGGACGAGGACGAGAAGGCGAAGTCGGGCGGCAAGGCGAACGTCGCCAAGACCGAGGTGGCTGGCCCGTCGTCGAGCGCCGTGCGCGCCGCCGCCCGCAAGGACGAGGCGGACGACGAGGACGAGGAGCTCGAGGACGAGGCCGACGAAGACGAGGCCGACGACGACGAGGCCGACGACGACGAGGCCGACGAGGACGAGGCCGACGAAGACGAGCCGACGGCCAAGGCCAAGGCCAAGGCCGGGGAGGACGAGGCCGAGGACGACGACGACGAGGCCGACGAAGAGGCCGAGGACCAGGCCGAGGACGAGGCCGAAGAAGACGAGGACGAGCACGGCGACGAGGACGAGCACGACGACGAGGACGAGCTCGAGGAGGGCGGCGCCGGCAAGAAGGACGAGGCCGAGCACCGCTTCTGGTGGGCCCCGTACCTCGTGCTCGGGCTCCTCTTGCTGGTCGGGCTCGCGGGCTTCTTCGGTCTGTTCAACAACGCGCTCGGGTTCCTCGCGGCCAACAAGTCGAGCGCCCCTGCCGCCACGGCCACCGGCGCGCATGCCGAGGCGCCGGCTCCGAAGGCACCCGCCGCGCAGCCGCCCGCGAAGCCGACGCAGGCCGCCGTCGCCGAGGCGCCGGTGTTCGGTGCCCGCCAGATCCTCGTGCAGTGGAAGGGCGCGCAGGACGCGCCCGCGACGGTGACCCGCACGAAGGAAGAGGCCCTGGCGCGCGCCAAGGAGGCGCTCGGCAAGGCCAAGGGCGGCGCGAAGTTCGAGGAGCTCGTCGGCGCCTACTCCGACGAGCCCGGCGCCGCGGCGCGCGGCGGCGACATGGGCAACTTCCGGCGCAATACGCAGCCGACGGTGCTGCAGACCGAGCTCGAGAAGACCAAGGTGGGCGAGGTGCTGGCCGAGGCGGTCGAGAGCCCGCGCGGGTACCACGTCGTGCTGCGCACGAAGTGAAGAGCCGTCCAGAAGAACACCCGCCGCCGCCCGGGGCTGTGGGACGGTCGCGCCGCCGCCGTTGACGTGGACCTCGACGTGGTCGTGGACCTTGACGGCGACGTCTGCGTGGACTTGGACGAGCACGCGTGGACGGTTCTCCGATCATCTTCGAGAGCATGGCCACGGCGCCCTCCAGCAGTGGATGCCGCGCTCGTAGCGCTCGAGCGCGACAAGTCGCCTCGACAATACGACGAGCGACGCGGCGCCGGCGGGCTCGCGCGGCGAGCCCGTCTCCATCGCCTCGCCCCTTGCGATCCTGTGGTGCTTGGCGCTGTCTGCCTCCGACCATCGCTGTCGACGTGTCGGCATGTTGAGCTCGGGAGGCATGCCGGTTGCGTCCGGGCCACCCGTCAACGACGCGGCCGACCAAGTCCACGCAGACGTCGCCGTCAAGGTCCACGTCCACGGCCACGACTACGCCAACGCCAACGAACGTTGCTCCCCGACTGCCGGGTAGCTGCACCATCGGCGTCCCTCGCCCCGCCGCCCACCCGCGACCGGCTGCAGCACGCGGGTTGTACTCGTCGACCGTCCCTATCGCCGCACGCGCCCGGCGCTCCGGGCTTCGGGCCGTGGACGCTTCACTCGAGCGCGGCGAGCAGGGCGGTGAGGCGCTTCTTCTTGTCGGCTAGCGACAGGCAGCGTTTGGCGCGCTCGTCGGGCGACATGCCGCCGGTGAGCACGCGCGCCTCGTCGCCGATGCCGACGACGCGCTTGCCCTTCTGCGCGACCAGCCACTCGGCCTGAGGCAGGCCCGCGGCCTCCGCGTGCCCGAAGCGCACGGCGCCGTCGCCGAGCGCCTTTTCCTCGCCGGCACCGGCGAGCTTGCCGAGGGTGCCGAGCACGTCGCGCGCCTGGGCACCGTCCGCCCGCACGATGGAGAGCACGCGCCAGCGCCGCTCGCCGTCTCGGTAGTAGCCGAACGCCCCGGGGCCCACACCCGCGACGTCGAGCACGTCGCCGGTCACGTGGCGCACGCCGAGCGGCAGGAGGTCGGGCTTCGGCAGCTCCGCTGCGGCCGCGGGCAGGTCGGTCGCGCCGGCGAGCCCGTCGCCGAGCGTCTTGACGAAGGACGGCAGGAGCTTGTCGGCGCGTGCCTTGATGTCCGCGGCCGAGGCCTTGTCGTCGTTGAACGTGACCTCGGCGAGGAGGCTCCCGCGCCACAGGTAGGCGTTGCCCGTGCCGAGCGCCGCGGCGCCGCCGCCCGCGATCGGTCGCGGCGTGTCGGGGTGCGCCGGATCGCCGTCGCCCACCACGCGCTTCGTGAACATGGCGTAGGCCTGCTCGGGCGCGTCGAAGGTCGAGAGGTACACGTCGAGGCTCGAGGCCGAGCCACCGCCGTCGACGTAGCGCACCTCGACGACGCGCTTGACGTGGTGCCGCTTGTAGATCTCGCACTCGCCGTCGAACACGTCGCAGATGCCGTCGATGCCCTGCTTGGCGCCGTCGCCGAAGCCCTTGTCGCTGCCCGCGGGATCGAGGCAGTAGCCCTCGAACGACTTCGGCAGGCCGGCGACGTTGCCGGGGTCGTTGACCCGCGCCTCGCCACCGCACACGACGGGCCGCGCCGGCGCGGGCGGTGGCGGCCGGCGGGCGGACTCGGCCGTCGCCTTGTCCGAGCCGGAGCCGCCGCAGGCCGCAGCGAGCACGGTCGCCGCGCAGGCGAGGCCGACGAGAGGGCGGCGCCAGCGATGGCGCACGGTCGGGGCCACGGGGTCGGTCGATGTCGTGAGCATGTCTCCATTCCGGGCGCAGATGGGCCCGTCACCGGGCCCCGGGCGCGCGCCGTGTGCTACGCGATGGTGCCCGGGCGCGCAACCTGGTCCAGGCCTCGAGTAGGCTTGGGCCGGTCCGGGAACGGTCGCGCGGGCACCTCGGGACCCGAACCATTTTTCATAGTCGCCGCATCGTTTGCCGCGCGGACCCGGTCCCGGAAGCCTTCGAGGCGCGCAGGGTGCCGGAAACACGGTCCTCTGCGGGTACTTGGCCAGGCACGAGCCTTGCTTTTCGAGTCCGCCGTGAGCGTGTGCCCGTCGCCTGACCCTACCCACCCGAGCTGCGAGCGCCGTGCCGTCGGCGCCCTGCGGAGGCGCGCGCGCGCCACCTCGGGCGGCTTCAGCATGGCGGAGCTGCTCGTGACGATCGCCATCATCGGCATCCTGGCGAGCCTGGCGTCGCCGATCTTCATCCGGCTGCTCCGCGACCGGCGCTCGCAGCACGCCGCCGAGGAGTCGGCCCGCATGTTCGAGGGCGCCCGCGCGCGAGCCATGGGGCGTGGCGGTGCCGTCGTCGTGCGCTGGAACGCGAATGCCGGCACGCCGACCCCCGCCGACCCGAGCGGCCACCTGACGATGCTCGAGGGGGTCGATGACACGTTCGTGAACGTGGCCTGCGTCGTGCCGGCCGAGGGGTGTTGCGGCGCCTGGCAGGCGGGCAACGGGTCGCGGTACATCGCGAGCTTCGACGAGCGCTCGGCGCAGTACGACTCGACCGCCATCACGCTGCTCGACGCGGGCGGCTCGCAGCGCGACTACGCCGAGGTGTGCTTCTCGCCGCGCGGCCGCACGTTCGTGCGCTTCGCCCCCGGCGGCAGCGGGCAGGGGTCCGGCTTCCAGCCGCTCACCGGCGTGCTCCGCATGCAGGTGCAGAACACGCGCACCGGCATGGTGCGGCAGATCGTGGTGCCCCCGAACGGCAACGCGCGCGTGCGAGGTGATCTGTGACGACGCGATCCCGAGCGCTCCCCCGGCGGCTGCGGCGGCGCCGCGACGCCGGCTACACCATCGTCGAGGTGATGATGGCCCTCGGCCTGCTCACGACCGGCATCGTCGGCATCGTGGCGATGGAGAAGACGAGCATCCTCGGCAACGCGAGCGCCCGCAACCTCGACGCGGCGCGCACGGTGGCCTCGACCTGGATCGAGCGGTTGCGGGCCGACGGTGTCGCCTGGACCGACGCCGGGGGCATGCCGAACATCGGCAACACGCGCTGGCTGAATGCCGTGGGCGCCGATTTCCCGACCGTCACGCCGCCGGAGGGTGTCTGGTTCGTGCCCGCCACGGACCCGAACGCCACCGATGGCATCGCCGAGACGGCCGACGTGCGCGGCCAGGACACGGCCGCGCCGGCCGAGGTCGCGTTCTGCACGCACGTGCGGCTGACGCAGCTCATGCCCACCATGATCCGCGCCGAGGTGCGCGTGTTCTGGCTCCGCGACAGCGGCTACGGCAAGGGGCAGGGCACGAACGCCAACTCCGAGAGCGGCACCCTGAACGGCGCCGATCTCTGCAACGCCGATCCGGCTTACGTCGACGCCATCAGCGACGAAGTCCGTCGCTACCACTTCGTGTACGTCTCGAGCGCCATCCTGAGAAACGATGCTGCGAGCTGACCTCCACCCGCGCCTCTCGGACGCCCGCGCTCGGCGGCGCGCTGCGGCGACGTCCGCCCGGCGTGCGCGTGGCTTCACGATGGTCGAGCTCATGGTCGCGCTCCTCATCGGGACCCTGATCGCGGCGGCGGCGTTCCTGCTCGCGCGCCAGGCGACGACGGTGTTCCAGAACGAGGCGCGGATCTCGTCGGCGCAGTTCGGCGTGAGCATCGGGATGTCGCGGCTGCAGGCCGATCTGCAGCGCGCCGGCTTCATGTCGTCGCCCGCGATCGCGAAGGATCCGACCCGCTGCGGCTCGATGGCCGACTGGCCCGACGGGCTCAGGCTCCTGTCGGCCGTGACCATCGAGGAGGGCGGCTCGGTCGCGCGCCACGGCGGCGATCACGCGCTCTCGGGCGCGAACGGGCTCAATCCGGACGCGATCATCATCGGTGGCGCGATCTCGACGACCGAGCAGTTCGCCGTCCGCGGCGTGTTTCCGGGCGCGACCGGCGGCAAGGACCTCATCTTCGAGGTGCGGAGCGGCCCCTACCAGCGCACCATGGGCCTCGACCCCGGCAGTCCGAACAACTGCCCGCAGCGGCTCGAGGACATCTTCCGGGTCGGCCGCTTCCTGCGCATCGTCGATGCCGAGGGGCGAGCCAGTTACGGGGTCATCAGCGCGGTCGACATGAACGACCCGACGCAGCCGCGCGTGAGCCTCGCCGCTCCGCCCATCATCCCGACCAAGGACGCCGGCTCGCCGTGCGGTCCGTCAGGGGGCTTCGCGACCGGCACCCTGGTCAACCCCGTGGCGCGCGTGCTCTACGACCTGCGCGCGGTCACGGCGGCGGCGTATCCCCGCTACGCCGGCCTCTACAGCAAGGCGCAGAATCCGGGGTCGGCCTACCACGTGGGCGTGGGCGAGCCCGCGCGCACCGAGCTCGTGCGGGTGGAGCTCGACGCCGACGGCGCGGAGCTCGACGACACCCTCGAGGTCGTCTCGGAGTTCGCCGTCGACCTCAAGTTCGGCCTCACCTCCGCGACGGCGGGCACGAGCCCGGTCGTCACGCACGTCCCCATCGGCGCGCCGGCCGTGTACACGACCGCGGCGCCGCTCGACGGCGGCGGCACGCCCGAGCGCGTGCGCGCCGTCCAGGTGCGCCTGAGCACCCGCGCCAGCCTGCGCGATCGGGACGTGGGCCTGGCGGCGCCGTCGCAGGGGGGGCTCTACCGCTTCGGGCTCGGCCTGAACGCCGGCTTCACGCGGATGCGCACGCTCGTGGCGGACGTCACGTTGCCGAACCTCGCGGGGATCATATGGTGAGCCGGACGGTCGAGGCAGCGCTCTCGGGCGGCCGTCGCGCGCGGCGGGCCCGGCGCCTCGCGTGCGAGCGCGGCGCCGCGCTCTTCGTCGTCATGCTGGTCATCGCCCTTCTGTCGGGGCTCGGTCTGTTCGCGGTGCGCCAGGCCATTCTCTCGGTGCAGTCGAGCGGCTACGGCCGCCAGATGACGCAGACCCACTACGTCACCGACTACGCCGTCTTGGCGGTCGCCGGCGACCTCGCGACCGACCGGCGCCAGGGCTACGCCGAGATGATGGCGTCGGGCAAGGACCAGGACTGCAAGCACTACGGCTCCGTCGACAACCCGACCTGCATGCGCGTGACCTACGCGGGCGTGAACGAGCAGGTGCGCCTCTACAACGGCACGGCGGATCTGCTCGTGCCGCAAGATCAGGGCCCGCCCGTGACCCCCGGCAGCCTCGGCCCGGCGCCGATCGAGGGCGACATGCTGGTCGAGCTCACCGATCTCGGGCCGGCCTCGCCGCCCGTCGCCGGAATGAACCTGAGCGACCCCGGCAACTCTCCGCAGTTCATGGCGCTGACGCTGTCGGCCACCGGGCAGACGCGTCCGCCGCCGGCGGTGCCGGGCGTGTGCGACATCGTCTCGACGACCTCGATGGGCGTCGAGCAGTCGCGCGCCCACCTCGTCATCGGTCCCATCGTTCCGCCCTCGCCCGTCCCCTAACCCACACCCCGCGAATGACCATGCGTACGCTGAGCAAGATCCTCACGGTTTCGACCGCGCTCGGCGCGAGCCTCGCGGCCCCGAGCGCGCTCGCGCAGCAGGACATCAATCCGCCGCTGCCGAACGTGCTGCTGCTCGTCGATACCTCGGGCTCGATGGAGTACATGCCCGACGGCTCGCTGCCGGCGACCTGCACGCCGGGAGCGCCGAGCGACGAGAACCGCTGGACGACGCTCGTCGAGGTGCTCACCGGCACGGTGAAGAACCGCTCGTGCTACCGGCAGAGCCGCTTCTCGACGCCGTTCAACAACGAGTACGCCATCGGGGGCGTCGCGCCCTACGACAAGAACTACTTTCTGCCCTTCCACCGCATCCTGTCGAACAACTGCACGCTCGGCCCGGGCACCTTGCCCGCCAACGCCTTCGACTGGACCTCGGGCTCGCTCAAGTACCATCGCTACGACAACACCGGCACGGCGTGCGCGGCGCCGAACCTCTGGGATCAGAACCCGGACGGCCTGCTCGACGTGTTCCGCGACCGCGTGCGCTTCGGCTTGATGACCTTCGACCCGAAGAGCGACCCCGGCACCGGGCTCACATCCCCGACGACGCACAACGCGACGACCGGCATGAAGGGCACCTGGAGCTACTTCCTCGACTGGCAGACGAGCGGCGCCGGTGCCGCCGGCGGTCACCCGCCCAACTGCGCCCAGCAGCCGCTCGAGGTCGGGGCGCGCAACCCCGCGGCGCCGCCGTGGGAGGGCCGCCTCATCTCGATGGGGCGCTCGGACGCGACGCTCGCGCAGGTGCAGACCACGAACGACCACGTGCAGCTGGCGCTCATGGCGATGCGCCCCTTCGGCGCGACCCCCCTCGCAGGGCTCATGACCGACGCGTACACCTTCCTGCGCGACGACGCCTCGAAGGATCCGCTCGACGCGACGCAGTACTTCGCGCCGGCCAAGGATCCGCGCTTCGGCGGCGGCTGCCGGCAGAGCTACATCATCCTGCTCTCCGACGGCGAGCCGAACCTCGATCTGCGCACCGAGTGCGAGCAGGTGGGCGGCTCGTGCCCGTACGGGCACCCCCACGAGATCGCCAAGGCGCTCGCGGCGCCGGCCGACCCGAAGCTGACGGTGAAGACCTTCACGGTCGGCTTTGGCCTGTCGACCCCGGGCGGCGTCGACTGCAACACCCTGCAGATGCCGCTCGACTACCAGCCAGGCGGCAAATGCGTGGGCGCCCAGGGCTCGTTGAAGGCGTGCTGCACGCTGGCGCGGGTCGCCTACGAGGGCGGCACGAGCAAGGCCTACTTCGCGGACGACATCGCGAGCCTGCGCTCGGTGCTCTCGAACGTGCTCGGCGCGATCGCCGTCGGCTCGACCGCCCGCACGATGCCCGTTTTCGGCAGCGGGACGGCATCGAGCGGCGGTGGCAACGCGCCCGCCAAGAGCTACGAGTTCGTGAGCTCCTTCGCGCCGATGCACGGCGAGCTCTGGGCGGGCAACCTCGAGCGCAAGCGCTACGCCTGCGAGACCAACAACGGTCAGCTCGAGGCCGTGGCCAAGACCGTGGACCCCACGAAGGGCGACGATTTTGCCGCCAACGTGAACCAGGGCAAGGCGTCCCGGGCGCGCAAGTTCTTCACCTTCGTCGGCACGCAGACGGTCGTGAACGGCACGCCGGCGGTGCGCTCGCGCGGCACCATCCGCCCGGCGGTGAGCAGCGACGAGGGGCTCGGCGTCTACGGCGGCACCGAGGTGAGCGGCGACTACGCGGCCGTCGCGTCGGCCTTGAAGTCGGCTCCCCTCGCCATGGAGCTCGTGCCGATGCCGGGGATGTGCTCGGCCGCGAACCTCGGCGCCGCCAGCGCCGGCGACTGCGCCGAGCGGCTCGCGCGCTGGGAGCTCGGTGGCAACAACGGCGGCGCCCTCCCGACGCGCAGCGGCAACGAGTTCGGCGCCATCTACCACGCGACCCCGACCATCAAGGGCGCGCCGAACGAGTTCCTGCGCGACGAGTCCTACGCGCTCTTCGCCGAGCTGCAGGCGAAGCAGCCGCTCATGCTCTACACCGCGACGACCGACGGGCAGATGCACGCCTTCAAGGTCGCCTCGAACGACCCGCAAGATCAGGCGGTGCTCGGCGACAAGCTCGAGAACAACGAGCTCTGGAGCTTCCTGCCGCCGTACGTGCTGCCGGGGATCGCGAGCCAGTACCCGGCCACGCAGCAGATCTTGCTCGACGGGCCGGCTACGGTGAAGGACGTCGTGTTCCAGCGCACCCTCGGGCAGGCCAAGGCCGGCACGGCGGGGTGGCGCCGCGTGCTCGTGGCCGGCGGGCGCGGCGGCGGGCCCTTCTACTACGCGCTCGACGTGACCGACCCCGTCAAGCCGACCTTCCTCTGGCAGATCAGCAAGACGCCCGACGGCGCGCCGCTCTTCGGGCCGCAGACGGGCAAGCCCGGCATCGCGACCATCGCCCTCAAGGAGGGCTCGGCGGTGAACGAGGTCGCGGTGGCGATCCTGCCGGGCGGGACGGCGACCGTCGTCGGCGGCGCCTGCTCCAACAACCGCAAGTCGACGCTGTCGGCGCACATCGACCCGTCCTACAAGCCGCGCACCAAGGTGCGCTGCTGGGTGCACGGGCCGGGGCGCTCGCTCAGCGTCGTCAGGCTCGACAACGGCCAGCTCATCGCGAATTTCCGCGGCGAGCTCGACGACGGTCCCACCACGCTCTCGGGCTCCGTCGTCAAGGTCGTCGACTTCGACTCGCCGATCACGGGCGATCCGATCCCGTACCCGGCGACGGCCGGCGTCGTGAGCGATCGCGTCTACGTCGGCGACGCCGACGGCACCATGTGGCGCGTCAACCTCGCGAGCCCGGACCCGACGAAGTGGGACGTGCACCTCATGTTCGACGCCTACAGCCTGACCGGCGACGCCTACAACAGCGGCCAGCCCATCGCGACGCCGCCCGTCGTGACGGTGGACGGGCTCGGCAACACGGTCATGCTCTTCTCGACCGGCGACCAGGAGATGTTCACGGCGAGCTCGACCGTCCTGACGCGCGCCTGGTCCATCACCGAAAAGCCGGTGGCCGTCGGCACGGTGCCCTTCAACGTCAAGGCGAACTGGGTGCTGCCCTTCACCGACGGCAAGCTCGTGACCGGCCCCATCGCGCTCTTCGACGGCGCGGCGTACTTCTCGACCTTCACGCCGACGACCGGCGACATCTGCTCGGACGGCTTCGGGGCCGTGTGGGGCGTCGACTACCTCGAGGCGACGCCGAGCGCCACGGGTCCGAAGCCAGTCGGTCGGCTGCCGCTCGATCCGAACGCGGTGCCGATCCAGTACGTGGACCACATCGACGAGGAGACCGGCGTCATCGTGTTCGGCGTGGGCGTCGCGCAGGTGCCGAGCTGCCTCGACCCCGTGCCGGTCAACGACTCGCTCGCGGGCCCGCACTTCAACCTCGGGGCGGTGAGCCCGGTGAAGTACGAGCTCCGCTACCAGACGGGCGCCGGCGCCGGCCAGCAGCCGGGCCAGCAGAGGGCCAACGAGCGGACCCGCGCGCTCACGTCGCCGCGCGGCCTCAGCCACGTCGACTCGTGGGCGAGCATCGTCGAGTGACGTCGCTCGAGGCGAGGTCGCTCGCGCTCGTCGTCGGGGTCGCGGCGGTGCTAGCAGGCGACGCGGGCTGCGGCCGGGAGGAGAAGCGCCCGCCGCCGCCCGACCTCGCCGCGCGCGCGCCGCGGCGGCAGGCGCCGGTCGACAGCACCCTGCCGGGGGAGCTCGCCGAGGGCGAGGAGCAGGCCTTCGGCCTGCACCTGCCGCGCCGCATGCGCATCACGGGCAGCTTCCCGGACGTCGTCGTCGCCGAGGGGCCGGTCGGCCTCGAGGCCCTCGCGAACTACGTGCGGGAGCGCCTCGAGCCCGGGCGGGTCGAGACCGGACCGTCGCGCACCGTGTTCGTCGACGCCAAGCTGCGCGCCGAGTCCGGCCGTGTCGTGCAGGTGGAGGTGACCTCGCTCGGCGCCGCGGGCGTGGAGCTCGTGGTGCGCGACAAGACACCGCTGCCCGTCGAGCCCGGCCTCAGCGAAGAGGAGCGCTGGCGGCGCGCCGGCCTGACGCCCCAAGGCGAGCCCATCGGCGAGCTCGAGCAGTAGTCGGCGCGCCGGCGCGCCGGCCCGTGTGGGCCCGTGCGCGTGCGTGCGCGTGGGCACGCACCGGATGCACGTGATAAGGGGTAGCCGCGGCCGCACCGTAGCGGCCGGCCCGGAAGGACGAGCATGGCGAGCGACCCGAAGACGACGCCCACCCACGTACGCGCGCCCCACGGCGCGACCGTCACCGAGATCACCTGGGCCGACGGCCACCAGGGCCTGTACCCGAACAAGATCCTGCGCGGCTACTGCCCGTGCGCGGGCTGCCAGGGGCACGGCGGGACACGGAGCTTCATCGAGGGCGGCGACTCGGAGCTACGCGAGGTGACGCCGGTCGGAAACTACGCCCTGCAGCTCACCTGGGGCGATCGGCACGACACCGGCATCTACACCTTCGCCTACCTCCGCTCGCTCTGTCAGTGCCAGGAGTGCCAGGCGACGCAGGCGACTGCGGGGACGAAGTGAAGGCCGCGCGCACCGGGCGCGCGCGCGCCCCGGCGGCCACGCGCCCCGGCGGCAC
>JACRDA010000076.1 GCA_016212965.1 Myxococcales bacterium
CACGGAGCCCGCGCCGAGCGCCGCGCCGACCGCGGCGCCGAGCGCCGCGCCCAGCGCCGCGCCGACCGCCGCGCCTCCGACCTCCGCATCGGCATCGGCGGCGCCGAGCGCGGCGCCCGCTCCGAGCCCGCCCCCCGAGCCGGAGTCGCGCCAGCCGCAGCTCGTCGGCGGCGGCATCGCGCTCGGTGTCGGCGTCGTGGGCGGCGTCCTGTTCGGCGTCTCGCTCGCGATGAACCGCTCGGCCCTGAACGACCCTGCGCTCGAGGCCTACGAGGCGGTGTACGGGAGCAGCGTCGACAGCTGCCGGCTCGTGGCCGACGAGGTCGCGCCGCCTGGCGCCTTCTCGCTCGACCAGGCGAAGAAGGCGTGCTCGAAGGCCGCGACCTTCCGCACGCTCGGCGCGACCTCGCTCTCGCTCGGCGTCGCGCTCATCGTGACGGGCGCGTACCTCATCGCCGACGGCGTGGCGGGCGGCGACGAGCCCGCGGCCCCGGCGGAGGCACCCAAGGCCTCGCTCGGCGTCGCGCCCATCGTCGGCGCGCACGAGGCCGGCGTCGTGGTCGGCGGCACGTTCTAGCAGGCACTTCGCGGGCGCGTCGGACGACGCGGCTCCGCGCGCGCGCGGCGCTGGAACGTCACGCGGCTAGAACGTGACGCCGCCGCCGAACATGATGTTCCACGTCGCCAGAACGCTGCTCGAGCCAGCGCTCCGGCTGTGGCCGCCCGGGTCGAGGTCGATCCCGATGGGCGTCATGAACAGCATGCCTCGGTCGCCGAGCACGATGCGACACGAGGCGCCGAACTGGATGTTGAAGGCGTGGTAGTCCGGCTGGACGTAGCCGTAGCCGAGCTGCGCGTAGGGCGTCACGTAGATCGCCATGTCGGCGATGGGGCCGATGTCGTACCAGAACTTGAGCCCCGGCTCGATGCGGAAGCTCCCGCCGAAGCCCATGTCCATGCCGAAGCCGAGCGCCGGCCCGGCGCCGTCGCCCGAGAAGTGGTAGCCGATCTCGACCTGCAGCATGAACTGCGCGTCGGCGCCACCCCAGCAGCCGCCCCAGCGCCAGTCGCAGCCGCGGTGGCCCCACCCGAGGCCGTAGTCGCCAGCCATGACGATGGAGGGGCCGATGCCCCCCGTGAAGAACCACGGCCGCGTGCTCGGCTCCAGGATCTCCGGCACCGCGTGGGCCTCGCCCGGTGAGGCGCACACGCCGACGGCTACACCGGCGACCGCGACCAGGACCGGCCCGAGCAGGCGGCGGCGTGCGCCGCGCGAGGATGGCTGACGAGAAGCGTCCGAAGGCTCGCTCATGACTCGCATGGGGAACTCATCTCATGAAACCCGGCAGCGGGGCAACCGAGGGGCCGTCGCACCGGGCGGTATTCGTGTACTCGCAGTGTGCGTCGAGCCGTGGCGCGCGGGGCCGGGAACGGCTCACCTTCCTGGGCCGCGCGGGCGGCGCGCGGCGGCGGCACGGATCGGGCGAGCGACGAGCCCGCTCGGCCGGGAACCCGATCGACCCCGGGGGTGTCGCTAGAGCACCCACTCCACCCTCGACGAGGTGTCCGATGCCGTCTCCCCGCTTCGCGGACCGCTCCGCGCCCGTTCTCGTCCGCGCCTCGAGCCCGGCGCGCCCCGCGAGGGCCCGGCGGCTGCTCGCGAGCGGCGCGACCGCAGTGCTGGTGCTCGCCTCGACGCAAGCGCTCGCGCAAGACCGCGCGCCCGTGTCGCTTTCGCGCGTGCGCTTCTACGAGACCGGCGTCGGCTACTTCGAGCGCGCGGGCACGATGCCGCAGGGAAGCCTCGCGCTCCCGGTACCGGCCGCCCACCTCGACGACGCCTTGAAGACCCTGGTCGTCCTGTCGCCGGGCGGGAACGTGGCGGGCCTCGAGTTCGCGAGCAGCGTGAGCCGCGACATGGCGCGCGCGCTCGCGGGGCTCGCAGGAGCAGGGGACGACGGCAGCGGCACCGAGCCGCACATCGGCTACGACTCGCTCCTGCGGAGTCTGAAGGGCGCGGCCGTGGAGCTCGGCACGGCTCAGGGCAAGCTCGAGGGCCGCCTCGTCGAGGTGCTCGGTCCCGAGGAGAGCGAAGCCGAGCGCTGCGTGGTGCGCGCGCCGCCGCCCGGCGCGGCACCCGCGACCCCGGACGACGCCGCCGCGGGCCGCTGCGTCGCCGAGCGCCACGGCACGGTGCTCGTGCTGACCAAGGACAGCGAGATCCGCCGCATCCGCACGAGCGACCTCGTGAGCGTGCGGCCGACGGACGCCGGCTTCAAGACGCGGCTCGGCTCGGCGCTCGACGCGCTCGGCGAGGGCGGCGCCAAGACGGCGCGCGCGATCTCCGTGCATGCGGACGCCGGCAAGCCCATCGCGCTCGGCTACGTCGCCGAGGCGCCGGTGTGGCGCTCGACCTTCCGGCTCGTGCTCGACAAGTCCGCCCCGACCGCCGTGCTGCAGGGCTGGGCGCTCATCCACAACGACACCGACGAGGACTGGAAGCAGGTCAAGGTCGAGCTCGTCAACGGCCAGCCGGACTCGTTCCTGTTCCCGCTGGCCGCGCCGCGCTACGCCCGGCGCGAGCTGCGGACGCCCGAGCGCGAGCTGTCGACCGTGCCGCAACTGCTCGACACGACGGTCGACAACATGTGGTCGGGGTTCGGAGCCGGAGGCCTGGGCCTCTCGGGCATCGGCGAAGGCGGCGGCGGCCGCGGCGAGGGCATCGGGCTCGGCAGCTTCGGGACCATCGGGCACGGCTCCGGCTACGGCTCCGCGCGGCTCGGGGAGAGCTCGGCCCTGCAGGTCGGCAACCTCGCGGCGACCGCCCAGGCCGAGGGCGAAGAGGCGGCCGCGATGTTCCTCTACGCCATGCCGACGCCGGTGGATCTGCACGCCCACTCGTCCGCGCTCTTGCCCTTCCTGAGCCAGGGCGTCAGCGCCCGGCGGGTCGCCTACTTCGCGGCGCCGGGCCAGCCGGCCGAGAGCGCTGTCCACCTGCGCAACGACACGGCGCAGACCCTGCCCGCCGGCACGCTCGCGATCTTCGGCGACGGCGGCTTCGCGGGCGAGGCCGGGCTCGCGCGCACCAAGCCGCGCGAGGAGCGCATCGTGCGCTACGGCATCGACCTCGACGTCGAGCTCGAGAGCTCGCGCTCCCTGGCGACCGATCTGCCGCAGCTCTTCACGTTCGAGAAAGACTCGCTCGTCGAGCACTTCGTCCGCATGCACGCGGACGGCTACGAGATCCGCAACCGCTCGAGCAGCGCGCGCACGGTGTACCTCACGCTTCGCTACGGCCGGAACACCGACGTGCAGGGCGCCGATCGCATCGAGTTCGACGAGGAGTCGGGGCAGGCGCTCGCCGTGTTCGAGGTGGGCGCGCAGGGCGACAGCGCGCGCGAGCTCGAGATCCGCGAGGGGCTGCGCCAGGGCCACGCGCTCGACAGCCTCGACGTGAAGCTCTTGCGCAGCTTCGCGGCGGCGCCGACCGTGCCCGCGGAGCAGCGGGCGACGCTCGGCCGGGCGGCCGACGGGCTCGAAGCGCGCGATCGCGCCCGGGCCGACGTCGGCGAGGTCGAGCAGGCGGTGACGGACCTCGAGCGCGACATCGAGCGGCTGCGCCAGAGCGCCCGCGCCGTCGAGGGCGGGAGCGACGAGCTCGCCGAGCGCCTGGTTGCCGCCGAGGATCAGATGGGCGAGCTCGCGCGCAGGCGCAAGGAGCTGCTCGGGCTCGTGCAGTCGAACGACAAGGCCTGGCGCGTGGCGCTCGGCACGCTCGCGGCGCACCGCTGACGCAGTCCCCGGCACACGGGGGCGCGGCGCCGCTCGCCATTGGGGCTCGTCGCGGCGCGTGGGCTCCGCTCCTCTCCTGCCGATGCTCGGTCGGCCCTTCGGGCCCCCGGGCGCCCGGCCCCCCCATGGCGATCGACGACGAGACGAGCTTCATCGATGAAATGTCGCGCTCCGAAGGAGGGGCCTGGCGCGACATCGCCGAGAGCGTGAGCGCAGCGCTGCACCCGGACATCCCGGGTGGCCAGGAGCTCGGCCTGCACGGGCCGTGGGACCGCGGCGGCCGCTTCGTGGTGCGCTTCGGGCCGCCGACCTTCGTCGACTACGCCCTGCACGACGTCGAGCACGTGGGCGGGCGCACCTACCTCGTGCTCGAGGCCGCGCGCGCGTGGGACCCGGACGAGGGCGCGGTCCCCCCGCTCGTGATGGTGGAGGCCCCGAGCCCGGAGCGGGTGCGGACGCTCTACCCCGACGAGCTACGGCAGGTGCTCGCGCGCCCGCTCGTCGGCCTCATCAAGCGCCAGATCATGCCCGCGGGCGACACCCTGCCCGAGCTCGAGGCCGAGGTGCGCGCGCTCTTCGGCGCCCCGGCGACCTGGGGCTCGACGCTCGGGTTCTGGGAGCAGGCGGTCGAGCACCCCCTCGTGCTCGACGGCTACGCGCTCGAGCCGGGCACGTCCCTGCTCGTGCACGCAGTGAAGCGCGTGTCGCCCCCGCTCGTGCGCCTCGGGCTCGGCGTGCCGAGCGGCCGGCCGAGCCGCAGCGGGGCGCCGGACCCGGACGAGGAGCCGAGCCCCGAGAGCCTGCGGCGCGGACCGATGGCCTGGTACTCGGTCGAGGCGATCGCCGTGGTCGGCAGCACCTTCGTGGGCGTGCTCGCCGCGCGCGCCTCGCAGCCGAACCGGAGCGCGGGGCGCACGTCCGACGACGCGGAGCTCTCGATGGTCGCCCTGTCGAGCGCCGGCCGCTGGCGCACGCTGACACGCGAGGCGAGCGCGTACGCCGCACCGACCGCGGCCGCGGCCGTGCTCCGGGGCACGCCGTGCTCCCCGCTGGCCCTGCACGAGGCCCTCGGGCTCGTGGGCGCGACCGAGCCGCGGGTCGCCGGCACGGTCGCGATCGCGATGCGCAGCCGCTCCGCGGCCGGTCCCAGACTCCGCGCGCGGGTCCACTACACGGGCTACAAGCTGGCGCTGCAGGGCGACTACCTGGTGCGCGCCTGCTTTCTGGACCCGACCGGCGTGCACCTCGTGCTCTCGGCGGTGGATGCCGGCGAGGACGAGGACGCGCCGGCGCGCCTGCTCTGCCGGGTGGTCGACCCGAGCACGCTCGCGCTCGTGGACGACGCCGGCTTCCGGGCCGTCGCCGGCACGGCGTACGCCACGCTGCTCAGCACGCACCGCATCGACGAGCGCGCACTCGTCGGCGCGCTCGGCCCGTTCCGCGAGTAGCGCCCGCGGCGGTCCCTCAGTTCGGGCAGCTCATCAGCGGCTCGAGCACGCCGCCGAGCTCCTCCTGGGCCGGCGCGCCGAAGTCCTCGGGGCGGAGCCTGCCGAGCGCGGCCATGAAGCGCGGCACGCTCTCGGCGCAAGCCTCGAACAGGGCCTCGAGCTCGCGCATGCCGGAGTGGTACGTGCGAAAGCCGAGCAGCGTCGCGTTGCTGATGGGGCGCCGGAAGCCGAGCTCGACGCGCAGCGCCGTCAAGAGGGTGCGCTTCCTGTCGAGCTTCTCGGCGTCCGCCAGGGTCGAGGCGTAGAGCTTCTCGAGCTCGAGGTAGACGGCGTGCATGCGGCGCTGGCGCAGCTCGCCCCACTTGCGCCCGCGGCGAAAGGCGCGCGTCTCGGGCGCCGCCGGGCTGAGCCGCGCGCTGAGGTAGCGGTCGGTGAGCACGTCACCCACGAACGAGGCGATGCTCTCGTTGAAGCTCGACTGGCTCGGGACGTAGAGCGTCGCGTGCACGGACTCGTGCAGGACCGTGTTGACGAGCTCGCCGAGGGCCGCGTCGCCGGGCGGGATCATCGTGGACAGCACCGGGTCGGGGAACCAGCCGAGCGTCGAGTAGGCGCTCGAGCTGCGCACGTCCACGTCCCAACCATCGGCCGCGAGCTCGCCGGCGTAGCGCGCGGCGTCGGCGGGCCGGAACCAGCCGAGGTACGGCACGGTGCCCACGATCGGGAACCACCAGCTCTTCGGCTCGAAGGCGAGCGGGCGACAGGCCGACACGACCCACACGACGGCGGGGCGACCGAGCGCCACGTAGTCCTCGTAGCTGTCGGTGGGGGTGAGGCCGTTGTCCACGGCGTAGCGCTTGACCGCGGGCACGTGCGCGAGGACCGCGCGCACCTCGCGCGGCGTGGTGCGGTCCGCGAGCGCCTCGTCGAGCGGGCGCGCGAGGTAGCCGAGCTCGTCCTGGCCGGCGGCCGCCTGCAGCACGTAGCAGACCTCGGTGCAGCCGGTGGCGACGACCGCGAGGGCGAGGCAGAGCGCGCCGAGCAGGGCAGCGCGCGTGACGAGCGGGGCGCTCACGGGCTCTTCCGGTAGGGGTTCGAGCCGAAGCCGGTCGCGGAGGCGGTCGCACTCGGTGGCGCCTTCGGGCTCGTGGGCGCCGTCGAGGACGCGGGCGGCGGCGCGGACGGCCCGCTCGTCGCGGGCGCCGTGGCCGGGGCACGCGCGCTCGGCGCGCTCGTGCTCGTGGCACTCGTGGCGGAGGCGCTCGGGTCCGCTGCGCTGACCGGAGCGTCGGGGACGCCCGACACCGGGGGCGACGGGACCGGGACGGCCGAGCCCTCCGCGCCGCCCGCCGAGCCGCTCGCGCTCTGTGCGGTGGCGGTCGCGCCGACGCTCGCCGAGGGCGAGCCCGCGCCGCGGAGGACGAGCGCCGCGAGCAGGGCCGCGGCGACGAGCGCCCCCACGACGCCCGCGACGACGGCCGCGTAGGTCGAGCGGCGGCGCACGTGCCGCACGTGGGTCGCGGTGCCGACGACCGGCCAGGCGCGCGCGGGTGACGCGACCGGCA
>JACRDA010000077.1 GCA_016212965.1 Myxococcales bacterium
CAGCGGCCCGCCGGGTCGAGGCAGGGCACCCGCGCGCGGCGGCACGGCGCGGGGCCGCTCCGCGGGCTGCTGTGTCGACACCGGCGCGGGCCCCGAGGCACTCACCGCGAGCGCGCGCTGCTTGTCGAGCGCGTCGGCGCACAGCGCCTCGACGCATGCCTTCACGTCGGCGGCCGTGGCGGTGGCCTCGCCGGTCGCGCGCAGCGCCTCGGCGAGCTCGCCGGGCGTCGGGCGCTCGTCGACCGTGCGCGCGAGCGCCCGCGCCACCGCGTCGGCGACCCGCGTGGGCGCCACCTTGCCGCCCGGCGGTGCGAGGGCGTCGACGCGCTGCACGTCCCCCGCGAGCACGCGCTGCGCCACGACGTCGTAGGTCGCGCCCTGGAAGAGCGCGCGATTGCGCAGCATCTCCCACAGCAGCGCCCCCACCACGAACACGTCGGCGCGCACCTCGAGCTCGTGCCCGAGGAAGCGCTCCGGGGCGTGGTAGACCGCGCGCTTCGGATCGCGGCCGAGCGCCTCGAGCCCCGGCGTCGCGCCGGCGCTGCCCTCCGGCGCGAGGCCCCCGCACAGCCCCGACACGCCGGGCTCGACGAGCCGCGTGCGACCGTCGGCCCCGACGAGCACGGTCTCGGGCGTGAGGCCGCCGAACACCGAGCCACGCGGGATGGTCAGACGGTGGGCGCGCAGGTGCTCGAGCCCGTCGAGCACGTCGAGCGCGATGCGCAGCACCACCGGCACGGGCAGCGGCGCGTGCTCGAGGGCCGCGCTGCGCAGGAGGTTGCGCAGGCTCTCGCCCTCGACGTGCTCCTGCACGATCCCGAGCTCGTCACCGTCCGTCTCGATCTCGATGATCGGCACGAGCGTAGGGTGGTCGAGCTCCCGCGCCCAGCGTGCCACCTCCGCGACGGCCGCGCGATCGGCCGGCCCGAAGGGCGCCCGATCGACGACCCGGCGCAGCGCGACGACCGGCCGTGCGCCGTCGGCGCGCGCGAGCCACAGCACGCCGAGCGGGCTGCGCTGCAGCTCCGCACGGAGCTCGTAGCGCCCGAGCCTGGCCCTGGCGGCCGCAGCGCCGCGCGTGCCTAACGCCATCGGCGCTCACCGTGGGGTGCGCGTGGACGCATGGGGCGCACGATACCACGGAACGGTCGCGCGCTCCCGCGCGGCCGGGCGCGCGGGGTCGTGACGCACTGCGTTTGGAGCATGCGCCGCGCCCTCGGAGGCGTACAATGTCGCCATGCCATCCGCGCCAGGCGCCACTGCGCTCGCCAGAGCGCTCGTGCTCGCAGCCTCGCTCGCCGGCTGCAGCGGGTACTCGGTCGCCACGAGCCCCACGGCACCCCCGCACGACGCCTTTCAGCGGGCGCCCATGAGCTCCGGCCAGGTGTGCGTCTTCCGGCCGGCGAGCATCGGTGCGGCGCTCACGATCCCGGTGCGCGACAACGGTGTCGTCGTCGGCGCGACCCAGGGCCCGAGCTACTTCTGCTACCTCGCAGGCCCCGGCGCGCACGGCCTCACCGTCGAGGTGAGCGACGCCTTGCCCCTCGGCCTGTGGGTGGATGCGGGCCACCGCTACTTCGTCGAGCACCAGATCAACGTCGGCGAGGACCGCCTCGTGCCGGTCGGCGAGCCACGGGCACGCGAGCTCCTGCAGAGCTGCGACTACGCCACGGTGGTCGGCGCACCCAAGGGGCAGCCGCTGCCGCCCGCGGTGCCGCTCGTCGCGGGTCTGCTCGTCGCGCCCTAGCGCGGCGCGAGCCTACTTGCCGAGCATCGCGAGCACCTTCTGGCGCTCGGCCTCGAGCAGCGAGATCGCGCGGGCGAGCCCGACCTCGGCCGCCACGGCGACGAGCAGCGACTCGGCGCCGCTCTTGCCGGTCGGCACCGAAGCCCGCAGCGTGGCGCGCTGCTGGCGCGAGCGCGCGACGGAGCGGATCGTGTACACGTACTTCTCGGTCAGCGCGAACCCTGCGGTCTTCGCCTTGGCGACGATCTCCTTCGCCGGCACGTTCGGGTGGGCGAGGATGAAGTCCGACTTGGTTTGTGGCTTCTGGGCGCTCTTCGGAGTGCTCTTCATGATGGTCTGTTTCCGTCCCCTTGCGTCAAGGGCCAACCCTAGCCTGTCATGCAAATGTATACAAGTCGGTGAGTGCCTCCGGGACCGCCGCGGGGGCCGCGCGGTGTCTTGACCGACCGTTGACGGCGACCCCCGACCGAAGGTAGCCCTGGGTGCATGAGCTCCGGAGCGCGCGTTTTGCTCGTGGAAGACCACGAGGCGACCGCGCAGGGCTGGCGGCGCCACCTCGAGCGCGCCGGACACGAGGTGGCGTGGGCGGCCACCCTCAAGCGGGCGCGCGCGCGCCTCGCGGCGTGGCGGCCCGACGTGGTGGTGCTCGACCTGCGGCTGCCCGACGGCGACGGAGCGACCCTGGCGAGCGAGATCCACCGCCGTGGCGCCGCGACGGTGGTGGCGAGCGGCGCCTACGACGCGCGGCGCGCCCTCGAGCTCTGCGATCTCTGCACCGTGGCGCTGCCGAAGCCGGTCGCCGGGCGCGAGCTGTGCCGCGCGGTCGAGCGCGCGCACCGGCAGCGCGTCGCGCTCTCGGCGACCATCGCGCGCTTCGCGTCGGCGCACGCGCTCAGCGCGGGCGAGACCGAGGCCGTGCTGGCGCTCGCCGCGGGGCTCGAGGGTGGCGAGCAGTGCGAGCGGCTCGGCTGCGGGCGGGGCTCGCTCGCAACCTACTGGCACCGCATCCTGAAGAAGACCGGCCTGCGCTCCCAGAGCGCCATCCTCGCGACGTTGCTGCGCGAGATGCAGCCCGGAGCCGACCCGCCCGCTCCCCCCGCCGCCCGGGCGCAGGCACCGCGCGCACGGGAGCGGCCGAGCTCACCACGCAAGAGGCCGAGCGGCGTGTACGCGCGCGCCGGCTCCGCGCGGCCCGAGCCGACGACCGCCGCGACCGGCGCGCGGGCGCGCGCGCGC